>DASWJZ010000138.1:0-8196 GCA_036396875.1 Propylenella sp.
CGCGACTACGTGATCCGCCGCGAGTTCGATATCGCTGAAGGCGACGCCTACAACCGGGTGCTGATTGACCGCGCCGAGCGCCGGCTGCGCAACCTCGGCTATTTCAGCGAAGTCCGCATCTATACCGAGCAGGGCTCGGAAGTCGACCGGGTGATCGTGATCGTGGAGGTCGTGGAGCAGCCGACCGGCGAAATCTCGTTCGGCGTCGGCTACTCATCCGGTGATGGCGTGGTCGGGGACATTTCGCTGAACGAGCGGAACTTCCTCGGACGCGGCTATAATTTGCGAGTGGCCGTCGGCGCCGGCACAAACACCCAAAGCTACGAGATCGGCTTCACCGATCCGTACTTCCTCGGGCGGCGGATCTCGGCGGGCGTCAATGTCTTCCGGCGCGTCTACGAGGAGAGCAGCTTCCGCTCGTACGACTATGAGTCCACCGGCGGGGCCCTGACCTTCGGTTTCCCGATCACCGAAAACTTCACCGTGCAGACCGGATATCAGGTGCAGGTGCGGGACATCAGCATCGACGACCCCACAACTCAATGCGAGATACCCGACGCGGACGCTCCTCCCAATAACCTCTCTGCCGCAATCTGCGAGGCGGCCGCGGAGGGCGAGACGCTTATTTCGTCCGTACTCTACTCGCTGATCTACGATTCGCTCGACAATCGCCGCGATCCGCATGACGGCGTCTATGCCAAGTTCACGCAGGAATTCGCGGGCGTCGGCGGCGACGTCAGCTATCTGCGGACGACGGGTTCCGGTTCCTATTATCGCGAGATTTTCCCCGACCGCGACATCGTTGGGCTGATCAAGGTGCAGGGGGGACACATCGTCGGGATTGGCGAGGACGTCCGGCTCCTTGACGCCTTCTTCAAGGGCGGGGAAACAGTGCGCGGCTTCGAAACCTCCGGCTTTGGCCCCCGCGATGCCGGCACCGGCGAGGCGCTTGGCGCGAACGTTTTCGCGGCGGCGACGGCAGAGGTGCAATTCCCGCTGCCCTTGTTCCCGCCCGATCTCGGTTTCAAGGGCGCCTTCTTCGCCGACGCGGGCACGTCGTTCGACACCGACGCCGACGACATTGTGCTTTTGATCGACGATGACGCGTCGATCCGGTCCTCGATCGGCGGCTCGCTGCTGTGGGCGTCGCCGCTCGGTCCGCTCCGGGCGGATTTTGCATACGTGCTGACATCGGAGAGCTACGACGAGACACAGTTCTTCCGGTTCGGCGGCGGCACCCGCTTCTGACGATCAAAGCGGCCGGCTCTGCGCCGGCGGCTCTTTCGGTTCCGTTTGTGATGCATGACCACCGCTTCATTCCGGCGCCGGCCCCGTTGCGCCTGGCGGAAGTTGCGGAAATTGTCGGGGCGCGCCTGGTTCGCGGCGATCCCGACGCGATGGTTCTCGGCGCAGCCCCACTGGAATCCGCCCAGGCCGGCGATCTGAGCTTTCTCGACAATCCGAAATACGTGAAGCATCTCGCCGATACGCGCGCGACCGCCTGTCTCTGTCAGGCGCGCTATGCGGAGCGGGTGCCCGACCGTGTGGCCGTCCTGGAGACCGCCGAACCATACCACGCCTACAGCGCCTACCTCGCCCGAGCCTACCCGACGGCTCTGCGGCCGTCCGGGTTCTTCGGCGCGAGCGAGGTCGGCGGCTTCGTTCACCCTGCGGCACGGCTCGAACATGAAGTCCGTGTCGAGCCAGGGGCTGTTGTGGGCGCCCGTGCGGAGATCGGCCGGGGCACCGTAATCTGCGCGGGCGCGGTGATCGGGGAAGCGGTGGCTGTCGGCCGCGAGTGCTTCGTCGGCGCCAATTCGAGCATCCAGCACGCCCTTATCGGCAACCGGGTGATCGTACATCCGGGCGTGAGCATTGGCCAGGACGGCTTCGGCTTCGCCATGGGACCGCAAGGCCACAGGAAGGTGGCGCAGATCGGCCGCGTCCTCATTCAGGACGACGTCGAAATCGGCGCCAATACTACCATCGACCGGGGCGCCAACCGCGACACGGTCATCGGCGAGGGAACGAAGATCGACAACCAGGTGCAGATCGCTCACAACGTCGAGATCGGCCGCCATTGCGTTATCGTGGCGCAAGTGGGCATATCCGGCTCCGTCCGGATCGGCGACTTCGTGGCGATTGGCGGACAGAGCGGCGTGAACGGCCACGTCCGGATCGGAGACGGCGCGCAGATCGCGGCGGTTAGCGTGGTGCATGGCGACGTGCCGGACGGCGCCCGCTGGGGCGGTGTGCCGGCGCGGCCGATCAAGGAGTGGTTCCGCGAAATGGCCGTGCTGCGTAAGCTGGCCAGGAAGGACCGGACGGATTGATGTCGGGCCGGCGGGTGAGCCGGATTTGGAGCGCGCTGCCGATGGACCAGGAGATCAGGACGCTTCAGGCGGCCGACATCAGCAAGGTGATGGAGGCTCTGCCGCATCGCTATCCGTTCCTCATGATCGACCGGATCCGTGACATCAACGGCGACGATTCCTGCGTCGGCGTAAAGAACGTCACCATCAACGAACCGCATTTCACGGGTCATTTCCCGGGCCGGCCGGTAATGCCGGGCGTGCTTCTCATTGAAGGGATGGCGCAGACCGCCGGCGCGCTCTGCGTGCTTGCGCAGGGCGGCGCGGTGCGACCGAAGCTTGTCTACTTCATGACGATCGACAACGCCAAGTTCCGCAGGCCGGTCATCCCCGGTGATACGGTCGAGTACCATGTGCGAAAGATCCGGCGCCGCTCGAACATCTGGAAATTCGCCGCCGAGGCGCGCGTCGAGGGCGTAAAGGTCGCGGAGGCGGAAGTGAGCGCAATGCTCGTGGACGGGTAGCTTGGCCGAAGTTCATCCGACCGCGATCGTGGATTCCGGGGCGGAACTGGCCGACGGCGTGGTGGTCGGCCCGTACTGCATCGTTTCGGCCAACGCGCGGCTGGGAGAGGGCGTGCGCCTCCACTCCCATGTCGTCGTGGGCGGTACGACCGTCATCGGCGCGGGTTCGCAAGTCTTTCCCTTCGCCAGCGTCGGAATGCCTCCGCAGGACCGGAAGTTTCGCGGCGAAACAAGCCGCCTGGAGATCGGCCGGAACTGCACGATCCGTGAGCACGTGACGATCAATCCCGGCACCGAAGGCGGCGGCCTCGTGACCCGCATCGGTGACAACTGCCTGCTCCTTGTCGGCTCGCACGTCGCGCACGATTGCCTGATCGGGGACAACGTCACGCTCGTCAACCACGCCACGCTCGCAGGCCACTGCAGGGTCGGCGACTATGCCATTCTCGGGGGATTGTCGGCGGTCCACCAGTTCGTCCGCATCGGCGAGAGCGGCTTCATCGGCGGAATGTCGGGAGTCGAAAACGATGTCATTCCCTTCGGCTCGGCGATCGGCAACCGGGCTGCCCTCGGCGGTCTGAATATCATCGGGCTGACGCGCCGTGGATTTCCCCGCGAGGCGATCCATCGACTGAGGCGCGCTTATCGGACGCTTTTCGGTCCGGAAGGCACGCTGAAGGAGCGGCTGGCTGACGTTGCAGAAGAGTTTGCGGGGGATGAGAACGTCCGCAAGATCGTCGACTTCATCCGCGACGGGGGAGATCGGGCGATCTGCACGCCGCGGGAGCGGAACGCCGATCCCTGACAGGGATGCAATGACCGACAATAGCGCCGGGCCACTGGCCATCCTCGCCGGCGGAGGGGCGCTTCCGCCGCTCGTCGCCGCTTCGGCTGCGCGTTCCGGACGGCGCCCGATTGTGTTTGCAATCGCCGACGAAGCCGATCCTGCCATGTTCCGGGCTGTGACCGTCCACGTTTTGCGGTGGGGGGAGATCGGGCGCCTGTTTCGGCTGACGAGGGAAGCCGGGTGCCGGGAAGCGGTGCTGGTCGGCTCCATCCGAAAGCGGCCCGACTTCCGGTCCATTCGGCCCGATTTGGGGGCGGTCGCACTCATTCCGCGCATCATCGCTCTCATGCGCAATGGCGATGACAGCCTGCTGACCGGGGTCGCCCGGATCTTCGAGGAGCGGGGTCTCCGGGTCGTAGGCGCGCTCGATGTCGCTCCCGATCTTGCATTGCCGCAGGGGATGCTGACGGGGCGGGCAACGCACGGCGATTGGGCCGATATCGAGACGGCGGCGGAGGCGGCCCGTCGGATCGGCAGCCTCGATGTCGCGCAGGCCGCAGTGGCTGCCGGTGACCGCATAATCGCGGTGGAGGATTCCGGCGGAACCGACGCGCTGCTGGCGCGCGTCGCGGACCTGCGCGCGGCCGGGCAGATCACGGAAGCCGGCGGCGTGCTCGTAAAATGCATGAAGCCGCATCAGGATCGCCGGCTCGACGTGCCGACGATCGGTCCGGGAACCGCGGAGCTCGCGCAGGCCGCCGGCCTGAGCGGGGTGGCCGCCGAAGCCGGGCATACCATCCTCGCAGGCCGCGAGGAGACGGTCGCGGCGTTCCGGCGCGCCGGCCTGTTCCTGTTCGGAATGGAGCCGCCGCCCAAGGCCGCGAATGGCTGACCGGCCGCTTCGCATTGCTCTCGTCGTCGGCGAGGAGTCCGGCGATCAGCTGGGCGCTAGCCTCATCGATGCCATCCGCCGGCAACGGCCAAGCGCGAGCTTCTTCGGCCTGGCCGGAGAAGGGATGGTTGCGCGCGGCATGACCAGCCTGTTTCCGATCGCGGATGTCGCAGTGATGGGGCTCGCCTCGATTGTCGCGCATCTGCCGCGCATCGTCAGGCGGATCTACCAGACGGTGGACGAAGTGCTCCGCTGGGAGCCGGACATCCTTGTGATTATCGACAGCCCCGACCTGACGCATGCGGTGGCGAAGCGCATTGCCCGCCGCCGGCCGGACCTGCCGATCGTCGACTATGTCTCGCCCTCGGTGTGGGCTTGGCGGCCCGGCCGGGCGCGCAGGATGACGCGCTACGTGGATCATGTGCTTGCGCTCCTGCCGTTCGAGCCGGATGCGCATGCGCGGCTCGGCGGCCCGCCCTGCACCTATGTCGGACACCCGCTGGTGGAAGCGCTCGGCCGTCTGCGGGCTGGAGAGGGCGAACGCACACCGCTCGAGGGGAATCCGGTCCTGGTTGTGCTGCCCGGCAGCAGAAGGACGGAGATCTCCCGGCTGATGGCGCCGTTCGGAGAAGCCATCGGCCGCATCGCCCGCGCTCGCCCGGACGTGAGAATTGTCTTGCCGGCGGTCGCCCACCTCGAAGATGAGATCAAGGAGCGCGCCGCCGCATGGCCCGTGCGGCCGCAGATCGTGCTCGGCGAAGAGGCGAAATTTGCGGCGTTCCGGCGGGCGCACGCGGCGCTCGCCGCATCGGGCACGGTGACGCTGGAGCTCGGCCTTGCCGGCGTGCCGATGGTCGTGGCCTACCGGGTCGATCCAGTGGCGCGGATGCTGAAGCGCTTTCTGACGGTCCCGTCCATCGTGCTGACCAATCTTGTGCTCGGAATGAACGCCGTTCCGGAGTTCCTCGACGACGATGCGAACCCCGACGTGCTCGCCCGGGAAACGCTGGCGCTACTGTCGGATGGTCCCGTTCGCGCAAGGCAGGTCGAGGCGCTATGCTGCCTTTCCGAGAAGATGGTCCTGCCGGACGGCGGCCGCCCGAGCGACAAAGCCGCCGAGATCGTGATTGAGGCCGCCGAGAACGGTCGGGGGCGGCGCGCGGCCAGGCTTCAGCGGCGGCCGGAGATCGGCACGTAGCGCCGTTCGCCCGCGCCCGTGTAGAGCTGACGCGGGCGGCCGATGCGCTGCTGCGGATCCTCGATCATCTCGTTCCACTGCGCCACCCAGCCGACCGTCCGCGCAACCGAGAAGAGAACGGTGAACATGGTGGTGGGGAAACCGAGCGCCTTCAGCGTGATGCCGGAATAGAAATCGATATTCGGATAGAGCTTCTTCTCGATGAAGTAGTCGTCCGACAGGGCGATGCGCTCCAGCTCCATCGCGACGTCGAGAAGCGGGTCGTCGCTGACGCCGAGCTCGCCAAGCACCTCATGACAGGTCTTCTGCATGATCTTGGCGCGCGGGTCGTAGTGCTTGTAGACGCGATGCCCGAAGCCCATCAGGCGGAACGGGTCATCCTTGTCCTTGGCGCGGTCGATATATTCCGGAATGCGG
The DNA here is from genome assembly GCA_036396875.1 of Propylenella sp. Taxonomy (GTDB): domain Bacteria; phylum Pseudomonadota; class Alphaproteobacteria; order Rhizobiales; family Afifellaceae; genus DASWJZ01. Next base: position 6,131 of record DASWJZ010000138.1, read on the forward strand.
TCGGGCGTCCCGATCTCTGCGAGCATGTTGAGCGCCGCCTCGTTGGCGCCGCCATGCGCCGGGCCCCAGAGGCAGGCGATGCCGGCCGCGATGCAGGCGAAAGGATTGGCGCCGGACGAACCGGCAAGGCGGACGGTCGCCGTGGACGCGTTCTGCTCGTGATCCGCATGAAGAATGAAGATCCGGTCCATCGCTCGGGCAAGAACTGGGTTCACGATGTAATCTTCGCAGGGGACTGCAAAGCACATGTTTAGAAAGTTGGAAGCATAATCCAGGCTGTTCTTCGGGTACACGAAAGGTTGTCCAATAGAATATTTGAAGGCCATCGCGGCGATGGTTGGCATCTTGGCGATCATGCGGAGTGAGGCGACCATCCGCTGATAGGGGTCGGAGATGTCGGTGGAGTCATGGTAGAAGGCCGAAAGCGCGCCGACGACGCCGCACATGATCGCCATCGGGTGAGCGTCGCGCCGGAACCCGGTATAGAACCGCGACATCTGCTCGTGGAGCATCGTATGCCGGGTGACGCGATTGTCGAAATCGTCCTTCTGCGCCTGGGTCGGCAGCTCACCGTAGAGCAGCAGGTAGCACGTCTCCAGAAAGTCTCCATGCTCGGCCAGCTCCTCGATCGGATAACCGCGATAGAGGAGGATGCCATCATCGCCATCGATGAAGGTGATCTGCGACTCGCATGAGGCGGTCGACGTGAATCCAGGATCATAGGTGAAGCGTCGCGACTTGCCGTAAAGGGGACTGATGTCGATGACCGATGGGCCGAGCGTCCCCTCGCGGACATCGAAATCCCAGCTCTCGTTGCCGAGGCTCAGCGTGGCAGTCTTTTCACCCATGCCGTCCCTCTTTTTCGGATTGATCCATCTGACCGATCGCATTGCCGCAGCCGCGCGGCGCCGGCCTTTTACCTTGGAAAAAGTGTGGCTTACCTAAGCGTTTTTGCACTGCACCGCAAGCATCCGGCGGCAGCGGAGAAGGGGTGCTCAGAGCGCCCAGTCGCCAATTCGCAAGAGGCTCTCCTCGCGGCCGAGCGCCGTCAGCACATCGAAGATCGGCGGGGAGGTGGTCGAGCCCGTCAGCGTCGCGCGCAGCGGCTGCGCCACCTGCCCGAGCTTCAAACCTTCCCGATTGGCAAAATCGCGCACGCCCTCTTCGAGCACCGCCGAGTCCCACTCGATCGCGGCAAGCATGGCTGCGAGCCTTCCAAGCCTCGCACGTGCGTCCTGATCAAGCAGCCTGGTTGCTTTCTCGTCCATGGCGAGTGGCCGTTCGGCTACGAGGAATCGGGCCGACTCGAAAAGCTCGACGAGTGTTTTCGCCCGCTCCTTCAACGCCGGCATCAGGGCAAGAAGCCGCGCTCGCCGGTCCGTATCGAGGCGGGCGGCGAATTCCGGCCCGCCCTCGATCTCGGGCAGGATCGCCTCGAGCCTGGCCAAGAGGTCGTCGTCTGCCGCGGCTCGGATGTAGTGACCGTTGACGCTTTGCAGCTTGTTGAAGTCGAAGCGCGCGGGCCCCTTGCCTACGGCGTCAAGATCGAACCATTCGACCGCCTGTTCGGTCGAAAAGATCTCGTCGTCGCCATGCGACCAGCCGAGCCGCGCCAGATAGTTCCGGAGCGCCTCCGGCAGATAGCCCATGGCACGATAGGCCTCGACGCCGAGCGCGCCGTGGCGCTTCGAGAGCTTGGCGCCGTCCGGACCGTGGATCAGCGGGATGTGCGCCCATTCCGGTGCCTGCCAGTCCATTGCCTCGTAGATGATCGACTGCCGCGCGGCATTTGTAAGGTGGTCATCACCGCGGATGACATGCGTGGCGCCCATGTCATGGTCGTCGACCACGACGGCGTGCATATAGGTCGGCGTCAGGTCGGCGCGCAGGATGACGAAGTCGTCGAGATCCTTGTTTGGGAAGGCGACGCGGCCTTGCACGCGGTCGTGGATGATCGTCTCGCCTTCGAGCGGAGCCTTGATGCGGATGACGGAAGCGGCCCCGGCGGGCGCCTCGGACGGATCGCGGTCGCGCCAACGTCCGTCGTAGCGCGCAAAGCGCCCCTC
>DASWJZ010000139.1:0-11219 GCA_036396875.1 Propylenella sp.
GATCGCGGCAAGAGCCTGTGCCGCCGCCGCGTCCGGGCCGCGTGCGGGATATACCACCAGGCTGCACGCTGCCGGCGCGTTGACGAGCCGCACGGCTTCCGCATTCGGCAGCGAGAAGGCCACGTAGTATTCCGGGTCGAAGACTTCCAGCGCCGCGGTCCCGCCGACCAGGATCGGGTAGGCGAGCGGAAGCGTGAAGTGAAGGATCAGCCTGCCTTCGTCGAGGTCGAGCCGATAGTCCCGCGGCGCGCCGAACCCGGCCCGGTAATCGCCAATGGAGACGAAGGTGAAGAATTCGAATTCCGACAGCGACTCGACGTTCTCCTTGGCGAGCGGCCGAAGCTCCTCTTCCGAGTAGGCGCCGTCGCGGTCGACGTCGAGACCCTGCAACGCATAGGCCGAGAAGGCCTCGTCAAAGCGCCAATGGTGGCGGATGGCGGTGAGCCTGCCGCGATCGTCGAAAACGACCTCCGAGGCGGCATCCACCCACACATGCGGGTGCGCAGTCGCAGCCGCGGGCGCAAAAGCGGCGAGTACGGCGATCAGGAGATCGCGAAGGCGCAAGGCTGATTTCCCCCCACGGCCGAGGATCGTCCGCTCTCGGACAATGCTCGCCATGCCGGTTCAAGCGGGCGATTTCAAGACGATACGCACCGCCCGGCCTTCCGCTCGGCCTCGAACCAGTCGGCGATATGGTCGATGAACAGGCGGAGTTTGGCGGGAACCCGCTCGCGATGCGGATAGACGACGAAAATGCCGAGATCACCGATTTCGTAGTCCGCGAGCACCGGAACGAGGCGTCCGGCTGCAATATCGGCATGCACGATCATCTCGGGCAGGCGGGCGAAGCCCAGCCCGGCCCGCGCCGCCGCGGCGATGGCGTGCGGGCTGTTGGCTTCCACCCGTCCGGTGACCTGCACCGATATTTTCCGTTTGCCGTCGCGAAACTGCCAGTTGGCGCGGAAGCGGACGTTGGTGTCGATGATGCAGGGAAGACCCGACAGCTCGGAGGGATGCTGCGGCCGCCCGTGGCTCGCCACCAGCGCGGGCGTCGCACAGACCGTGACGCGGAACTTTGCGAGCCGCCGGGCGATCAGCGAGGAATCGGCGAGCTCGGAAATGCGGATCGCGGCGTCGTAGCCGTCAGTCACGAGATCGACGAAGCGGTCCTCCAGGCTGAGTTCCAGCCGGATATCCGGATAATGCGTCATGAAGTCCATGATGCCGCGGCTCAAATCGCCGTCGCCGAAGGTGCGCGGAATGGAGATGCGCAGCCGGCCCCGGGCCTCCGACGAGGTCGCCTCGATCTTGTCGCGGAGGTCGCCGACGCGCTTCAGGATCTGCTGCGCCTCCTCGTAGGCGGCTTCGCCGGCCTCGGTCAGCGAGAGCTGGCGTGTATTGCGGTTGAGGAGGCGGGCGCCGAGCTCCTCTTCCAGCTCCGCGACATATTTCGACATGAGCGCCTTCGACCGGCCGGAGCTGCGCGCTGCCGCGGAAAAACCGCCTGAATCGACGATGGCGACGAAGGCGCGCATCCGGGTGATCGCGTCCATCAGGGCGCCGCGACGGCGAGAGCGAGCGCGACGAGAGCACGGTCGGAGCCGCGCGGCCCGATGAGCGACAGTCCGAGCGGACAGCCGTCAAGCTCAGCCAGCGGCATGGAGATTTGCGGCAGGCCGGCGAGCCCGGCGATCGACAAAATGGAGAGAGCGCGCTCGCGATACGCCTGCAGCGCGTCACCCGCCAGATCGCGCTTCGGCGCGATTGCCGGGACGGTCGGCAGCATCAGCACGCCGTCGGCGCCGACGATGTCCTCGGCGCGCCGCCGCTGCCGAATGCGATTCGCCTCTGCTTGCCGGCGTTCATCGGGCGGGACCCTCTTGCCGAACTCGAAGCGTTCGCGCACGCCGGGCGTCATGTCCGGATCGCGGTCTTCGATCCAGGCGCCGTGCGCCGCCCACGCTTCGATCGCCTGCAGCCGGCGGAAGGTCCAGTACCAGTCCTCGAGCCCCTCGGGCGCGACCGTTTCGGACCGCGCCGATCCAAGGAGAGCCTCCACCCGCCTCTCCGCGGGCTTCAGTGCATCGGCCTCGCGCGGCGAGACGAGGCGCGCGAAGGCGTCGTCGGCGCGAACAACGCATCGAAGGGTGACGGCGCGGGAATCCTCGCCGAGGAAGACCGGCGCGATTCTCGCGAAAACAGCCGGATACTCGGCGAAGTAGCCGGCAGTGTCGAACGACGGCGCAAGCGGCATGGCACGGGAATTGTCGACCCGGCCGTGCGTCGGCCGGATGCCCCAGAGCCCGCAATAGCTGGCCGGCACCCGTACCGAGCCGCCGGTATCGGAACCGAGCGCGAAATCGCAGATTCCCGCCGCAACAGCCGCGGCCGAGCCGGAGGATGAGCCGCCGGTGATGCGCCCTTCGGCGCGCACGTTGATCGGCTCGGGGAAATGCTTGTTCTGGCCGTTCATCGAGAATGTCAGCTCGTCCGTCTGCGTCTTGCCGACGAAGCGCGCCCCCGCCTGAAGCATCGCGGCGACGATCGGCGCGCTCGTCCTGTGGATCGGGCTTTCCGCCTGCATGACCGGGCTGCCGCCGCCGGTCGGATAGCCGACGATGTCGAAGATATCCTTGACGGCAAAGGTCAGGCCCTTGAGCGGGCCTTCTTCCGAGGACGGCACCTCGATCGCGTCGTAACCGACGAATGCGTTGACCGGGTCGTCGCGCACGAGCACTTGCCGTCCTCCTATCCGATGACCGTGGCGAGATAGCCGGCGTGCTGCGCGGCCTCGACAAGAAGCATCGGATCGAGGCTTTCCGACGCTTCCACCCGAACTTCGTCGCCCCTCGCCGGATCGACCCGCACGCTCATCACGCCCGGAACCGCGCCGAGCGCATGCAGCAGGGCATCAATGCCTCCCGCCGCCGCGTCTTCGATCCTGAGCCGAATGGGCTGCATCTTGCCTCGCTCGTCCTGCCGGCGGCTTCGTATCAGGGTCCGGCCAATAGCGATTCGATCTCTGCCGACGCGATCTCCCCGAGCAGCTCCACGAACGCCGCACTCTGGTGCGCGGCTATCGCGGCGCCGATCGCCGCGGTCGCTGCGGCGGCATTGCCCGTCGCCCCGGCACGGTTCAGATCGCCCGCCAGCCAGCCGAATCCGATCTGCCCGTAGGCGCGCAGGCGGCCGAACCGCTCCAGCAGGCTCTCCTGCAGGGAGGTGAAATCGGCGGCTCGCGTCATGTCCGCGAGATCCGGCCGGAAATGTAACATCAGCGCCGTTTCGATGAGCCCGCCATGGACGCCGAGCTGCTGCTCGCGCTCGTCAACCAGGCCCGGCGGCAGGCCAAGCCGCGCGAAGGTCAGCGTCACTGCCAGCAGGCCGATGCGTGCGCGGCATTCGAGCGCCGCCGCATTCATGGCCGACACGTTGCCGCCATGCGTACTCACGAGCACGAGCTTCTTCAGGCCCGCGCGCGCTACGCCCTCGCCCGCCGCGATGATGGTGTCGATAAGCTGCGCGGCCGAGAGGCTGAGCGTGCCGGGAAACCTGGAATGCTCAAGCGAGGCGCCGATCGCCTGCGTCGGCAGGACGACGACGCCCAGGTCGTCCGGCGACCGGGCCGAAGCCTCCGCCAGAAGACCCTCGGCAATCAAACTGTCCGTCCCGGCCGGCAAATGCGGCCCGTGCTGCTCCGTCGCGGCGAGCGGCAGCACGGCGACCGTGCGCCGCGGATCGAGCGATCCGATCGCGTTGCTGGACAGCTCCTGCCACTTCCGGAACGGCATTTTCCCTCGCATCCCTGGATTCGATGCGCATAGACAGCATTCCATGGCTCCAAGCGCAACGTGCCCCGATGGACAGAACAGCCGGCCGAGGAAGGCCGCGCCTCGCATGGATAATGAAGCGGCGACCCGCCGGAGCCGGGCGCAGGCGCCGCGAACGTACCGCTTCGCACCGAGTCCGAACGGCTATCTGCACCGCGGGCACGCTTATTCCGCGCTGCTCAACAGCCGCGCCGCGGCGGCGACCGGCGGGCGCTTCCTCCTCCGCATCGAGGACATCGACCAGTCGCGGGCGCGCCCAAGATTCGAGGCCGCCATCTTCGAGGATCTCGCCTGGCTCGGCCTCCGCTGGGAGAATCCCGTGCTGCGGCAGAGCGAGCGCTTCGGCGTCTATCGTGAGGCGCTCGCGACGCTCGACCGGTTCGGCCTCGTCTACCCAGCCTTCCTGAGCCGTGCCGAGACCGCCCGGATGGTCGCGGAGGCGGAGCAAGGCGGCGCGGTGTGGCCACGCGACCCCGACGGCGCGCCGCTCTATCCCAGGCGCGAGCGGTCCTGGTCTACCGCGCGGCGCCGTGCCGCAACGGATGGCGCGGCGGATCATGCGCTGCGCCTCGACATGGCGCGGGCGCTGGAAGGCGCGGGGCCGCTGAGCTGGGATGAGGCGGAGACTCTCGGCGCCGCAGCGGGCGCGGCGCGGCCCGCCCATCCCGCCGCCTGGGGCGATGTGGTGCTCGGGCGGAAGGACAGCCCGGCGAGCTATCACATTGCCGTCGTGGTGGACGATGCCGCGCAGGGGGTCACCGATGTGGTGCGCGGCAAGGATCTGGAGCCCGCCACCGCGGTCCACCGCCTGCTGCAGACGCTGCTCGGCCTGCCCGAGCCGCGCTATTTCCACCACCGGCTCATCCTCGACGAAACCGGCAGCAAGCTTTCAACGTCGCGCGGGTCGGAGACGACCCGCGCCCGCCGCGACCGAGGAGAAAGCCCGGAAGAGCTGATCGCCGGGCTCGGGCCTCCGTTCGGCTGAACTCCGGCGTCCCGGTCTCCTGCCAGGGCGATTTGGTTGCTGTCGCTCGAATGAAGACCGGCTTTGCAAGGGCAAAATCCCCCACGCGCCGGGACAAGCGGGCTTCCGGAGGGCCGCTTTCTGCCATAGAGGTCGGATCAGCAAAGGCGATCCTTTCCCCGCCCCCAGCGTTCCTCCGACGGTCAGCATGTCCCGGTCCATTCTCATCACAGGCTGCTCGAGCGGCATCGGCCGCTGCGCCGCGCTCGGCATGCGCGACCGCGGCTGGCGCGTCTTCGCCACCGCGCGGAAACCGGCGGACATCGCCGCACTTCAGGCCGAAGGCGTCACCGCCCTCTATCTGGAATACGCGGAGGAGGACTCGATCGCCGCCGCCGCCGAAGCAGTATTCTCTGCGACGGGCGGCCGGCTCGACGCGCTCTTCAACAACGGCGCCTACGGGCAGCCGGGCGCGCTGGAAGACGTCCGCACCGAGGTCCTGCGGGCGCAGTTCGAGGCGAATTTCTTCGGCTGGCACGACCTCACCCGGCGCGTTATTCCGGCGATGCGGCGCCAGGGGCACGGCAGGATCGTCATGTGCTCGTCGGTCCTCGGCTTCATCACGCTCGGTTTCCGCGGGTCCTACAGCTGCTCGAAGTTCGCGCTCGAGGCGTATTCCGACACGCTGCGGATCGAGCTCGCCGGCACCGGCATCCACGTCTCCGTCATCGAGCCGGGGCCGATCCGCACCCGCTTCATGCAGAATGCCGTCGCCAAGGCGCGGGAAAACATCGACATCGAGAACTCCGTCCACGCAGCCTATTACAAGCGTCGTCTCCGCTCGATGGAGAGGGGCGGCATGACGTTCGGCGAGCTTGGGCCGGAAGCCGTGCTCACCGCCCTGATCAAGGCCTGCGAGAGCGCCAGCCCGCGGCCGCAATATTTCGTCACCCGCCCGGCGCACGGCATGAGCCTGCTTCGACGCGTTGCGCCGAAGCGCCAGCTTCACAATTTCCTCGTCTGGGCGACAAGCAAGGGCTGAGCGGGAGAATCGGGATCAACCCGGGGGATCGCGCATGGAAAGCTTCGTTCGGGCGCTCGTGCCCTTTGCCGTAGGGCTCGTCGCTGTCGTCCTGCTTCTCGGCCTGTGGAACATGATGCGCGGCGGGTCGCCGAACACCTCGCAGAAGATGATGCGGCTTCGGGTTATCGCTCAGTTCGTGGCGATCGTCGTCGCCATGGCGGCGCTATGGTTCGCCTCCCGCTGAGCGTGGCCGCAATGCCACAAGCGAAGAACTTCGCCGCGGGCCCCCTGCCCGCGCCGCGCCGCGTCGCTAGCATCGACGTGGCGGCATGTTGCCGCGATCGGAAGACGCATTGCGTTCGCTGCTGACATCCGTCTTCGGAGCCCTGCTTGCCGCCACCGGCTCGGCGGCCGCAGCCGACGATTTCTCGGGATTCGCCGACTCCGGCGGCGAGGGTCTGTTCGGCATCTTCGACGAAGTGCGGTTCGGCGGCTCCTTCTCCCTCCCCAGCAACGAACCCGACGGGGTGCTGGTGAACGGACAGCTCCTGTTCACCACGTTCGCGCCGCCGTTCGACAATTACTGGCTCAACACCTTGTTGAGGCCGCGCCCGCACTTCGGAGCCACCGTCGCCACCGACAACGGCACCAACCAGATATTCGGCGGTCTCACCTGGACGTTTCCGCTCTACCGCTCGCTCTTTCTGGAGGCGAGCTTCGGAGGCACCTGGCACGACGGACCGCTTGAGAGCGCCGGAGACGGCCCCGATCTCGGCTGCGAGGTGCTGTTCAGGGAGAGCCTCGGCCTCGGCGTCGATCTCGGCCCTCGCTGGCGGGTTATCGCCGCGGCCGATCATTCCTCGCACTCGGACCTCTGTGACGGCGGCAACAGCGGCCTGACGCATGCCGGCCTCTATGTCGGCTACCGCTTCTGAGAGCCGGAGGTGACGCAGAGCCCGTCGGTCTCTAATCTGGCGCTGCGATGGTGGTTCTCAACAAGATCTATACGAAAACCGGCGACGACGGCACGACGGCGCTCGGCACCGGGGAACGGCGGCCGAAACACGATTTGCGCGTCGAAGCCTACGGCACGGTCGACGAGACGAACGCCGCAATCGGCCTAGCGCGGGCGGACCTGCCGCCCGAGCTTGACGAGCTGGACCAGATGCTCGCCCTTATCCAGAATGACCTCTTCGATCTCGGCGCGGAGCTCGCGACGCCCGACGACGGCGAGCCGAAAGACCGCGAGCCGCTTCGCATCGTGCCGTCGCAGGTGGACCGGATCGAGCGCGACATCGACCGGCTGAACGCCGAACTGGCGCCGCTCCGCTCCTTCGTGCTCCCCGGCGGAGGCCGCGCGTCCGCCGCCCTTCACCTCGCGCGCACGATTGCGCGACGGGCCGAAAGGCTGATGGTCGCGCTTGCCGGCAAGAAGCAGGAACGCGTCGGCCGGCCGGCGCTCATCTACATGAACCGTCTTTCCGACTTTCTCTTCGTCGCCAGCCGCTGGGTCAACCATCGCAGCGCCGGCGACGTCCTTTGGGTCCCCGGCAAGAGCCGGTAGGCGCCGCGCCGATCCACACACCCCGCCCAAACCCCTGTCGAACGCTACGGATTCGGCACAAAGCGCCGGAGATCGGCTTGATTAGCCGTGCGCCGGAGTCTAGTCGGGGGCCCGCGCCCTGCGGAGAAGAACGACATGAAGGTGCTCGTCCCGGTCAAACGGGTCATCGATGCGAACGTGAAGCCGCGCGTGAAGCCGGATGGCTCGGGCGTCGACCTGGCGAACACCAAGATGGCGATGAACCCCTTCGACGAGATCGCGGTGGAGGAGGCGATCCGGCTTAGGGAGGCGGGAAAGGCGGAAGAAATCGTGCTCGTTTCGGTCGGCCCGGTGCAGGCGCAGGAAACCCTTCGCACCGGGCTCGCGATGGGCGCCGACCGCGGAATCCTCGTCCAGGCCGACGGCATCGTGGAGCCGCTCGCCGTCGCCAAGATCCTGAAGGGTGTGGTGGAGGCGGAGGCCCCCGGGCTTGTGATTATGGGCAAGCAGGCGATCGACGACGACTGCAACCAGACCGGCCAGATGCTGGCGGCGCTTCTCGGCTGGGCGCAGGGAACGTTCGCGTCGAAGATCGAACTGGCGAACGGCGCCGCCAGGGTCACGCGCGAGGTCGACGGTGGCCTGCAGACCGTCACCCTCAAGCTGCCGGTCGTGATCACGACCGATCTCCGCCTGAACCAGCCGCGTTACGCGTCGCTTCCGAACATCATGAAGGCGAAAAAGAAGCCGATCGACATGAAGAGCGCCGCCGATTTCGGCGTCGATATCACGCCGCGCCTGGAAGTGGTGGAAACGCGCGAACCGCCGAAGCGGCAGGCCGGCGTGAAGGTCGCCTCCGTTGCCGATCTGGTCGACAAACTGAAGAACGAAGCCGGCATTCTGTAGAGGAACCCGATGACCACGCTGCTTCTGGCCGAGCATGACAATTCGAAGCTGAACGAGGCGACGGCCAAGGCGCTTTCAGCGGCGTCGCAGCTCGGCGGCGACGTGCACGTGCTGGTCGCCGGCAAGGACGCGGGGGCCGTCGCGGCGGAGGCGGCGAAGCTTTCCGGCGTCGCAAAGGTGCTGATCGCCGAGTCCGACGGCCTCGCGCACGGGCTGGCGGAACCGGTCTCGGCGCTGGTCGCGAGCCTTGCCGGCTCCTACGATGCGATCGTCGCTCCGGCGACGACCTCCGGCAAGAACGTGCTGCCGCGCGTCGCCGCCCTGCTCGACGTCATGCAGGTCTCCGACGTCATGGAGGTGGTCGCGCCGGACACCTTTCGCCGCCCGACCTATGCCGGCAACGCCGTCCAGACCGTCAGGTCGAAGGACTCGAAGCGGATCCTTACCATACGCACCGCCTCTTTCCCGGTGGCGGAGGCGGGGGGCGCGGACGCGCCTGTCGAGCGCGTCGAAGCGCCCGCCGATCCCGGCCTCTCGTCGTTCGTCGAGGAAAGCGTCGCGGGCGGCGAGCGGCCGGAGCTGGCGTCGGCGCGCATCATCATTTCCGGCGGCCGCGCTCTCGGCTCGAAGGAAAAGTTCATGGAGGTGATCGTGCCGGTCGCCGACCGGCTGGGCGCCGCGGTCGGCGCCTCGCGCGCCGCCGTCGACGCCGGATACGCGCCGAACGACTGGCAGGTCGGCCAGACCGGCAAAATCGTCGCGCCGGACCTTTATATTGCCTGCGGCATTTCGGGCGCCATCCAGCACCTCGCCGGGATGAAGGATTCGCGCGTGATCGTCGCCATCAACAAGGACGCGGAGGCGCCGATTTTCCAGGTCGCCGATTACGGGCTGGTCGGCGACCTGTTCCAGGTCTTGCCGGAGCTCGAAAAGGAGCTGGAGAAGCGGGCCGCGTCGAGCGCCTGATCGCGGAGCGAATTTCGTTGAACGGGCGCTTCCGCTTTTACCGCAGTTGCGAAATACTCGGCTGAAACGGGGACGGGATACCGCCATGGCACCGGCAATAAGCAAGATCGGCGTCATCGGAGCCGGCCAGATGGGCAGCGGCATTGCCCACGTCTGCGCTCTCGCGGGCTATTCGGTCCTTCTCAACGATGTGAGCGAGGAGCGCATCCAGGCGGGCCTCGCGACGATCGACGGCAACCTCGCCCGCCAGGTCGCCTCGGGCCGCGTGACCGAAGCGGATCGCCGGGCGGCGATGGACCGCATCCGGCCGGCGCTGTCGTTCGACGAGCTGGGCGAGGCGGATCTCGTGATCGAGTCGGTGACCGAGAACGAGACCGTCAAGCGCAAGGTCTTCACCGATCTCTGCGCGACGCTGAGGCCGGACGCTCTGTTGGCCACCAATACCTCGTCGATCTCCATCACCCGCCTCGCCGCCGCGACCGACAGGCCGGAGCGCTTCATCGGCATGCATTTCATGAACCCGGTTCCGGTGATGGAGCTGGTGGAGGTGGTGCGCGGCATCGCGACCGACGACAAGACGTTCGAGGCGGTGAAGGAGCTCGCCGCCAGGCTTGGCAAGAAGACGGCGGTGGCGGAGGATTTCCCCGCCTTCATCGTCAACCGCATCCTTTTGCCGATGATCAACGAGGCGATCTATACGCTCTATGAGGGCGTCGGCACCGTCGAGGCGATCGACACCGCCATGCGGCTCGGCGCGCACCACCCGATGGGCCCGTTGCAGCTCGCCGACTTCATCGGCCTCGACACCTGCCTCTCGATCATGCAGGTGCTCTATGACGGCCTCGCCGATTCCAAATACCGCCCCTGCCCGCTTCTGGTGAAATACGTCGAGGCGGGCTGGCTCGGCCGCAAGACCGGCCGCGGTTTTTACGACTATCGCGGCGAGGAGCCGGTCCCGACGCGGTAGACGCACCTTCGGATTAGAGGTGCTGCTCGAAATCCATCCGCTGGCGCAGGACGCGGACGATATCGATGTGATCCCCCACGATGCGGAAGAATATCATATGTGAGCCGACGGCGTATCTGCGATAGCCCGGTCGCACCTCGTCGCATGGACGGCCTCTCCCGGGGTTGCGGGCGATGGCCTCGATGGCCTGCCCGAGAACGTGAAAATAGCGCTCCGCCTGATCGAGCCCCCAGTGGTCCGCCGTATAGTCCCAGATGTCGTTCAGATCCGCCCGAGCACGCGGAGAGACGACATGGCCTGTCATGCGGGGCGCGGTCTGCTCTTGCGCTTTTTTGCGATGAACTCATCGAAATCGAAGGGGGTCGAAGGACCGCTCTCCTCGCCTTCGACGAGCGCCCCACGCAATGCTTCGAGCTTCGCCTCGCGCTCCTCCAGCAAACGAAGCCCTGCCCGCACGACATCGCTCGCAGATCCGTACCGGCCCCGCTCGACCTGCCGTTCAATGAAATCGACGAGGTGGTCCCCGATGATGACCGATGTGTTCTTCATGACCGATCCGTCGCCCCATTGAGCGATACCATATTATGGTATACGGCGCCTTCGCACTATTCAAGCTGGCGGCGGCGGCCGCGGTTTTTACGACTATCGCGGCGAGGAGCCGGTCCCGACGCGGTGAGGGCGGCGGGGGGGGACGCGGGCGACCGCTGGCCCCGCTGTAGCGCCAACCTTCGGCAGCTGAGCGCTCATCTCACCGCTGAGCGGTGCAGCTCCAGCGACCGCCATGGCCGGCAAATCGATTGACTCCCCTTTAAGTGCGGTCCGACACTCCCTTTGCGACATGGCGTTGCAACCCGGCCGGTCGCGTGGGGGCTCGCTCATCCTGAAAAAGGGGCAGATCATGACACGGAACAAAAGGAGGACACTCGCCCTGGCGGGCTGCGCCTGCCTGGCTCTGCTCGGCCCGGTCTCGCCGGCCGGCGCCACGGCCAGCGGGGATCGCTGGGCGGTGGTGAACGCGG
>DASWJZ010000140.1:0-9248 GCA_036396875.1 Propylenella sp.
ACGAGCTCGATCACGAGAACGGTTTCTACTTCGTCGGCTTGCGCATCACCGTGGCGGTCGCCTCGTCCGACGGCGGTGCACTTCTGCTCGGCCTCGCCGGCCGGTTCCAGCCCGGGACCGATCTGGCCGCGGTTGACGAGATCGTGACGTAGGAGGAACCCATGTGGGTACGTTTTATCGCGACGCATAAGGTCCCCGTCCGCGGCGTGACACAGGTTTGTGAGGCCGACAGTCTCGTGGAAGTCCACGACGACGAAGGGGCAAATCTGATCAAACGCGGGTTCGCCAAACGCGCGCAAGCGCCGAAGCCGGAGCCGGCTGTGAAGGCTGAGCCGAAGCCGAAGCCTGAGCCGAAGCCGTATGTGTCTCCGCAGCCGGAGCCGGGTCCGTTCGAGGAACCAAACCCGAAAGTCACGACGACGCGAGCCGGGGTGACGCGCAAGGTCAGGTACTGATCTGATGGCGATCTGGTGGAGGGTCCCGCGCATGTGGTCTGACGAGACGGTACTCGTCATCGCCACGGGACCCTCCCTCTCTCTGCCCGATCTCGCCATCGCTCACGACTGGCGGCGCGACCGCGAGCGGACCAAGGTGATCTCGGTCAATGACGCCTACCGCTACACGAGCGGCTGGGCGGACATGATCTACGCCTGCGATCTGAAGTGGTGGAAGCTCCACTATGCGCGCGTCCGGATGGCGCACTGCGTGACGATCGACGACAGCGTGCCCTATCCGATCCACGTGCTGCGCAACACCGGGATCGATAGCTTCGACCCGGACCCGTCGGCGATCCGCTCCGGCGGGAATTCGGCCTATCAGGCCGTGCACATCGCGGCCCATGCCGCCGCCCGGCGGATCGTCATGCTCGGCGTGGACTACCGGCCCGGCGAGCGCGGGATGAGCCACTGCTTCGGCGATCACCCGCCGGGGCTTCAGACAAACCCGCCGTGGAAGGAATTCATCGGCACCTTCGCGACGATTTTGCCGGCGCTTGCCGAGCGTGGAATCGAGGTCGTGAACGCATCGCCGGGCTCCGCGCTCGACTGCGTACCCTACGTGCCGCTCCGGGAGGCGCTGGCCTGATGGCTGAATATCAGAGGGCGCCGACGATCGAAGGGATCCGGGAGGATCACGTCTCGCGCTATCGCTGGGCGGCGCGGTCCTGCGCCGGGCTCCGCGTGCTCGACGTGGGCTGCGGTTGTGGCTACGGCGCCGCCATCCTGGCTGAGGCCGCGCGCTCTGTGATCGGTCTCGATCGCAATCCCGAGGCGCTGGCGTTCGCCCGCGCGCACTACTCGACGAGCGATCGCATCACATGGGGGCATGCAGAGCTTCCTTGCCGGCTGCCCGAGGCCGATGCCGTCACCTGCTTCGAGCTCCTTGAACATCTCGAAGATGATCTCGGCGCACTCAGGGAGATGCACGCGGCGCGGGCGCAGCAACTCCTCGTGAGCGTGCCAAACGAGGCAGCCCTGCCCTTCGCTGCGGGCGGGTTTCCGTACCACAAGCGGCACTACACGATCGGCCAGATTGCGACGCGGCTAGAGGCCGAGGGCTGGGCCCCGATCGTCGTCATGGGGCAGCGGGACGCGAAGGCGCCTGTCTGCGCGTTTTCAGGTTCGGACCGGACGATCGTCATGCGGTGTATCCGGAAATGAAGATCGTGATCTATCAGCACGCTCTGCAACACGCCGGCACCTGGCTTGCCGCGATGGAGGCCGGGATGATCCGACACGGGCATCGGCCCGTCATCGACATGTGGTCGGGCCGGGTGCACCAGTGCGATGTCGCGGTCGTGTGGGGCATCGGCGCCTATCGTGCTGTCCTCGCGGCGGGGCGGACAGTGGTGATCGAGCGCGGCTACATGGGCGATCGCTTCGCCTGGACCTCGGCCGGCTGGGATGGGCTCAACGGCCGCGCGGCCTTCCGCAACCAGGACGTGGACGGCGCGCGCTGGGATCGCCACTTCGCGCCGCTGATGCAGCCCTGGCGCGGCGTCGTGGGCGGACAGCACGTCCTCGTGGCCGGACAGGTCGCGGGCGACAGCGCGGTGCGCGGCGTCGATCTGCCGGCATGGTACCGCGCCTGCGCGGCGGCCTATCCCGGCGCTCAAATCCGGCCGCATCCGCGCACGATGGGGATCGATAATGGCGTCCGTCGCTCCGGCCTGCCGATCGTCGATGGCACTTTGGCGGGCGCACTCACGGCCGCGCGCCTCGTGGTCACGTACAACAGCAATCTCGGCACCGACGCCATGCTCGCGGGCGTGCCCGTGGTGGCGTGCGACGAGGGCTCCATGGTCTGGCCGGTCGCGGGCCATGCGCTCGGCGGTCCGGTCGTCGAGCCGACGGCGGCGCAGCGCGTCGCCTGGGCGCATCGCATGGCGTGGTGCCAGTGGACGATCGAGGAAATGGCGGCCGGCGAGTGCTGGGCGCATCTGAGGAGTGGGATCGATGAGCGACATTGAGCAGTACGAGGAATTCATCCGGTCGATCGCCGGCCGGCGCGACATCGCCGATCCCGGCTTGCTCGTCGATCAGATGATCGCGCGGTGCGAGGCCTACTTGGCAGACGGGCAGAAGGCCGAGAAGCACGACTACTACCGGGGCGAGCTCGCCCGCTGGCAGGGCATCCAGCGCGTGCGCCAGCGCCTGAGCGCGGAGGGCTGATCCGATGGCTTTCTTCATCACGAATGTCGCCGCCAAGGCCGCCGCGGACGCGGTCGTCGATCTGGTCGATGGCGGAGCCGGCGCCGGTCTCCTGCGGATCTACGCGGGCTCTGTCCCGGCCGACGCGGACGCCGCGCTCGGCGGAGCGACGCTGCTCGCCACGCTCACGATGTCCGATCCGGCGTTTGGTGCAGCGGCGGACGCCGCTCCGGGCGCCACTGCGACGGCCTCGGCGATCACGTCCGATACCAGCGCGGACGCGACGGGCACCGCTTCGTTCTTCCGCCTGCTCGACAGCAACGCACTCGCGATCATGCAGGGGCTCGTCACGGCCACGGGCGGCGGTGGGGATATGGAGATCAACAGCGTGTCGATCACGTCCGGCGTCACGGTGCAGTGCACCAGCTTCACCTACACCCAGCCGGAGAGTTGAGGAGGATAGGCGATGCCGAGCCAATTTCTCCTCGAAACCGCACCGACGCCCAGCGAGGTCGTGTGGGCACATACGACGCTCGCTGTGACCGGGATTACTCGCACCCATCAGATGAACCTGACGAGCCTTGCGGCGAGTGCCTACATCCAGGGCGCCAAGGCTGATCTCAGTGCCAACCCGGCGTCCGAGTACGATGTTGAGGTCGCGCTGAAGTGGATCTCCACTCCGGTGGTGACCGCTGGCGGGCTCGTCTACGTCTACTTCGGCTTCTCGGGGCACGCGACCGCGGGCACGCTCAACCCGGCGGGCTTGAGCGGCGCCGACGGTGCGTATGTGGGCTACACGTCCGACGACGCCGACGATGCGCAGTTCCACCTGCCGCCGCCCTATCTCTTCCGTGCTGTCGCACGGGGCGCCACGGTGCAGCGCATTCGCTTCGCGACGCCGCTTCTGACGCAGGCCCGCCACGTCTCGCCGCTCGTGCGGAACGAGACGAGCCAGGCGCTCTTCGGCGATGGGGTGGACATGTACGTCCGGCTCGTGCCGCACGTGATCGAGAGCCAGTGAGCAACCGGCTGCCATCCCGCCGCATCCGCGGCTTCCTCCGGCACGATCTTCAGCTCGCGCTGGTCAACGAGGGCGGGCTGTGGGT
Organism: Propylenella sp.; assembly: GCA_036396875.1. GTDB lineage: Bacteria > Pseudomonadota > Alphaproteobacteria > Rhizobiales > Afifellaceae > DASWJZ01. The sequence continues at coordinate 3,755 of DASWJZ010000140.1, forward strand.
TGACTACGGGCCGTCGCGCTTTGGGGGCGAGCGCTTCCAGATCGGCGCGGGCGCGCCGGCCCTGCGGCTCGTGGACGGCTTCAGCGTGCCGGGCAAGTTCTACGCGCCGACCGACCGCGAGTTCGCGCCCAACATGCCCGACACGCTCGAGATGTCGGCGACGCGGACGAACTGGACGTTCGCGGTCTGGACTTCGGGCATCGCCGACACCGCAGCCAACCGCACGATGTGGCGGACCGACGTGGCGACGGCCTTCCGCGTCACGATGCGGCTCACCACGGGGGACGTGCCGGAAATTATTGTCGCGGCGACTTCGGGGAACCGCACCTATCGCGCCGGCGTTGCCGCGACGGCCGCGGAAATGTCCGACCGGACGCTGTGGGTCTGGTCAGGCGACACATCGCAGACGTTAGGAACTGATTTTCGTGTCTCGGCCAATGGCATTTCGAGGGGCCTCGCCACGATCACCGGCACGGGCGGCTACGCGAGCCAGGCCGGCTCCAACCTCAACCTGGGGTCGAACGAGGGCGCGACGCTGGGACTCAATGGCGTGCTGATCGCGTTCCTCGCTTGGAGCCACCTGATTGATGCCACGGGTGTTGCGAACGGCACGGCGGTCAATTTTGACCAGATGCTCCACGGCCTCGGGATCGACGGCCTGTTTGAGCCGGTGCCGCGGCGGTATTTCCTGGCTCCGGCTGCGGCTGAGGGCATCACCGGCACTGGCGCGGTGACCGCAGCGGCAGCACTCGCGGCGGCGTCAGGCGCGCAGGTTCATATCGGCACTGGGGCTCCGAGCATTGCCGCCGCGCTTGCGGCTGGCGCCGGGGCGCAGGTGCACATCGGGACCGTCGCTGCGGCCTCGGCGGCGGCCCTCGCGGCGGCGGTGGCGGCGCAGATCCATACCGGAACTGTGGCCGTCACCGCTGCTGCGAGCGTGGCCGACGCGATCGGGCTCGTCGGCGACGTGATCTCCGGCTCGGCGGATGTCTTCGCGGCCGCGGCCATCGCAGCGGCGGGCGGCGCGCAGATCCATATCGCCACGGCTGCGGTGCTGATCACCGGCGCGTCGGCGTCGGGCGTCGGCATTCTGCCGATCTCGGGCGCGGCGGCGGTGTCCGCGGCGGAGGCGATGGTGCTCGCGGCCGGCGGGATCGTCATAACGGGCACGGCGGCGGTCACGGCTGCGGCTGCGATCGTCGAGGCTGCGGGCTCCATCCCGACAGTCCCGGTGCTGATCAAGGCGACGGTGACAGTGGCGGACAGCCCGCTCACGAGCCTGACGGTGAGCGACGCATGACGATCAACAGCTACGCGCGCGGGGCGGTGGTGAGGATCGAGTGGACGTTCCTGGATCAGAACGGAACCGTGACCGATCCCGACGCGGTGCTGCTCGACGTGAAGCGCGGCGACCGGACGCTCGTGACCTACGTCTACCTCGGGAGCCCGGACCTGATCGTGAAAGACAGCACGGGCGTCTATCACGCCGACGTGCCGCTGACGGTCTCGGGCACCTGGCACTACCGGGCCTACGCGACAGGCGAGGGCGCTGCGGCGGTGCACGCGAGCTTCTACGTCGAACCGACGCCGACGGATGCGTGAGATGAATTCGGTCGCCAGCAAGCGCACGGTCGATCCGGTTGACGAGCCCTGGACGCTCGCCGAGGTCGCGCAGCACCTCCGCGTGACAGACGCCGCAGAGCACTCGTACATCGCCTCGGCACTCGGGGCGGCGCGGCAGATGGCCGAGGACTACACCGGGCGCGCGCTGCTCAAGCAAACGTGGAAGTCCTACTGGCATGGCTTCCCGACGATCTTCACGCTCGGCCACCCGCCGCTGATCTCGGTCACCGCGATCCGCTATCTCGACGCCGACGGCACCGAGCAGACGCTCGCGACCAGCGTCTACCGCACCGTCAGCAACGACCTGGACGCGCCATTCATCGAGCTGGCCTACGGTGAGTCCTGGCCATCGACGCGCGGGATCTCGCAGGACGTGCATGTTGAGTACATCGCGGGCTATGGCGAATCGGCCGAGCTGATCCCGCTCCCCGTCCGGAAGGCGATCCTGCTCCAGGTCGGCGATCTCTACGAGCACCGGGCGAGCATCGCGGTCGGGACCGTGACGCAATTGCATCTCGCGGCCGAGCTCCTGCTCGTGCCGTACGTGGCGCAGCTTCGATGAACGCGGGCGACATGGACCGGCGCATCACGATCCGCTCGATCGCGGTCGTCAACAACACGCGGGGCGAGCCGATTGCGACGGAGGCCACGTTCCTCGCGAACGAACCGGCGCGCGTCCGGCAGAAGAGCGGGCGGGAGCTCGTCGTGTCCGATCAGATCCAGGCCGAGCGGACGACGGAGTTCACGGTGCGCTATCGGGCCGGCTTCGAGGAGACGATGCGAATCACCTATGAGGGCGACGACTACGACATCCTCGCGATCGAGGAGATCGGCCGGCGCCACTGGCTGCGGCTCGTCACGACGAGGCATGCGTGATGGTCGCGAAATTCGAAGTCAAGCTCGAGGGTGCCAAGGAGCTCGACGAGGTGCTCCAGAAGCTCCCGCGCGGGGCACAACGGCTCGCTCTCGTCGGCGCGCTGCGCGCTGCGGCCAAGCCCATCCTGGCGGCCGCGCGCTCCAAGGTGGCCGTGCGCACTGGCGGGCTCAAGAAATCGCTCGGCGTCCGCGTCTTGCGGAGCCGGGTGCATCAGGCGGCGGTGGCCATCGGGCCGCGCCCGGGCCGCGGCGGGGATCACGGCATTCTGGTTGAGTACGGGACCGTACCAAGGACGCGGGTCTCCGGCGGCTCGACGGGCGCCATGCCGCCGCAACCCTTCCTTCGGCCGGCGCTCGACAGCAACCGCGAGCGGGCGGCGAAGATCATCGTCGAGGAGCTCGGCGATCGGATCGCCCGCGAGGCCGAAAAGCTGACGCGGCGCTTCAAGAGCAAGGGGGGCCGGTGACATGGCGCTCCTCTACGACGCGCTCTACGCGCTCCTCACGGCCGACGCGACGGTCTCGGGCATCGTGGGCACGCGGGTGCATCCCGTGCTGCGCGCGCAGGACGGCGACCTCCCGGCGCTGGTCATGACGCGCGTCGGGGGCGAGCACGCCGTGCGGCATGAGGGCGCGGCGAGCTTCGCGCGCACGCGGGTGCAGATCGACAGCCTCGCTGCGACGGCCACGGCCGCGCAGGATCTCGCGGACGCCGTGCGCCAGGCGCTGGACTACGCCCGCGGGACATACGGCGGCTTCCGGATCGATCGCGCGCAGGTCGCGGCGCCGCCCATCGACTTTTTCGACGGCACGAGCCTCACGCAGCGCGTGACGCAGGACTACTCAATCTCCCACGGTGAGGTGACACCATGACCGCAGCAATTGAAGCCCAAGGGACCCTGCTCAAGGCAGGGAACGGCGCCTCGCCGGAGGTTTTCACGACCATCGCCGAGGTCAACGACATCAGGTGGAACGGCCTCGCGACGACCCAGATTGAGGTAACTAACCACGGCTCAACCGGCGGCTTCCGCGAGTACATCCTGACCAACCAGGATGGCGGCGAGGTCGTCTTCGATGTCAACTATGTGCCCGGCGCCACCACGCACAAGAACGCGGCCGGCGGCTTCCTCAAGCGCTGGGTCGACAAGACGACGGACAATTACACGGTTACCTGGCCGTCCTCGCCGGTGGTGACGTGGAGCTTCGCCGCGATCATCACGAACATGGACTTCAGCGCGCCGGCCCGCGACGCGGCGCTCTCGGGCACCGTGACGCTGAAGGTCACCGGCCAGCCAACGCTGGTGTAGGCCCATGGCAAACCGCTACCGCGGCGAGGTCGCGATCACGATCGGGGAGCGGGCCTGCACGCTCGTCTACGACTGGCAGGCGCTGGCGACGCTCCGCACGGAGGTCGGCGAGGACTGGACGGATCGTGTGGCCGCCATCGAGCGGACCACGGATGTCGATCTCCTCGCGCGCGTCGCCGCGATCGGCCTCAAGCGCGAGTGGCCGGAGTGTACGGCCGAGCAGATCATGCAGGCATCGCCGCCATTCGGGCTCCTGATCGTCGGCGTCATGAAGGCCCTCACGCTGTCCTTCTGGGGCGAGCGCGGACCGGAGGCAGACGACGGCACGCGCCCTCCGAGCCGGCAGGCGAGCCGCGAGACCAGATCGCGACAGCGCGACGCGCAGCCTGCCGGACCGGCCTCGCTCCCGCCGAATTCTGGAGGCTGACGCCCCATGAGCTCGTCATCTGGCTTGATGCACGCGGCGATGACGCACGCGACGAGCAGCGCCAGCTTCTCTGGCAGGCGTGGCACATCGCGGCGCTCAGTGGACAGCGGACACTCCCGCCGCTCTGGCGGCTGCTCGGCGATCCTCCGCCGACCCGGAGCGGCGATGGCCTGCGCTCGCGGGTCGCGGGCATCAACGCGGCGATAGCGGGGATCAGGACAGATGGCTGATGCGGTTGTCGGCGGTCTGAGAGCGGAGCTTACGGCCGACAGCGCGAAGTTCACGGCGGGGCTCAGCCGCGCGCGCGGCTCCGTGCGCGAGTTCGAGAATACGACCCGCCGGCACATGCTCTCCGTGAGCCGGGTCTTTGACGGCGGCGTCCGGAGCGTGGCGGGCTTCGCCTCGCGCCTGCTCTCGCTCCGCACGGTCGTCGCCACGCTCGCGGGCGGCGCGGGAATCGGGCTCTTGATCAAGAACGCGATCTCGGCGGCTGACGTGATCGTCAAGGCGGCGGACGCAGCCGGGCTCAGCACGCGCGCCTACCAGGAGATCTCGTTCGCCGCGCAGCAGACCAGCATCAGCCAGGACCAGTTGAATACGGCGCTGCTCGGTTTCACGAAACGGGTCGGCGAGGCGCGCGCCGGCACCGGGACGCTGATCACCGGCCTCAAGGCGACGCACGCGCAACTGCTTGAGAATCTCCGCAGCACGGCCGATCAGGAAACCGCACTCAACCTCGTTATCAAGGCGATCGGCGAGCAGACCAACGCAGCAGACAAGGCGTTGATCGCGACCGCGGCCTTCGGTCGCACGGGCACGAAATTCGTCAACCTGATCGGCGAATACGAGGATCTCCGCAACGAGGCTCAGCGCCTCGGCGTCGTGCTCGAGGACGACGTGCTCCGCGCTGGCGTGCGGGCGGGCGACGAGCTGCAAAAGCTCGGCGACGTGATCACAACGCAGCTCAACAAGGCGATCCTCGAAAACATCGACAGCATCACCAATCTCGCGACCGTGATCACGACGAAGTTAGTGCCGGCGATCATCCGGGCGTTCGAGGAAGGATTCAAGTGGTTCGGATTGCTCGAACGCGCACCCATTGAAAAGGTGCAAGCATTGGCTGAGAGCCTCCGCGAAGCGGCTCTGGCGGAAGACCGAGGGGGTGTGCTCGCTTCGCTCGGCTTAGAGCCGACTGGTGCGAAGCGTCGTCGTCAAGAACGGGTGATGTCCGGCCTGACGCAGGCATCGTTTCTGCAATTCG
>DASWJZ010000141.1:0-7952 GCA_036396875.1 Propylenella sp.
GGCCGCCGCGGAGATCGTCGTAACCGAGGCGAAGATCCAGGCCGGCGAGTTGATCGTCGAGGGCAAGACCCCATCCGCAAGCCAGAAGATCACGCTCGACGGCCGCTTCACCGTGACGTCGGACGGCGCGAAGGTCTTCGCCTTTGGTCTGGCGAACTATCTCCCCTCCGATTGCATCGTCGATCTCAAGGCCGGCGCCAAGGCTCGCAAGGCAGTGGTGGCCGATTGTGGCCCGCAAGGGGTCACGCCGCGCGGCGCCTGGAAGGCGACCACGAACTACGTCGTCAACGATCTGGTCGTCTATCAAGGATCGAGCTGGCGAGCCAAAGAGGCTCACAAGAATACGAAGCCGAGCAGCAATCCCTCGATCTGGGAGAAGTTCGCCGCCAAAGGCGTCAGGGGTAAGCGCGGCCCTGCGGGCGCGGACGGTGTACCAGGAGCGGAAGGGGCCGACGGCGCGGCCGGAGCCGATGGCGCGGATGGAGCAGCCGGGGCGGACGGCGCGACGGGTGCGACAGGCCCGCAAGGACCACAGGGGCCCGCGGCTCCAACCGCCTCCGAATACACTTGGGAATTCACTTACGGCGGCGGAATCGTGGATTATACGGACTTCCAGGAGGCATCACAGGAATTGCCCGCTGGAACCTCTGTACATTTCGATGCGGTCAAATCCACTTTTTTAGGTGATGTTAGTTCTTGTGGTGAGGGAGGGTTCTTCCTTATTGTCAGCGCAGATCAAAACATTAACCAGGAAGTGAATGACCTGGAATATCTTAATGGAACGGATCCTTTTCATCTGTCTCCTGGATATGCGGTGGTGACTTTTGGGGGGCCACCCGGGACCGGCATTCTTTCTGCGGACACCAAACTTACGTGGCGGGCCGGCTGTTACACGAATATTTCAGGGCCGGTTCCTCCGTTTACCGCTCGGATAGCGTTCTCATCCACCTCTCAGATGAGCTACGACTAGCAGCCTGTCGGACTGAAGCTTCCAGCATGATCGCCGCCGACGGTTGTTCCGGCCCCGGACATTCATCGGATGTGCGATCATGTCCAGAACGCAATGTTCCGGTCCGCGTCGACCTTGAGTCTGACCGCTTCCGGCGGTGGACTACCTCGCCTTGCGAAACGTGAGGTAGCGCGCGGCGCGCCCGGCGCGCTGCGCCTTCGCCTCGTAGCGGGTGCCCGGCCAGTCGTCCCAAGGCTCGCTGCTCTCGCTTGCGAGCCGCAGCCGACCGTGCTTCGCGACCTCCTCGCGCGTCCATTCGGCATAGTCGGCGACGTCGGTCGCGAACCGGAAGGCAGCGCCCGGCCTCAGGCCGCGGACGACCCGGTCGAGGTTCGCCGCGTTCACAAAACGCCGCTTCCAGTGCCGCTTCTTCGGCCACGGGTCGGGAAAGAGGAGGTCGATGCCGGCGAGCGATTCCGGCGGCAGCCAGTCGAGCAGGATCGTCGCGTCCTCGCGGAACAGGCGCACGTTGCGGATCGCCTCATCGCCGATCGCCGCGGCGACCTTCGCCATGCCGCTCTCGAACGGCTCCACTCCGATGAAGCCGGCGCGCGGAAAGGCCCGCGCCTGGTGGAGGAGGTGCTCCCCGCCGCCGAAGCCGATTTCCAGGCGGACCTCGTCGACGCCGACAGGGAAAAGCGCGGCAAGGTCCGGCGGGGGCGGCTCCGCGGCGTCGATCAGGAGCGGCGGAAGAACCTCTTCCAGCGCCCTCCGCCGGCCGGGCCTCAGGGCCTTTCCCTTGCGGCGGCCGAAGAAGGAGCCGCCGCGCCGCTCGCTCATCGGGGGCTAGAGCGCCGCCTCGATCGCCTCGACCAGATCGGTGCGCTCCCACGAAAAGCCGCCGTCCGCTTGGGGCTCGCGGCCGAAATGGCCGTAGGCGGCGGTGCGGCTGTAGATCGGCCTGTTCAGGCCGAGATGCTCGCGGATGCCGCGCGGCGAAAGATCCATCGCCTGGCCCAGCGCCATCTCCATGTCGCGGGCTTCGACGCGGCCGGTGTCGTGCAGATCGACGTAGATGGAGAGCGGCTTCGACACGCCGATGGCGTAGGAAAGCTGGATGGTGCAGCGGTCGGCGAAGCCGCCGGCGACGACGTTCTTGGCGAGGTAGCGCGCCGCGTAGGCGGCCGAGCGGTCGACCTTGGTCGGATCCTTGCCGGAGAAGGCGCCGCCGCCGTGCGGCGCCGCGCCGCCATAGGTGTCGACGATGATCTTGCGGCCGGTCAGGCCGCAATCGCCGGCCGGCCCGCCGATGACGAATTTTCCGGTCGGGTTCACGTGCCAGGTCGTCTTGCCATTGATCCAGCTCTCCGGCAGCGCTTGCCGGACATAGGGCTCGACGATCTGCCGCACGTCCTCCGATTCGAGCGCCTGGTCGATGTGCTGCGTCGACACGACGATCGAATCGACGCCGGTCGGCATCCCGTCTTCGTAGCTGACGGTCACCTGCGATTTCGCGTCCGGACCGAGCCGCGGCTCGCGCCCGGAACGCCGCGCCTCCGCCATCAGCCGGAGAATCTTGTGCGCGTAGAGGATCGGCGCGGGCATGAGTTCCGGCGTTTCCCGGCAGGCATAGCCGAACATGATCCCCTGGTCGCCGGCGCCCTCGTCCTTGTTGCCGTGCGAATCGACGCCCATGGCGATGTCGGCCGACTGCTCGTGCAGCAGCACTTCGACCTGGGCGTTCTTCCAGTGGAATCCCTCCTGCTCGTAGCCGATGTCGCGGATCGCTTCGCGCGCCAGCCGCTCGATGGTGGCGGCGTCGACGCTCGGCGAGCCGCGCACCTCGCCGGCGATCACCACCCGGTTGGTCGTGGCGAGCGTCTCGCAGGCCACACGCGCCTCGGGCAGGGCGGCGATATGCGCGTCGACCACCGCATCGGATATGCGGTCGCAGAGCTTGTCCGGATGGCCCTCGGATACGGATTCGCTGGTGAACAGATAGCGGCGTGGCATTGAGCGGCCCTCGACCGGTCGGTGGCGGGTGGACGGCTGCCCGGAGCCGGCGGCCGCCGGCACTGTTGCCCCAGCGCTTCGCCGAACGTCAAGCTGTTTGCTGCAGAGGCGCGATTCGACGCGCCGGCGTCAGCCCGAATGGTCCTCGGCGAGCGCGCGCGCCAGCTCGACCACCTTCCGCCGCACCTTGGCGCTGCGGATGCGCGTGAAGGCGCGGCTGAGCTCCAGGCCTTCGGAGGTGGACATGAAATCCATCATGAAGGCCGCGCCGTCCTCACGCATGCCGCCCGCCGTCTGCGGGTCGTCGGGAAAGAAGTAGGAGACCGGCACTTCGAGCGCGGTCGACATGGCCTGCAGGCGGCTCGCGCCGACGCGGTTCGTGCCCTTCTCGTATTTCTGGATCTGCTGGAAGGTGATGCCGAGCTTCTCGCCGAGCCGCTCCTGGCTGAGACCCAGGATCTTCCGCCGCATCCGGATCCTTCCGCCGACATATATGTCGGTCGGGTTCGGCCTCTTGGCCGTATTCTGCTGTGGTCCGCTCTTCACTGGCCCCTCACGAGATCGTTACCGCACCAAAACGGCAATCAGGCCGCACCACCGCTGCCCTGGGCACACGGTTAACAATTGGTGAACATGATCGCTCAAATGCGAAACGATGAGCACTCCATTTGAACAAGTCAATCACGCGACGGACATACGGTTAAGAAACTTTGAAGAAGGAAAAACGATAAAAGCAATCAGAAATAGCAATAGAATTGCGTCGCGCAACCGCCCATACAGTCCCGGCTCAGCCGCCGTCGGCAGGCGCCCCTCGATCGTCGTCGCGTCGCCGAGCCGGCTTCGGGCGACCACGCGGCCATACGGGTCGACGATCGCCGACACGCCGGTATTGGCGGCCCGCACCAGCGGCAGCCCTTCCTCCACCGCCCGCACGCGCGCCTGGTGGAAGTGCTGATAGGGGCCGGTCGTTCGCCCGAACCAGCCGTCATTCGTCAGATTGAGCAGGAATCCAGGCCGTTCCGCGTCGCCGAGGACGGCGCCTGGAAAAATGATCTCGTAGCAGATGAGCGGCAGGAACGGCGGTGCGAAGGGCGCTTCGAGCGCCCGCCGGCGCGGCCCGGGCGAGAAGCTCCCCGGCGCCAGCTGCCGGAGCCCCAGCCCCAGCCGGTCGAGATGGTCCTCGCCCGGCAGATATTCTCCGAACGGCACCAGATGCACCTTGTCGTAGGCGCCGAGCACCGTGCCGTCGTCGCCGACCACGTAGACCGAGTTGTAGGTGTGCGGCTCCTCGCCGGCCAGCGCCTCGACCCGGTAGGCCCCCGTCGCCAACGCGGTGCCGGGCGGCAAGAGTTCGGCGATCGCCGCCAGCACCCCCGGCTCCTGCATCAGCGGAAAGGGGAAGGCCGATTCCGGCCAGACGAGAAGCGTCCCGGCCTCAAGCGGCGCGCCTTCCGGCGCGCTCAGGCGGAAGTAGCGGCTCAGCACCTCGTCACGGTTGTCCGGATCCCACTTCTCCAGCTGGTCGAACGCCGGCTGCACGACGCGCACCGTGACGTCCGAAACGAAGGCCGCGTCGGCGTGGGCGAGGCGGAGCACGCCGTAGAAGCCGAGCGCCGCCACGGTGAGAAGCGACAGCGCCGGCAGGACGCGGTTGCGCTCCTGCGCGGCGGCCGCCGGCGCCAGCACCGCGGGCGCGGCGAAGACGGCGACGGCGAGCGCGTTGAGCGCCGGCAGCCCGAGGAGCGCGGCCGATTGCATGAGATGCTCGCCCGACGTGAGGGCATAGCCGATCGCATTCCACGGAAAGCCGGAGAGCACGCTGCCGCGCAGATACTCGGCCGCGCCGAACGCCGCGGCGAGCGCGAAGACGCGCCGCCAGTCCTCGCTCCAGAGCAGCTGCGCAAGCGCCGTGCCGGCGCCCCAGAAGAGCGCCAGGCCGGCGGCGAGGCCGAGGACGGCGGCGGGCATCAGCCAGCCGAAATCCTGCGCCTCGACCAGGAACGCCGCCCCGACCCACCAGAGGCCGGCGAGGAAATAGCCGAAGCCGAACCACCAGCCGGCCGCGAAGGCGGGAGCGATGCGCCGCACCCGGCCGCTCCGCCCGCGGCTGACGGCGCCGTCGATCAGCCACACCAGAACCGGAAACGTGAGCCACAGGATCGGAAACGCGAAGACGGGCGGCATGGCAAGCGCCGACGCCGCCCCGGCGCCGAAGGCGATCGCCCGGCGGCGCCATCCCCAGGAGAGGATGACCGCGTTCGCTAGGCGATCCATCCGCCGCGCCGATTCGCCTCCATCGCCGTAGCTGAAGGCAGCCACGGTCAAAATCAAGCAGGCGGTTCAGGCTTTTCGTTGTCCCGCGGAAGGCGCCGGCCGGCCGGTGACGGTGACGGGTCGGCGTCCAAAGTCCGTCGAAGCGTCGCCGGTCAGATGGCGAGGTGGGCGCAGCCCTTCGCGATCTTCTGCTTCCACTCGGCGCGGTTCTCCATCACGACCTTGCCGAAACGGTCTTCCAGCTCGCCGAAGTCGGCCGCTTCGATGACGAACCGCTTCTTGCCGTTCGGCAGGCCGGCGAGCACGTCGTTCACGCAGACGACGAGCGCCCGCTTGCGGTCCGGTGTCAGCTTGGCGACAGGACCGTCCTGCCGACTCATCAGGATCTGTTCGACCGCCGAGGGAAAGCTCGGCGCGCCGGCGAGGGCCGCAGCCGGCATCACGAGCGGACCGAGAACCGCGAGCGCCCCCGCGGCGCGAAAGATTGCCTTCGTTGCCATCACTCTGTTCCTTGTCCCCGCACACGTGCGCTTCTTGTGACAACTGCGATAGCGGAGCTTTGTTTCGGCGAGGTTGCGCTTCCCCGTCGAAAGGGTTTCGTCCGTCCGCATCGTTAACGCTCGGTTGCGGGCAGGGCTGCCGGGCTGATGCGAGGTTCACACACTCCGGCGGCTCCGTCGCGGCTGCGAAGCTTCGCGCTTGCGTCGCGGCCGCTTGCGTCTGAAAGTGGCGTCGTCGTCGCTCAACGGGAAGGGAGCGGAGCGTGCGCAGGTTTTTCGTCTTGCTGCTGGCGATCGCCGGCGCCGTGCTTGATGCCGCCGTCGCGCCGGCGCCGGCCGCCGCGGGAGATGCGCATCTCTTCGACTACAAGGCGTTTCATGCGAACCTCGCCCGGTCGGCCGGGACGCGGCCCGTCCTCTCGGTCTCCGGCATCATCGCGCCCGGCGCGCACCGGCAGTTCCAGGCGGCGCTCACGCGGCAGAATCTCGACCTGGTCGTGCTCGACGGCCCGGGCGGGGTGCTGGGCGAGGCGTTCCTGATCGCCGAGGAGGTTCGGCGCCGCGGGCTCAGCACGCTGGTCGCCCCGAACCGGTCGTGCGCCTCCGCCTGCGCCGTCGTCTTCCTCTCCGGCCGCACGAAATATCTCGGCCGCGGCGCGGCGATCGGGCTGCATTCGGCCTCCTATGCCGACGGCCGCGCCGATCCCGAGGCGACCGCGATCATGGCCGCCTACCTGCGGCAGCTCGGCGTGCCGCGGAGCACGCTCCGCAACATGGCGCGCACTGCGCCGAGCGACATCCGCTGGCTCACCGCCGGGGAGCAAAAGGCGCTCGGGATCAAGGCCTACGAGGAGGCGCGGTAGCGCTATGTCTAGGACTTGCCCCAGTACCTCTGCAGGAGCAGCGCTGTCAGGAAGACCGAGGCGTTGGGCTGCCTGCGGACAGAATGCCAGTCGTCGAAGGCCTGTCGCGCCATCTCGATCTTCTGTAGGACGTCGATCCTGTTGAAAACCATGGAAGTGTCGTAATCGGCCTGATATCGCATCTCCTGCAGACTGACGAAGGCTGCGGCCACCGATGCAATCTCGTTCTGAAGCGGCGGGCTGATAAGATGAGAGGTTGGCTTGTCGAGCCTTCCGTGACTGAACTGCTGACAGACGGCTTTCATATCGCTGTGCGCGAAGGCGCGTTGCACCCTCGCCCGTAAGCCTGTTGGCCGACCTTGGGCCGTAATGCGAGATGCTTCTTCGGTTAGCAGGTGGAACAACGCATAGTACGCCGACGAGACAGCGCGCCTGAGACTGGCCTGACGTGGGCGCTTGGGTTCACGCATCGCGAGGTGATGCGCCTGCTCCAGCAAGTCTCGATGAAGCGCCAAGTCAATCGCCCGCTACGCAGCCGGGCGAAACTGAACATAAGGCCAGCGTTCAATGTCTGAGCGCAGAATCTCATTTCTGACGGTCGTGGCGAGTTCGTTCAGCTCGGAAATCCTTCTCTGCGAAGGATCCTGATCATCCTCGACCACGTATACGATCCAGACGGCGGGGTTGCCGGTCGAATCTTCACCAAAAGAATACTGCACTTCCCGCACGCTTGGCGGGAGCGGATGCCGCCCGACAATCTGCGAAATCTGGCGTTCCTCTTCGCTATCTCTACGGCGCTTTTTGGCGGAACCCGCTGCGAGCCGCGTCGCGCGCTGCGCCTGTGACGCGCGTACAGGTACCCTCGAGTTCTTTTTCATTTGCTGAACCTAGCTGATGCCGGAAAATTCGCCAATGCCAGCGACCGGCCCGGCGCGGTGCGCTCGTGCCGCCCCGTAGCCTCCCCGAGCGCCGCGGAAGTGGGTGCGGCAAGCTTGCCCGCGGGAGTGAGCCCGGACCCTCGGCAGCACCCCTGGATCGGTGCGCCGCGGATCGGGAACCAGGTCCGCGGTGCCTCATCCGCGCCAGAACTGCGGCATGAAGAGGATGAGCACGGTGAAGAGCTCCAGCCGGCCGACGAGCATGCCGAAGCTGAGGAGCCACTTTGCGCCGTCGGGCAGCGCCGAAAAATTGCCGGCGGGGCCGATGATCGGCCCGAGCCCCGGGCCGACATTGGCGAGGCTGGTCACCGCCGCGCTGGCGCTCGTCAGGAAATCCAGGTCGAAGGCCATCAGGGCGATCGTCAACACGCCGTAGAGACTGAAGAACAACGAAAAGAACACCACGACCGAGGTG
>DASWJZ010000142.1:0-3376 GCA_036396875.1 Propylenella sp.
CCCAAGCGGCGAATGACGAACCCTGCCGGCCGGACGCGGCGGCCGGCGCTCTCCCGCCGCATCCGCGCTGCGCGAGGAGGCTGCGCACGTCCTCAATTTGCGCAGTATCGCGGGCCCCGGCGGCCTGGAGCTGCATCAGCCGCATTTCGAGCGGGCGGCAAATGCTGGCGTCCGCCGACCCGGCCGCGAGGCTGAAGAGGATCACGCCGGCCCATCTCAGCGCACCCGATTTGGCGAACATGATCCCGCCTCCCTCCGTCCGGGCAAGAACACGGGAGGAGCGGCGTCGGTTCCTTGCGCCCACTCGATCGCCTTCGCCGGCTGGACGTGTCGGACGGTTCGGATTCGGGTAGTCAGCGGAGGTCGGCTCAGGAGCGGGAACGACGGGCCGGGCGGCCGTTCTTCTATTCCGGCTCGCGGCGGCCGAGCGGATAGTCGCGCGCGTCGTCGCGGAAGGGCTGCAGCAGCATGCGGTCGAGGCGCAGCTCGGAGGGATCGCGGAACTGCGTGATGCCGATCGTCATCCCCAGGTGCCCGGCCTTCGGCTGCGCCCGGTAGGTGCCGAACATCCGGTCCCACCAGGGCAGGTTGAAGCCGAAATTGCTGTTCGTCTCGCGCGCCACGATGGAGTGGTGCACGCGGTGCATCTCCGGCGTGACCACGAGCCACCTGAGGACCCGGTCGATGCGCGCCGGCAGCCGCACGTTGCCGTGATTGAACATCGACGTCGCGTTCAGGAGCACCTCGAAGATCAGCACGGCCGCGGCCGGCGCGCCGAGCGCGACGACCACCGCGAACTTCAGGATCATCGAGAGCAGAATCTCGATCGGATGGAAGCGGACGCCGGTCGTCACGTCGAATTCGAGATCGGCGTGATGCATCCGGTGCAGCCGCCACAGCACCGGCACGGCGTGGAAGAGCACGTGCTGCAGGTAGATCGCGAGGTCGAGCAGAATCACCGAGGCGACGGTGGCGACCAGGAAGGGCACGTCGAATGCGTTGAAGAGGCCCCAGCCGCGTTCCTCCGCGACCAGCGCCACCCCGACCGCGGCGGTCGGGAAGACCAGGCGGACGAGCAGGGTATCGACGATCACGACGCCGAAATTGTTCGGCCAGCGGCGGCCGCGGCCGATCGCCTGCCGCCGCCGCGGCGCCAGAAGCTCCCACAGCGCCATCGCGGCGAGAACCCCGGCGAAGGCGGTCAGGCGGATCAGGGGCTCGTAGGCTGACAGCATCGGCTTCGGTGCAAATTCACTCTGGGGGCGAGCAGGCTGACAATGACAGCACGCCTGCGGGGCATCCACAACGCCAGCCCATTTGGGCAGGGCATTCTCGCCTGATGGTCATGTCGCTTCCTTAAGACAGTTTACCGCCCGAGAGCCCGGTCGCCAGCGGCGACTCGTCTGAATTCCGCTGTTATTGCTCCGGCTATCGGCAGGCCGGGGCCGCGCCGCGGATCTCGTCGAGCCAGACTCATCAAGGCAAGGCGACGTTCTCCCGCCACGGATGCGCCTGGCGGAAGCCGAGCGCCTCGCGCACCTTGCGGTTTGAGAAGAGCGCCTCGCGTTCGCCGAGCGCCCGCCGCACCGGCACGTTCGGGTAGAATCTTTTTAGCAGCTCCTGCGTCGGCAGATCGGAGGAGGTGTCGTCGTTGCCGGCGTTGAAGACCTGGAAGCCGAGCCCGTCCTTCTCGATCGCGAGGCGGATGATCTCGCCGAGGTCGCGCGCGTCGATGTAGCTCCAGGCGATCTTCTTGCGGAAGGCCGGGTCGGCGATCCATTGCGGCACGAACGTCTCGTATTCGTGCGGCTCGATGACGTTTCCGATCCTGAGCGCGTAGATGTCGAAGCCGCTGCGGAGGGCGAAAGCGCGCGCCGTCTTCTCGTTCACCACCTTGGACAGCGCGTAGCTGTCCATCGGGTTCACGTCGTAATCCTCGTCCAGGGGAAAATATTCGGGCTCGCGCGGCTCGCTGGCGAAGACCACGCCATAGGCCGTCTCGCTCGATGCGATGACGATTTTTTTGATGCCGAGCGTCACCGCCGCCTCGATGACGTTGTAGGTGCCGAGCGCATTGACGCGGAACAGCTCGTTGTCCGGCACGATCATGATTCTCGGAATGGCGGCGAAATGGACGACCGCGCCGACCGGCTGCGGACGCAGCACCGGGTCGAACTCGTGCATCGCCATCGTGCTCGAAAGCGCGTTGAACACCTGGCCGGAATCGGTGATGTCGGCGATCAGCGTCCTGACCTTCGGATTGTCGAGCGGCTTCAGGTCGAGGTTCAGCACCTCGTGGCCGTGGTCGACAAGATGCTTGACGACGTGGCGGCCGGCCTTGCCGCTGCCGCCGGTGAACATCACGCGCTTCATCCCCGCCGATCCTTCTCCCGGAAGGCAGGGCTATAGTTGAGTTCGGTCAGGGCGCGCAATTCCCTCGCCAGCCAGCATTGCGGGCCGTGCGCTTATGGAACGCGTCGGGCCGGTCGCTTCGTAACGCTTCCTGAACCATACGTCGAAACGCTTCCTGAACCATACCTGGGGCACAAAGCACATTCCCGTTCTGGCCCAAGCACCAATCCGGACGCTGGATGAGCCAATGCCGAGTGATTACCTCAAAGCCCTGCATGCGCTGCGAACGCTTTTTGTCCAGGTCCGGCGACGCAACGTCGCCGACAGCGTAAGGCACGATCTCCCCGCCGGGAACGAGCAGCGGCTGATCCAGACCCAGAACGCGATCGCCGCGGTCGACGCCGCAATCCTGGACGAGGAGAGGCTTGCCGCCTGGGGCGAGGAAGATCGGACGATGTTCGATGTCGAGGGCAAGGTCGCTGCGGACGGTGCGATGAATGGAATTCGCATCGAGGCGCACCACCACGGGAACGGGCACGGCGACCAGCCCGCGCCGGCCGAAGACGGGACCGCGGGGGCAAAATACTTCAACGGCGCGAGCACGTGGCGCTCCTACGAGGCCTGGCGGCGCTCGTCGCGTGCGGGTTGAGCCGCGGCTCCGCGGCAACGGCGGTCCGGCGAGCGTGTCTGGCTCAATCGAGGATGCTGCCGACGGTGTCCGATATTCCCTGCCGTATGGCGCGGGTTCCCTGACCGTTGTTCATCAGCACGTCGGCTGCGAGCAAGAGGGCAATGGCGACGCCGATAAGGACGGCAGGTCTCATACGAATCAGCCTATCACAAAGGAGGGGGCGTGCGATGGGTTGCGGCAATCCGGTACATCCCGAGACGCCGCATTGCCGGATTCGGTCAACGGTCTTGTTGGTGCCCCTGGCCGGACTCGAACCAGCACGCCCTCGCGGGCAACAGATTTTGAGTCTGCCGCGTCTACCATTCCGCCACAGGGGCACGGGGCGCGCGGATC
>DASWJZ010000143.1:0-12110 GCA_036396875.1 Propylenella sp.
CGCCCGAGGAGACCGTCCAGCGTCGCCTGCCTCCCCTCGATGATCGCCTGCCGTTCGAGCAGGACCGCGAGCTGCTCGGCGACGCCCTCGGTCCGGACGGCATGCCGGCTGGTGATCCGGTCGAGCTCGGCGCGGAGGGCCGCGATCCGCTCCTCGTACTCGTATTGCATGCGCACTTGTCGCGAAACGGCGCCGCCAAGGAGGTCGTCGCGGTAGACGAGGTAGCCGGTCGCGGCGATGAAGGCGGTCACGACGAAGCCGACGCCGCCGAGGACAAGCAGCGCCGCAAGCGGCCCGACATTGAAGCCGCGGGACCGGCCGTTGCGGGAGACGACGATTCTCGACGCCGCCCGCGGCTGCACGAAAGGCGGAATTTGCTGACTCGGATGCACCATCGGGCAGACGTATCGACTCGCTTCCCCGAGAGTGATTCATCAAGGTTAACGTTTGGTGCCTGGACGGGGCTTCGGCGCTATGACGCGCCGGCGGTCCGGCGCACCGCCTCCAGCACCTCGTCGGCATGGCCGGGCACCTTCACGCCCCGCCACACCCTCGCGAGGACGCCGTCGCGGTCGACGAGGAAGGTCGAGCGGTCGACCCCCATATACTTCCGGCCGTACATCGATTTCTCGACCCAAACCCCGTACGCCTCGGCCACGCGCTTCTCCTCGTCGGCCGCCAGCGTGACGGCGAGGCCGTGCTTCCGCTTGAACGCGTCGTGCTGCGCCGGGCTGTCCGGCGAGATGCCGACGATCAGCGTCCGCAGCTTGTCGAACTCCGGCCTCCGCGCGCTGAAGTCGGCCGCTTCCCTGGTGCAGCCGGACGTGTCGTCCTTCGGATAGAAGTAGAGGACGACCGGCGTGCCGCGATGCTCGCTCAGGCGGAAACTGCCGCCACCGTCCGTCGGAAGCGCGAAATCGGGCGCTTTCGCGCCCTCCTGCAATGCCGTCATGGCCATCCTTTCGTCGTCATCCTCCAGCAAAGACCAGTCAGCGTCGGCAAACTGCCGCTCCGGGAATGACTTATCATCTTGAATCGTCTAGGTTTTCGTCGCGAGGCGGGCGGAAGGGCCGATACGCCGGTTAGGACATGCTGAAGGTCGCCGAGTCAATGCGGACGGGCGCGCCTGCGGAAGCCCCGCGGCGGCGCCGCCGATTTCGGCGCCTTGCGATCGTCTATGGCGCCGCGTTCCTGATCGTCACGCTCGGCGGCGGCTTGCTCTATTGGCACGCCACGCGCGGCTCCGTCAGCCTCGATTTCCTGCGCGGAAGCATCGAGGCGGCGGTGCGGGAGCGTCTGCCGGCGCAGGCAAGCGTCGCGATCGGCCGGACTGCCTTCTCCTACCGGCCGGGCGAAGGAATCATCCTGCGGGCGAGGGACGTGCGGATGCTCCTCCCCGGCACCGCCAACCTTTCGATCGCCGAACTCACCTCGATGACGACGCCGGCGGCGCTGGCGAGCGGCCGCATCGACTTCGAGCGCGTTACGGTATCGGGCGTCTCCATCGGGGTCTCGACGGCGGCCGGGCCGGCGCAGCAGGGCTCGGGCGCCGATGTTATGCGGGCCGCCGCCAAGAAATTCGCGGACAACCTCCTTGCGGCCGACGGCCTGATCCGCGGCGCCGGGCTGCATGAGATCAAGGCCCACAACGCGGAAATCCATCTGCTCGAACAGGCTGAAGAAGACGGGCCGGCGCTCACGATCGCCGAGGCAAGTTGGCTGCCGCTGAGCGCCGCCCGCAGCAAGGCGTGGCTGCAAGTCGTCGGCAAGGACGGCGTCGGATGGGATCTCACCGTCGAGCGGCGCGACGTGAGGGCGGGAGAGCAGTCGATCTCGGTGGAGATCGAAGAGGTGCCGATTGCGGCGCTGGCTCCGGCGCTTTCCGAGGCCGACGGGCCGCCGTTCTTTCAGTCGACCGCGACCCTGCAGATGCGGATGTTGCACGGGGCTGACGGAGCGCTCGCCGAGCTACGCGGCACGCTGTCGTCCGGCAGCGGGCAGCTTTCTCTTACCGGGATCGATGCGATCCAGGTTGCCACAGCCGCAGTCAGTTTCACGCTTGGCCCGACCGGCGACCGTCTGACGGTTCCGAGCGGGGAAATCCGGACGGCAAGCGGACGCGTTCGTTTCGAAGGCGTCGTCGATCTTGCCGAGATGGGCAAGGCGACGCTGCTCGGCCGGGTCGCGAGCGGCAGCCTGCCGACGCCGCTGGGCGCGGAGCCCTCCGTGCCGCTGCTCGGCGGCGGGCTGCTGGCGCGCGTCGATTTCGCCACGCGCAGCATCGAGGTCGAGCGGCTGCATCTCGTCACGCCCGACGGCGCTGCCTCGGCGATCGGCCAGGCAAGCCTTGCCGGTTCGAATCCGGGCCTGTCCTTCGCGCTCTCCTTCGACGAGATGCCGGCATCGACCGTGCGCGCCCTCTGGCCGCCATTCGTCGCCGCCAAGACGCGGCAGTGGTTCGACGTAAACGCGAAATCCGGCATCCTCGGTCCGGCCACGCTGCAGGTCGCGCTCCCTCCCGACCTGATAGGGCCGAAGGGCCGCGGCAAGGTCCTGCCGAAATACGGATTGATCGGGACGCTTCCGTTCCGAAACGCCGAGTTCTCACCGCTGAAGACCTTCCCGACCATCGGGAACGCGGAGGGCGAGATCGACTTCGCCAACGCGACGGCATCGGTCCGCGCCCGCTCCGGCGCGATGAACATCGCCGGGCACGGCCGCCTCGATGCGGCGGGGACGACGCTCGTCATCCCGGAGCTTGGCCGGCTCCAGCCGCGGGGCGATCTTCACCTGGAACTCACCGGCCCGGCCGCCGCTCTCGCCGCGCTCTCCAATTCGCCTCCGCTGTCGATCGCCCGTAAGCGGGGGATCGGCGCCGATCTTCTGTCCGGCGAGGCGATCCTCACGCTTGACGGCAATATCCCTCTCTACGAAAGCGATTTTTCCGACGTGATGCCGACCTTCCGCCTCGCCCTGGCGGATTTCAGCAGCGAAGGACCGATCGACAACCGGCTGATCGCTGACGCCGACCTGGTGCTCGAAGGCAGTCCGCAGAGCTACACCGTCAAGGGGGAGGGCAAGCTCGACGGGCTCGAAGCGAGCGTCGACATGATCATGGGGAGCGCCGCGCCGGATCAGTCGGCCGTCACCGTCTCGCTCGACGACGCGGCGCGCGAGCGGCTCGGCATCGGGTTCGGCAAGCTCGTGACCGGCATTGTCCAGGCCTCGCTGACCCATACGGACGGCCCGGTCCAGCAGGTGGCGCTGGACCTGAAGGAGGCGACGATCAGCCTGCCATTTCTCGGATGGGAGAAGGGGCCAGGTGTCCCCGCGACCGCCAGCTTCCGGATGGAAAAGAGCGAGGAGGGCACACGCCTTACGGATCTTTTCTTCTCCGGCACGGGCTTTGAGGCGAGCGGCCAGCTTCTGATCGGACCGGATGGAAGGCTCCGCGAGCTGGACCTGACGAAGGTCGCGCTGCGCCCGGGCGATCAGCTTTCGGCGAGCGTGGCGGCCAACGGCGACGGCTTCGACATGAGGATCGCCGGTGACGCGCTCGATGCGAGGGGGATCATCCGAGGCGTCGGTTCCGGTTTCGGCGGCGGCAAGGCCGCCTTGTTTCCGGTCCGCGTGTTCCTCGACCTGAAGGCGGTGACCGGGCAGAACGATGTCGTTCTTTCCAACGTCGCGGGATCGATGACGATCACCGCCAACGGCCTCGATGCCGTTTCGCTGAAGGGACAATCGAACGGCAACCAGCCCTTTGAATGGGCGCTCGGGCGGGAAGGGGACGTGCGCGTCCTCCGCGTCTTCGCCGACGGCGGCGGCGCGCTGATCCGCTTCGCCGGCGTCTACAGCCGAGTGGCCGGCGGAAGCCTGATCATCGACTACAGCGGGCCGGTTGGAGGAGCCGGCACCGGGGTCATGGTCCTCCGCGATTTCCGGCTGATCAACGAGACGGCGCTCCGGCCCGTGCTCGAGCCCGCCTCCGCCCGGGACGGAATGGTCCACATGCCGCAGAATACCGGAGAGGTGCACTTCACCCAGCTCCGCGTTCCGTTCCGGCAGGAAGGCTGGGTGATCACCGTCGACGACGCCGCGCTGCGCGGATCGCTCCTTGGCGCGACGGCGAGCGGCACCGTCAACGTGCCGGGCAAAAAGCTCGCGATCAGCGGCACTTTCATCCCGGCGTTCGGCATCAACAACATCGCCGGGGCGATTCCCCTGATCGGCGCGATTCTCGGCGGAGGACGCGACGAGGGCCTGGTCGGCGTCACCTACAAGCTCTTCGGTCCGCTCGACAGTCCGACGCTGGCGGTGAACCCGATCTCGGCGATCGCCCCCGGAATATTCCGCAAGATATTCGAGTACCGCTGATCGCTATCCGCGCGGGCACTCACGCCGGCACGACGAGGGCGTGCTTCTTGCGGCCGAGCGACAGTTTCACCACCCCCTCCGCGTTGATGTCGCCGAGGCCGATGGTGCGATGCGGGTCGGTCACCGGCACGTCGTTGATCCGCACGGCCTTG
This sequence comes from Propylenella sp., assembly GCA_036396875.1. Classification (GTDB taxonomy): domain Bacteria; phylum Pseudomonadota; class Alphaproteobacteria; order Rhizobiales; family Afifellaceae; genus DASWJZ01. The sequence goes on from DASWJZ010000143.1 coordinate 4,530, forward strand.
TTCGCTACCGCCCGCCGCACCTCGCCATTGGAGCCGGCGAGTCCCGCCCGCACGAAGAGCGCCGGCAGCCCGACTCCGCTCTCAAGCTCCGGCCGGGGCACGTCGACCGTGGGGAGAGCGGCGCCCGCCCCGCCTTCCTCGAACGTCCGGCGGGCCGTTTCCGCCGCGTCCCGAGCGTGCCGTTCGCCGTGGAGGAGGTCGGTCGCCGCGGTCGCCAGAACCTTCTTCGCCTCGTTGATCTCGACGCCCTCCAGCCTTTCGAGCCGGGCGATCTCGTCGAGCGGCAACTCGGTGAAGAGGCGCAGGAAGCGGCCGACATCGGCATCTTCGGTGTTGCGCCAGAACTGCCAGTATTCGTAGGGCGAAAGCTGATCGGCATTGAGCCAGACCGCGCCCTGCGCCGTCTTGCCCATCTTGGCGCCCGACGCGGTGGTGATCAGCGGACATGTGAGGGCGTAGAGCTGGCCGGTCCCCATGCGCCGGCCAAGGTCGATCCCGTTGACGATGTTTCCCCACTGGTCGGAGCCGCCCATCTGCAGGATGCAGCCGGTTCGCCGGAACAGTTCGACGAAATCGTAGGCCTGCAGGATCATGTAGTTGAACTCGAGGAAGGAAAGCTCATGCTCGCGCTCCAGCCTGAGCTTGACGGACTCGAAGCTCAGCATCCGGTTCACCGAGAAATGCCGGCCGACGTCCCGCAGGAAGTCGATGTAGTTCAGCGGCGCCAGCCACTCCGCATTGTCCAGCATCAGCGCGCCGCCGGATTCCTCGAAATCGAGGAAGCGGGCGAACACCGATTTCAGGCTTGCTTTGTTTGCCTCAATGTCGGCGATCGACAGGATGCGCCGCGTCTCGTCCTTGCCCGACGGGTCGCCGACTCGGGTCGTACCTCCGCCCATCAGCGTGATCGGGCGGTTGCCGGTCTTCTGCAGCCAGCGCAGCATCATGACGGAAAGCAGATGCCCGACGTGCAGCGACGGGCCCGTGCAGTCATAGCCGACATAGGCGGTCACCGACCCGCCGGCGAGCTCGCGGTCCAATCCTTGCGGATCGGAGCACTGCTGGATGAAGCCACGCTCCGAGAGGACGCGGAGAAAGTCCGATTTGAACGCCGTCATTTGCTTGCGGTTTTGCGAGGCTGCGTGCGAGTTTGCGGCGCTTCCTAGCATGCGGATGCAGGCGCGGCACGGGGTTTCGGCGTGACACGGTTTCGTACCTCGATCGGCCTGATGAGCGGAACGTCGCTCGACGGCGTCGACGTGGCGCTCCTGGTCACCGACGGGGACGAGATCGCCGAGTTCGGGGCGTCGAAAACATATCCCTATGCGGAATCGGACCGGGCGCTCCTGCGGTGCGCAACCCTCGATGCGGTCTCGCTCGCGGACCGCAACGCGCGGCCGGGTGCGCTCGCGCAGGCCGAGGCACTGGTGACGCGTCGGCACGCGGAGGCGGTGGAGGCGTTTCTGCGAGATTTCGGAATCGGCGCCGCCGACATCGATCTTGTCGGATTCCACGGCCAGACCGTTTTCCACGATCCGGCGAGGGCGCTGACCGTGCAGCTCGGCGCCGGTCAGGATCTCGCCGACCGCCTGTCGATCGCGACCGTCTGGGATTTCAGGGCCAATGACGTGGCCGCCGGCGGGCAGGGCGCCCCGCTCGCCCCGGTGTTTCACCGCGCGCTCGCGGCCAAGGCCGGCCTCGCGGGCCCTGTCGTGTTCCTCAACCTCGGCGGTGTCGCCAATATCACCTATGTCGGACCCGGCGGCGATCTCGTTGCCTTCGACACCGGGCCGGCGAATTCGCTGCTCGACGACTGGACGCGCGCGCGATTGGGCCAGCCATTCGATGCCGGCGGCAGGCTCGCGGCGCGCGGATCGCCATCGGCGGAGGCGACGGAGCGTCTGCTCAGCCACGCCTATTTCTCCCGCCCCCCGCCGAAATCGCTCGACCGCAACGCATTTGCCGATGCCGACCTTTCCGGGCTGTCCGATGCCGACGGGGCGGCAACGCTCGTCCGCTTTACCGCGCTCGCGGTCGCCGCGGCGCGCCGCCATCTGCCGGCGGCTCCGACGGCGTGGTACGTGTCCGGTGGCGGCCGGATGAACGACGAGTTAGTGCGCGTGATCCGCGAAACCCTGGATGGCGCAGAGGTGCAATCGCTGGAAATGCTCGGCTTCGACGGAGATGCGACCGAGGCGCAGGCATTCGCCTTCCTTGCCGTGCGTTCGATCGACGGAAAGCCGCTCAGCTATCCGATGACGACCGGCGTGCCCCGCCCGCTCTCCGGGGGCCGGCTGAGCCAGCCTGGAAAGCAGTCCTTAACCTAAGCTCAAACTTTCTGATCAAGTGTTGCCGCTCACCTTCGTGGCGTCGATTCCGGACGGCAGACATGAGCCGCAAGCCCGCACATTCATCTCCGACGGACGGTTCCGGCCGGGACTCCCGGCTGAAACTCCTTCTTCTCTCCCTCGCCTTCCTTCTCGTCGCCGGCTACGCGGTCTCCCTGACGGACATGGAGCGCCTGGTGAGCTCGCAGCTGACGGCGCTGGCGGGCGCGGCGTCGTCATCCGTTTGGCCGGCCGGTCTCGCCGTCGCCGGACTCGTCCTCGCGGCGGCCTTTCTTGTCGCCCGCCGCCGCCGCTTCGCACGGCCGCGGCGATGGCCCGCCGAGGCAAAAGATGCGCTCGCGCTGGGCGACCGAAGTGCGTTTCTCCGGACCCTCGCCGGGTATCTCGACAGCAATGCCAAAGCCGGGCGGCAACTTGCCGTCCACCTGATCGACATCGACCGCTTCCATGTCCTGAACGAGGTGCGCGGGGAGGCGGAGGGCGACATATTCCTGCGCATGGTGGCCGAGCGCCTCCTTGTTCTGGTCAACCGCCCCGACCGGCTGGCGCGCATCGGCGACGACGAATTCGCGATCATCCAGCCCGAAGCCGGCGGCGCGCGCCATGCCGAAATCTATGCGAAGCGCATCCAGGAGACGCTGAAGGACGCGAGCGCCCAGATTCCGCGGCACGCCCGGCCCGGCGCCAGCATCGGCGCGGCGGTCTCCCCCGAGCACGGCGCCGACGCCGGCAAGCTGGTGCACAACGCGTCGCTCGCGCTGCGCGCCGCCAAGCGGGCGGGCGGCGACGCGATTCGCCTCTTCGGGCGCGAAATGGAGATGGCGCTCGATGCCCGCCGGCAGATGGAGAAGGCGATAAGCGACGGCCTTCACCACGGATGGTTCGAGCTCTACTACCAGCCGCAATACGACCTCGGGTCGCGGCGGCTGACCGGATTTGAGGCCCTCGTTCGCATGAATCATCCGGAGCTCGGGGTCCAGCTCCCGGAGGTCTTCCTTCCCGTGGCGGAGGAGAGCGGGCTCATGCAGCCGCTCGGCGAATGGATCATCCGGGATGCGCTTGCCACGGCGGCGAAGTGGCCGGCGCATCTCACTCTCTCGCTCAACCTCTCGCTGGTGCAATTTCGTCAGGGCGACATCGCCGCCGCCATCCTGAATGCCCAGGCCACCTCGGAATTCGAGGTCTCGCGCCTCCGGGTCGAAATCCCGGAGGCGGTGCTTCTGGAGGATGCGAAGCCTGTCCAGGAGCAGCTACGGCGGCTCAAGAGCCGCGGGGTCGGCATTGTTCTCGACGACTTCGGACTGAACCACTCCATTCTGCGCGCGCTTTCGCGCACCCGCTGCGATGCGGCGAAGATCGACCGGACGCTGGTCGACGCGGTGGTCGAGGATCCGGAAACGGAGAAGCTTGTGCGCAGCCTGATCGCCACCGCCCGCGCCTTCGGTCTCGCCATCTCCGCCGAGGGGGTGGAGCGACCCGAGCAGGTGCACTTCCTGATGTCGAACGCGTGCGGCAACGTCCAGGGCTTCCTGCTTGGCCGCCCGGCGCCGGCGGCGGAGATCGGCGCGACGATCGCCCGGGACGTGCGCAAGGCCGTCGGCCGCGAAACCGGACCGTCGTCGCACGCGTCGAACGCGGCCTGAGGGCTATTGCGCCTCGATCGCCGCCAGGCGCATGTCGAGATATTTCGAGCAGATCTCAACCAGCTCGTCGACCTTGTCCTCGAAAAAGTGGTTGGCGTTCGGCACCTTCGCATGGTCGATGACGATGCCTCTTTGCGTTTTCAGCTTGTCGACGAGGCCCTGAACCGCTTCCGGCGGCGCGACCTTGTCGTGCTCGCCGTTGATGATGAGCCCTGACGACGGACACGGCGCGAGAAACGAGAAGTCGTAGAGGTTCGGCTGCGGCGCGATCGAGATGAAGCCCTCGACCTCGGGCCGGCGCATCAGGAGCTGCATGCCGATCCAGGCGCCGAAGGAGAAGCCGGCGATCCATACGCCGCGGGAATCCGGGTGAAGGCCCTGGATCCAGTCGAGCGCCGCCGCCGAGTCGGCCAGCTCGCCGACCCCGTGGTCGAAATACCCCTGGCTCCGGCCGACGCCGCGAAAATTGAAGCGGAGGCTGGTGAAGCCGCGCTCCTGGAACATGTAGAAGAGGCGGTAGACGATCTGGTTGTTCATCGTGCCGCCGAAACGCGGATGCGGATGCAGCACCAGCGCAATCGGCGCCGTCTTGGTCTTGGATGGCTGATATCGCCCCTCGAGCCGCCCGTCGGGGCCGGTAAAAATCACTTCCGGCATGAAAGGCGCATCCCAAATCTCCACTGCGGACCCGCGCGCTTTCCTTGACACGCGAGGCCCCCGTTTCTAGAACCTAGTTTGGAACAATTCAAAACTAGCGCGGCCGCTGCCCGCCGGGGCGGGCGCGTATGTAAACACCAAAGGCTCTGCGAGTTTCAAGGATTACCTCGGGGATCTGCCGGTTTATGCTGAAGCGCATCTACCTCGACGCCAATGCCGGCGCGCCGCTTCTTCCGGAAGCGCGCGACGCGGTCCTGTCGGCCCTCGATGCGGCGGCGAACGCGTCGTCGATCCACGCCGAAGGGCGGCGCGCGCGCGCGATCGTCGAGACCGCGCGATACGAGGTTGCGTCCGCCGTTGGCGCGCGCCCGGAGAACGTCATCTTCACCAGCGGCGCGAGCGAAGCCGCGACGCTGGCGCTGACGCCCCGTCTTCTGCAGGGCGACAAGCAGATTGCAATCGGCCGGCTCTATGTCGGCGCGACGGAGCATCCCTGCGTGCTGTCGGGCGGGCGGTTTCCGGCTTCCGCCGTGACGCTCCTCCCGGTCGCCCGCACGGGAAGCATCGATCTCGCGGCATTGGCCGATGCGCTCGCCGCCCACGATCCGGCCGACGGCGCGCCCTATGTGGCGCTCATGCTTGCGAACAACGAGACCGGCGTGATCCACCCGATCCGCGAAGCGGCGCGCCTCGTTAAGGGGCATGGCGGATATTTCTTCTGCGACGCCGTCCAGGCGCTCGGGCGCATTCCCGTCGACATCAGCGCCTTGCAGGCCGATTTCGTTGCTTTGTCGGCTCACAAAATCGGCGGGCCGCAGGGCGCCGGCGCGCTCGTGCTGGCCGACGAGAACCGCCGCCCGACGCCGCTTCTAACGGGCGGCGGGCAGGAGCGGCGGCGCCGTTCAGGCACCGAAAACGTTGCTGCGATCGCGGGTTTTGGCGTTGCGGCGAAGCGGGCGAACCACCATCTCCTGGAACAGGGACGTATCGCCGCCCTCCGCGCCCGGCTGGAGCGTGAAATCATGGCGATTTCACCGGAAGCGCGAATCATCGGCAGCGGAGCGGATCGCCTCCCGAACACGGCCTTGTTCGCCGTGCCGGGCATTGCCGCGGAGACCGCGGTGATCGCATTCGATCTGGAGGGCGTCGCCGTCTCGGCCGGATCGGCCTGTTCGTCCGGCAAGGTCGGCGCGAGCCATGTGCTGACGGCGATGGGCGAATCGATGGAAGCGGCGCGGACCGGAATAAGGGTCAGCCTCAATGCCGCTTCGGACGAGGCCGACATTGAAGGGTTTATCGCCGCCTGGCGCGCCATCCATTCGCGAATGCGGCGGATGCGGGCCGCCTGAGTTCGACTGAGGAGAGACATATGCCGGCAGTTCGGGAGACGATCGCGCAGGTCAAGGCGCTCGACGTCGACAGGTACAAGTACGGCTTTACGACCGACATCGAATCGGACCTCGCGCCCAAGGGACTGAACGAGGACATCGTCCGCTTCATCTCGGCGAAGAAGCGGGATCCGGCGTGGCTGACCGAATGGCGGCTCGAGGCCTATCGCCGCTGGCAGGGGATGCGAGAGCCGACCTGGGCGCGGGTGAAATATCCCAGGATCGACTACCAGCAGCTCCACTACTATGCAGCGCCGAAGCGCAAGGCGCTTGCGAGCCTCGACGAGGTCGATCCCGAGATTCTCGCTACCTATGAGCGCCTCGGCATCCCGCTGAAGGAGCAGGAGATTCTGGCGGGTGTCGGCAAAGCCGGGGACGGCGAAGAGCCCGATGCGCAGTATGGCGGCGGCCGCGTCGCGGTCGACGCGGTTTTCGATTCCGTCTCCGTCATCACCACCTTCAAGGAGGAACTCCGGAAGGCCGGCGTCATCTTCATGCCGATCTCCGAGGCAGTGCGCGAGGTTCCGGACCTGGTGCGGAAATATCTCGGCTCGGTGGTGCCGATCACCGACAATTTCTTTGCGACGCTGAACTCGGCGGTCTTCTCCGACGGCTCCTTCGTCTATGTGCCGAAGGGTGTCCGCTGCCCGATGGAGCTGTCGACTTATTTCCGCATCAACGAGCGCAATACCGGCCAGTTCGAGCGGACGCTGATCATCGCCGACGAGGGCTCGTATGTGAGCTATCTGGAGGGCTGCACGGCGCCGATGCGCGACGAGAACCAGCTGCACGCAGCCGTGGTCGAGCTGATCGCGCTCGACGACGCCGAGATCAAATACTCGACCGTGCAGAACTGGTATCCGGGCGACAAGGAGGGGAAGGGCGGCATCTTCAACTTCGTTACCAAGCGGGGCGACTGCCGCGGCCGCAACTCCAAGATTTCATGGACGCAGGTCGAGACTGGCTCCGCGATCACCTGGAAATACCCGTCCTGCATCCTGCGCGGCGACAACTCGCGCGGCGAGTTCTACTCGATCGCCATCTCCAACGGCTACCAGCAGGTCGATTCCGGCACCAAGATGATCCATCTCGGCAAGAATTCCTCGAGCCGCATCATCTCCAAGGGCATCGCCGCCGGGCACTCCGACAACACCTATCGCGGGCTCGTCTCGGCGCACCGCAAGGCGGAAGGCGCGCGCAACTTCACGAACTGCGACTCCCTCCTGATCGGCGACAAATGCGGCGCCCATACCGTGCCCTACATCGAGGCGAAGAACGCCTCGGCGATCTTCGAGCACGAGGCGACCACCTCCAAGATCTCGAGCGACCAGCTCTTCTACTGTCAGCAGCGGGGAATGACCGCCGAGGAAGCGACGGCGGTCATCGTCAACGGCTTCGTCCGCGACGTGCTGCAGCAGCTGCCGATGGAGTTCATGGCGGAGACGCAGAAGCTGATCGGCATCAGTCTGGAAGGGAGCGTCGGTTAGGCGGGATGATCATGCGCATCTGGCACGGCTACACGACGCCGGAAAATGCGGATGCCTA
>DASWJZ010000144.1:0-23106 GCA_036396875.1 Propylenella sp.
CGAGATCCACGACGCGTTGAAGCGCCGCTGCTTCTATCACTGGGTCGACTATCCCGACGCCGCGCGCGAGCTGGAGATCGTCACGACGCGCATCCCCGGCATCCGCTCGCGCCTTGCGGCGGAAGTGGTGGGCTTCGTGCAAAGGCTGCGGCAGGAGGATCTCTTCAAGCGGCCGGGCGTCGCCGAGACGATCGACTGGGCGGGGGCGCTGACGGAACTCGACCAGATCGCGCTCGATCCGGCGACCGTCTCCGACACGCTCGGCGTGCTGCTGAAATACCAGGACGATATCGCCCGCATCGAAAAGAGCCGCGCGAAGGCGCTGCTCGACGACGTGCGCGCCGAGCTCGCCGCGGCGGAATGATGACAGGCGATAGAGCTGCTCCTGTCGTCCGCGTTACGGAACGGATTGCCGGGACAAGCCCGGCGATCACGGTAAGGTAGGGGGCTGACTGGACGAAATGGAGGCGCGCGCAGCAACGCCGGAAGAAGGCCGCGGCCTCGTCGCCGACAACATCGTCTATTTCGCCCGCGCGCTGCGCGCCGCCGGCCTCCCGGTCGGGCCGGCGGCGGTCATCGTCGCCATCCGCGCGGTGGAGACGGCGGGCATCGGCTCGCGCGACGATTTTTATTGGACGCTGCACTCGGTCTTCGTGAAGAAGCGGGAGCATCGCGCCGTCTTTCGCGAGGCCTTCGAGCTGTTCTGGCGGCAGCGCGGCCTGCTCGACAAGATGATCGCCATGTTGTCGCCGACGGCGCCGCCGCGCCCGGGCGAAAAGGAGAAGCCCCGGCCCGGGGAAGCGCGGGCGCGCGACGCGCTCGGCGCCGAGCCGAAGCGCGAGGACGATAGGCCCGAGGTGGAGATCGACGCGCGGCTCACCATGTCGGCGCGCGAGGTGCTGCAGCGCAAGGATTTTGCGCAGATGAACGCGGCCGAGATCGCCGAGGCAAAACGGGCGCTCGCCAAGCTGTTCCTTCCGGACGACCGGCTGAAAACGCGCCGCCTGCGGGCCGCCGCGCGCGGGCGCGTCGATCCGCGCCGCACCATGCGCGCGTCGCTGAAGGTGGGCGGCGACATCATCGTGCCGGCCTTCCGCGCGCGCGCCGAGCTGCAGCCGCCGATCGTCGCGCTTGCAGACATTTCCGGCTCAATGAGCCAGTATTCGCGGATCATGCTGCATTTCCTGCATGCCCTGTCGGAGCGGCGGAAGGTGCAAACCTTCGTTTTCGGCACACGGCTCACCAACGTCACGCGCCAGCTGCGCCTCAAGGACCCGGATGAGGCGCTCGCCGGCTGCTCCGATGCCGTCAAGGACTGGTCGGGCGGCACGCGCATCGCTTCCGCGCTCCGCGCCTTCAACCGCGACTGGTCGCGCCGCGTGCTGGCGCAGGCGGCGACCGTGCTCCTCATCACCGACGGGCTGGAGCGGGAGGAGAAGGACGCAAGCGGCATCGACCTCGGCGCCGAGATGGACCGGCTGCACCGCTCGTGCCGCCGCCTTATCTGGCTGAACCCGCTCCTCCGCTACGAAGGGTTCTCCGCCCGGGCGCGGGGCGTGCGCCTCATGCTGCCGCATGTCGATGAGTTTCGCGCCGTTCACTCGCTGGAGGCGATCGGCGACCTCGTCGCGGCGCTCTCCGGCGATCGCGGCCGCGCCGCCGACCCGCGGCGCTGGCTCGAAGCGGCCTGAGCCGGCGTCATGACTGCGTCCGAAGCCTTCGAGGCCTCCGCCACAGCCGTCTCGCGGCAGCTCAGTCGCTGGGAGGTCGGCGTCGACAGCGCCATCCATGCCTGCGCCATCGTCGCCGGGTTCATCGGGGCGGTGGTTCTCCTCCTCTTCGCCGCGGCGCGCGGCGGCGTGGCGGATCTGGCCGTCGTCTCGATCTACTCGGTGGCGCTGCTGGGAATGCTCGGCTGCTCGCTCGCCTACAATCTCGGTCAGTCGAGCCGCCACCGCATCCTGTTGCGCAATCTCGATCAGGCGGCGATCTTTCTGAAGATCGCGGGAACCTACACGCCCTTCACCGTCCTGCACCTGGAGGGCGCCTGGAGCATCAGCGTCACCGGCGTGGTCTGGTCGGTCGCCGGCTTCGGCATCCTCGTCCGGCTGCTGCACGGCCGGCTGTTCGACCGCATCTCGATAGCCCTCTATCTCGCGCTCGGCTGGATGGCGCTCGCGGCTTTGTCGCCGCTCATCCGCTCGCTCGACGGCGTAACGCTCTCGCTGCTCGCGACAGGCGGCGTGCTCTACACGGTCGGCGTCGTCTTCCATCTCTGGGAGCGGCTGCCGTTCCAGACCGCGATCTGGCACCTCTTCGTCGTGGCGGCGGCCTCGACGCACTACGCCGCCGTCGTCATCAGCATTGTCGCGGGCCGTTAGCCGGGACCGCCTCCGCGCTGCGGCGAATCGCGCCGGGACGACCGTGGATCCTCGGCTTTGCGGTTGGCAGTTCCGATCCGCCATGCAATCATCCCGGCGACGATGAGAACCCTGCGGTGCGCAGGGAAAAGGCGCAAACTAGATGGCACCAGTGGCAATTCGCGACGTGCGGAAATCCTTCGGCACGGTAGAGGTCATCCACGGCGTTAACGTCGAAATCGTCGACGGCGAGTTCGTGATCCTGGTGGGACCTTCCGGTTGCGGGAAGTCCACGCTTCTGCGGATGATCGCCGGGCTTGAGCAGATCTCGCAGGGCGACATCCTGATCGGCGACCGCGTTGTCAACAACGTTCCGCCGAAGGAGCGCGACATCGCCATGGTCTTCCAGAACTACGCCCTCTATCCGCACATGACCGTCGCCGAGAACATGGGCTTTTCCCTGAAACTGCGCGGCACCGACAAGGCGGTCGTGCAGGAGCGGGTCGGCAAGGCGGCGGAGATTCTGGGCCTCACCCAACTTCTCGCGCGCTATCCCCGTCAGCTGTCGGGCGGCCAGCGGCAGCGCGTCGCCATGGGGCGCGCAATCGTCCGCGACCCGCAGGTCTTCCTCTTCGACGAACCGCTGTCCAACCTCGACGCCAAGCTGCGCGTGGCGATGCGCACCGAGATCAAGGAACTGCACCAGCGGCTCGGCACCACGACGGTCTATGTCACGCACGACCAGATCGAGGCGATGACCATGGCCGACAAGATCGTCGTCATGCATGACGGAGTCGTGGAGCAGATCGGCGCGCCGCTCGACCTCTACGACAAGCCCCGCAACCTTTTCGTGGCGGGCTTCATCGGCTCGCCCGCGATGAATTTCCTGCACGGAAAGATCGTCCGGAACGGCGGATCCTGGTTCGAGATGGCGAGCGGAAGGCGGCTGCCGGTCCCTGCCGCTACGGCGGCGCGCGACGGGCAGGCGGTGACCTACGGCATAAGGCCGGAGCACCTGCACGCCGCCGACCACGGCACGGAAGCCGAAGTCGTCGTGGTCGAGCCGACCGGTCCGGAGGTCCAGGTCTTCGCCCACCTCGACGGGCAGAACATCACGGCGGTCCTGCGCGAGCGGCTCATGCTGCGACCCGGAGCGGTCGTGCGTCTCGCTCCGGACCCCGATCTCGTGCATCTTTTCGACGCAGCAACGGGCCAGCGGATATAGGCCAGGAACTCAACGGGAGGAAGACGATGAAGATTACCAGACGTGACCTGCTGCGCACGAGCGCCGGCCTCGCAATCGGCGCGGCCGGCGCCGACCTGCTGCGGGGAGTGCCCGCTTTCGCGCAGGACGAGATGACCTTCACGCCGGAGGACGGCGCCGAGCTGCGCGTCCTGCGTTGGTCCAAGTTCGTGCAGGGGGACGAGGACCTGTGGAACGAAAACACCGCGAAGTTCATCGAGGCGACGGGCGTCCAGGTGAGACTTGAGGCGGAATCGTGGGAGGACATCCGGCCGAAGGCGGCGGTCGCCGCCAATGTCGGTTCGGGTCCCGACATCATCTTCGGCTGGTTCGACGATCCGCATCAATATCCGGAAAAGCTCGTTCCGCTCACGGATCTCGCCGAGTATCTCGGCAACAAATATGGCGGATGGTACGACGCGCCGAAGCGCTACGGCACGCGCGATGGCGAGTGGATCGGCCTGCCTTTCGGCGCTGCCGGCGCCGCCATGGTCTACCGCAAGTCCTGGGTGAACGAGGCGGGCTTCGAGACGTTTCCGACCGACATGGTGGGCGTGCTGGAATGCGCCAAGAAACTGCAGGCGAACGGCCATCCGCTCGGCATGGCGCTCGGGCATGCCGTCGGCGACGGCAACAGCTGGACCCATACGATACTGTGGGGCTTCGGCGGCAAGATGGTGGACGACGACAACAACGTCGTCATCAACAGCCCGGAGACAATCGCGGCGCTCGAATACGTGAAGGAGCTCTACCAGTATTTCATCCCGGGAACGCTCTCCTGGCTCGATTCCAACAACAACAAGGCGTTCCTCGCCGGCGAGCTCGGCGCCACCAACAACGGCATCTCCGTCTACTACGCCGCCAAGAAATCGGAGGACGCGACAGTCCAGGCGATCGTGGAGGACATCCACCATGTCAGCATGCCGGTGGGGCCGGTCGGAACTCCAACCGAGCTGCACCTGATCACGCAGGGGATGCTGTTCCGGTATTCGAAGTATCCGAACGCGGCGAAGGAATATCTCCGCTTCATGTTCGAGAAGCCGCAATACGAGGCTTGGCAGAACGCTTCGCTCGGCTACGTCGCGCACCCGGTCGACGCCTACAAGGACAATGCGGTCTGGCACGACGACCCGAAGGCGGTTCCCTATCGCGACTGTGTGAAGAACATGCTCTACAACGGTTATTCCGGCGCCCTCGGCTACTCTTCGGCGGCCGCGATGGCAGACTATATCGTCGTCGACATGCTTGCTTCGGTCTGCTCCGGCGACGTGACCCCGCAGGATGCCGCCGCGGCGGCCGAGAAGCGCGCCAACCGCTTCTATCGAGTCTAGTCTAGTCAGGCAGGAGGCGCCGCCGCTCGCGGATCGGCGGCGCTCCCTGGCGATTCGGGCGCGAGGAGCAGGCATGGCGGTTCAAAGCGAGGCCCTGTCCGTCCCCTATTCGGAGGGAAGGGCGCGGCTGTCGCGCGCCGCGGCGCACCGCAACTTCGTCGGCTTCTGGTTCATGCTGCCGACGGTGGCGGTGCTCGGGCTGTTCCTCGCTTATCCGCTCGGCCTCGGCGTCTGGCTCTCCCTGACCGATACGCGGATCGGCCGGGAAGGCGTCTTCATCGGTTTCGAGAACTTCGAATACCTCCTCGACGACAGCGTCTTCTGGTTGTCGGTCTTCAACACCTTCCTCTACACGTCCGTCGCCTCCGTCGCGAAGTTCGCGCTCGGGCTCTGGCTGGCGCTGCTTCTCAACCGCCGCCTCCCGTTCAAGGCCTTTCTGCGGGCGATCGTGCTCCTGCCGTGGATCGTGCCGACCGTGCTCTCGGCCATCGCCTTCTGGTGGATCTACGACAGCCAGTTCTCCATCATCTCCTGGGCGCTGGTGGAGCTCGGCCTCATCGACAGCTACATCAATTTCCTGGGCGACCCGAACAACGCGCGGGCAAGCACGATCGTCGCCAACATCTGGCGCGGCATTCCGTTCGTGGCGATCACGCTGCTTGCCGGACTGCAAACGATCCCGCAGTCGCTCTACGAAGCGGCGGTGATCGACGGCGCGACGTCGTGGCAGCGCTTCCGCTACGTGACGTTTCCTGTCCTCACGCCGATCATCGCGGTGGTGATGACGTTCTCGGTGCTCTTCACCTTCACCGACTTCCAGCTGATCTACGTCCTGACCCGAGGCGGGCCGATGAACGCGACGCACCTGATGGCGACGCTCTCGTTCCAGCGCGCCATCCCGGGGGGCGACCTCGGCACCGGCGCGGCGATCGCGGTCGCCATGATCCCGTTCCTGCTTGCGGCGATCCTCTTCAGCTATTTCGGCCTGCAGCGGCGGCGCTGGCAGCAGGGCGGCGGAGACTGAGAGATGACGCAGCGCCGCAGGACCGTCGTCATGCCCGGACTTGATCCGGGCATCCATTCCGCAACGGTGTTGGTAGCCGCGAGCGCAGCGGAGTGGATTGCCGGGACAGGCCCGGCAATGACGACGCGTGTCGGTGGACTCCAATGACCGTCACCGCGGAAGACGCCCGCGACGCAGCGGTTCGGCGCGTCCCGCCGCGCCGGCAGCGCGAGGTGCGTGAAGGAATGGATTATCTTGAATCCATCCCACGGCGTCTGGTGACGCTTTATCTGCCGCTCGGCGTCTTCGTGATCGTGCTGCTCTTCCCGTTCTACTGGATGACCATCACGGCGTTCAAATCGAACGAAGAGCTGCTGAACTTCCGCGACTTCAACCCGCTCTGGGTGGCCAACGCGACGCTCGCCAACGTCAACCGGCTCTTGTTCCAGACCAGCTACCCGGTCTGGCTGTGGAACACGATGGTCATCGCGGTTGCGGCGACCTTCATCTCGCTCTTCTGCGCCGTCTGCGCCGCCTATGCGATCGAGCGCGTGCGTTACAGCGGGGCGCGCCTCGTCGGCATGGCGATCTTCCTCGCTTACCTGGTGCCGCCGTCGATCCTCTTCATCCCGCTTGCCACGATGGTGTTCAAGTATGGGCTGTTCGATTCGCCCTTCGCCTTGATCCTCACCTACCCGACCTTCCTCATCCCGTTCTCGACTTGGCTGCTGATGGGCTATTTTCGCTCTATTCCCTACGAGCTGGAAGAGTGCGCGCTGATCGACGGCGCCTCCCGCCTGCAGATCCTCACCCGCATCCTGCTGCCGCTTTCGGTGCCGGGGCTCATCTCGGCCGGCATCTTCGCCTTCACGCTCTCGTGGAACGAGTTCATCTACGCGCTGACCTTCATCTCCTCGACGGACAACAAGACCGTTCCCGTCGGCGTGCTGACGGAGCTTGTCGAGGGCGACGTCTACCATTGGGGCGCGCTGATGGCGGGCGCGTTGTTCGGCTCGCTGCCGGTCGCGATCCTCTATTCCTTCTTCGTCGAGCATTACGTCTCGTCGATGACGGGGGCGGTGAAGGAATAGCGCGGCTGCGCCAACGGTCCTCATCCTGAGGTGCGAAGCGGCGTCGCGGAGCGACGCGGCGAGCCTCGAAGGACGCAGCGTCCCCGCCAGCCCTCATCCTGAGGTGCGAGGCGGCGTCGCGGAGCGAGGCCGGCGAGCCTCGAAGGACGAGGGCCGTGGCGCGACCGGCGCCCTGCATCCGATGGTTCGAGGCTCGGCGCTTTCCGCGCCTCGCGCCTCACCATGAGGGTATTGTATTGCGGCTGTCCTCATCCTGAGGTGCGAAGCGCCGTCGCGAGCGACGGCGGCGAGCCTCGAAGGACGTGGGCGGCGACGCGGCCGCGCATGACATCCGATGGTTCGAGGCTCGCCTTCGGCAAGCTCAGGCTCGCGCCTCACATGAGGGTGGCGCGTTGTCCGAGGCGAAAGGCGCGGCGCCCTCTCCCAACACGTCTGGATAATCGCTATCTTCGTCCGCAGATCACGCCCGAGAGACCAGCCATGAGCACCACCGAAGCGTCTGTTCCTCATGCCGACATTCTCACCGCTGCGGAAAGCTGGCGGGGGGAGGGGCGCGGCGTTGCGCTGGCCACCGTCATGGAAACGTGGGGCTCGGCGCCGCGGCCGGTCGGCAGCCACCTGGTCGTCGACGAGGCGGGGAATTTCGAGGGCTCGGTCTCCGGCGGATGCGTCGAGGGGGCGGTCATCGGCGAGGCGCTCGACGTGATCGCCACCGGCAAGCCGCGGATGCTCGAATTCGGCGTCGCCGACGAAACGGCCTGGCGGGTCGGCCTTTCGTGCGGCGGAAAAATAAGAGTCTACGTGGAGAAAGTGGAGTAGGCGTTGCAACTCGACACCTTGAAAGCGCTGAACGAGGCGCGGCAAACGCGGAGCGCCGCTATTCTCGTCACCGATACGGAAACCGGCGAGGAAAGGCTCGTGCGGGGCGAGGCGGCGCATGCCGACCCGCTTTCCGCGGAGCTTCAGAGGCGTCTGCGCTCCGGCCGCTCCGGCATGCTGGAGGACGGGCGCACGTTTCTTACCGTGCAGGTGCCGCCGCCGCGGCTGGTCGTCATCGGCGCGGTTCACATCAGCCAGACGCTGGCGCCGATGGCGCGGCTCGCCGGCTTCGACGTCGCGATTATCGACCCGCGTACCGCTTTTGCGACCCCCGAGCGCTTCCGGGACGTGCCGGTTACGGCGGAATGGCCGGAGGAGGCGCTGAAGGGCGCGCCGCTCGATCCCTACACCGCGCTTGCGGCGCTCACCCACGACCCGAAGATCGACGATTTTCCGATCCTCGAAGGCCTTAGAGCCGGCTGCTTCTATATCGGCGCGCTCGGCAGCCGGAAGACGCACGGCAAGCGGGCGGAGAGGCTGATGCGGCAGGGCGCTTCCGCTGCCGATCTGGAGCGCATCCACGCGCCCATCGGGATCGATATCGGTGCGCAGTCGCCGGCGGAGATCGCCGTCGCCGTCCTGGCCGAAATCATTGCGGCGCTGCGGCGGGGGAGGCAGGCGGACCGCATGGCTGCCTGATCCGGCATGAAGTTCGGTCCGGTTCCGATCGAGGCGGCCGAGGGCGCCATCGCCGCCCATTCGCTGCGGCACGCCTCGGGCGTCGTCAAGAAGGGCACACGGCTTACCGCCGACCATATTGGCCGACTCTCCGCGAACGGCGTGGCCGAGATCGTCGTGGCGCGACTCGATCCCGGCGATGTGCATGAGGACGAGGCGGCGCCCCGCGTGGCAGAAATTCTCAAAGGTCCGAACATCAGGATCGAGGCTGTCGGCACCGGCCGGTGCAACCTCTACGCGGAAACCTCCGGCCTCTTCGTCGTCGAGCGCGGCGCCGTCGACGCTTTGAATCGGCTCGATCCCGGGCTCACGGTCGCGACGCTTGCCGATTATGCGCCGGTAGAGACGGGGCGGATGCTCGCCACGGTAAAAATCATTCCGTTCGCCGTTCCCGGCGCCGTGGTCGAGGCGGCAGGCCGCTACCGTGGGGCGCCGGCGCTGCGGGTCGCGCCGTGGAAGCCGCTCCGGGTCGGGCTGGCGGCAACGGTTCTCCCCGGCCTCAAACCGTCGGTGATGGACAAAACGCGGCGCATTCTCGACGAGCGCTTGAAGCCGGCCGGGGCGTTCGTGATCGACGAGGTGCGCGTTCCCCATGATGCGGCCCATCTGGCCCATGCGCTCGCCATGCTGGCGACCCAGGGAGCCGAGCTCCTGGTCGCATTCGGCGCCTCCGCCATCACCGACGCCGCCGACGTCATCCCCGCGGCGATCCGGCAGGCGGGAGGCGACGTCAGACATTTCGGCATGCCGGTCGATCCGGGGAACCTGCTGCTTCTCGGTGAGCTTGGCGGCAGGCCGGTGCTCGGCGCGCCCGGCTGCGCACGCTCGCCGGCCGAAAACGGCTTCGACTGGGTGCTCCACCGGCTGCTCGCCGGGCTCGACGTGACGCCCGCCGACATCACCGGCATGGGCGTCGGCGGCCTGCTGATGGAGATCGTGTCGCGCCCGCAGCCGCGCGAGCCGGCGGCTCCGGCGGCCGACAAGGTCGCCGCAATCATCCTGGCCGCCGGTCAGTCGCGCCGCATGGGCGGCCCGAACAAGCTGCTCGCCCGCTTCGACGACAAGCCGCTCGTCCGCCTCATGGCGGAACGGGCGCTCGCCTCGAAGGCCGAACCGGTGATTGTCGTGACCGGCTACCGGGGCGAGGAGATCGCGGCCGCGCTCGGGGGCCTCGCCATCAGGATCGTGCACAATCCGGACTATGCAGGCGGCCTTGCGACCTCGCTGCGCGCCGGTCTCGCCCAGGCGTCCGCCGATGTACGCGGCGCCCTCATCCTGCTCGCCGACATGCCGGGAATCACGCCTGCGATCATAGATCGGCTGATCGACGCGTTTCGAGTCCGTCGGAACCCGGCGATCATCCTTCCGACCGTCGAAGGCAAGCGGGGCAATCCGGTGCTCTGGTCGCGCGATTTCTTCCCCGAGCTGATGGAGGTCACCGGCGACACCGGCGCGCGGCACATTCTCGCCCGTCACGAGGAGGCGGTGGAACGCGTCGAGATCGGCGCCGCCGCCGGCCTCGATGTCGACACCCCGGCGGCGCTCGCCGCGGCGGGCGGCAGACCTGCTGAGGATGATTGAGCACCGCGCGCGATTGGCAGCACTCCTTCGGCAAAGCTGCTAAACGGCTGTAATCGTTTGTTAATCA
The DNA here is from genome assembly GCA_036396875.1 of Propylenella sp. Classification (GTDB taxonomy): domain Bacteria; phylum Pseudomonadota; class Alphaproteobacteria; order Rhizobiales; family Afifellaceae; genus DASWJZ01. The sequence goes on from DASWJZ010000144.1 coordinate 10,234, forward strand.
TGGAACCGCAGGCTATCGTACTGCCTTGTTGAGCGTGCCTGCCGCGTCGACCAACAAGAAGGGGATGTGCATGCGTGACGTCGACTTTCGCACCGTGTTCCTGAGCGACAGGGCAGGCTATGGCCTCGCCACGGCGAACATCCTCTACCGCCTGCCCGAGCATCCGACGCTGCTGCAAAGCTTCGTATGGCAGTTCTACGACGTCGCGCCGGACTATCCGCGTCTCGTAAAATTCCTCGACTTCTGGGTGGCCGAGATCGACGGCATCATCCACTCGGTCGAAGTGGCCCACCGGCAGCTCGCTTCCGCCGCCGAAGTCCGGCATGCCCGCTTCCACGGCCAGCTGCACTAAGCGGAGTGGCAGCGTATCAGCTCATCGGGCGGTCGGCCATTTCGAGGTGCAGCCTGGTTCCCGTGTAGGGATTGGCCAGCGCCACGTCCTCATTGAGTTCGATGCCGAGGCCGGGTTCCGTCGGCGTGATTACGTAGCCGCTGTCCCACTCGATCGGCTTCTTCAGGATCTGCGCGTGGAAGCCGCCCCAGGTCTCGATGCTTTCGAGGATGAGGAAGTTCGGCAGCGACGCGGCGAAGTGGATGTTGGCGGCCCCCTCGACGGGGCCGGCATAGAGGTGCGGCGCGATCTGCGCGTAGTAGGTCTCGGCCATGCCGGCGATCTTCTTCGCCTCCCATAGGCCGCCGACGCGGCCAAGCGCCATCTGCAGGATCGATGCGGCACGGCATTCGAGCACCCGGCCGAACTCGTATTTCGTGGTGAGCCGTTCCCCGGTCGCGATGGGAATGGAGGTGGCGCGGGCGACGAGGGCCATTTCCTCCGGCTTTTCCGGCGGGGTCGGCTCCTCGAACCACAGGGGATCATACGGTTCGATTTTCTTGGCGAAGCGGATGGCGCCTGCGGTCGTGAACTGGCCATGGGTTCCGAACAGCAGATCGGCTTTGGCGCCGACCGCCTCGCGGAGGAGCTTGCAGAACTTCACGCTGAGCTCGATCGTTTCAAGCGACGGCTGGCGCGGATCGAAGGAGGTATAAGGTGCGGCGGGATCGAATTTTACCGCCGTGAAACCCTGCTTCACATATTCGGCGGCGCGCTCGGCGGAAGCTTCGGCATTCCAGTAGATCGAATCGTCCTGGCCGCTGGCGATATCGGGGTAGATGTACGTGTACGAGCGCAGCTTCTCGTGCACGCGCCCGCCCAGCAGCTCATAGACCGGCTTGCCCAGGGCCTTGCCGATGATGTCCCACAGGGCGATCTCGATACCGGAGAGCACCCCCATCAGCGATACGTCGGGCCGAAGCGTGTAGCCGGAGCCATATACCTTGCGCCACAGAGCCTCGATGTGGAACGGGTCCATGCCTTCGACATGACGGCCGAAAACGTCTTCGATCATTGCGGTCACGGCCTTCGGGCCGAAGGTGGCGCAGTAGCACTCGCCGATTCCGCTGATGCCGCTATCGGTCACCAGCTTGACGAAGGTGAAATAGCGACCGCCCCATCCCGGCGGCGGATTTGCGACGATGAAGACCTTCAGATCGCGGATTTTCATGTCGTGCCTTTCCACGCCCGAACGCGACGCTGCTCTGTCTTACCAGCATATCCTCCCGACGCAGCAGCATCCTCATCAAAGGCCAGTTGCGGATTTGCTCCGCGTCGGCTTGTCGGGTCCGTTCCGGCGACGGCAGCGAGTTGGATCAGGTTAAAGCCGGAGAACGACCGAAGCCTGAGTCGGCCAGGACAACGCGAACGGACCGCGCGCCAGCTCCGAGGAAGTGGAGGAGATAGCGACGCTGGCCGCCGCCGCGGCGCGAGGCGCGCGCCGACCGTTGCGTCCGCACTCCGCTCGACTTCCCGAGCTCTTCTGCTACTATCTGAAATCGGTAATTCTTTAACTGCATCAATTTATTAGAATATATTTTCAACTAGGGGGAGGAAGCCGATGGGTTACAAGGCTTTCCTGCTGGCCGGGCTCCTGGCTATCGCCACGGACACCGCCATGGCGGCCATGATCGGCAACGAAAAGAATCTTGGCTGGGCGTCGTTCCGTGACCTGACCAGCGCGCAATTCTCCTCAAAGTTCGATGAGTTCAGCGCTGCCGGCTACATCATGATCGATGTGGACGCCTACCCGCAGGGATCGAGCCTCCGTTATTCGATGGTCTGGCAAAAGAACACAGACGGCCGCGACTGGGCGGAACATCGAAATCTGACCTCGGCGGGCTACAACGACAAATGGCAGGAGTATCGCGACCTCGGTTATCGCCCGCTCGATGTCGAGGGCTATCTGAAGGGCTCGAATCTGCGATTCGCCGGCATCTGGGTCGACAATGTCGAAGGACTCGGCTGGTCGTCTCGCCGCAACATGACCGGAGCAGAGTACGGCGACTATTTCCAGCAGCAGAAGGGCAAGGGCCGCCGCCCGATCGACATCGAAGTGTATCCGACAAACAGCGGGCTGCGCTACGCCGCGATCTGGTACGAGAACACACCCAACAAGAAGTGGGCGGCCCTGCGCAACATGACCCGTAATCAGTATCAGAAGGAGCTGACCGAACGGGCCGAGAAGGGCTTCCGGGTCATCGACTTCGAGTCCTATCCGACCGCGAACGGGCAGCGATATGCAGCGATCTGGGAAAAGCACCCGGCGGGCCGCGCCTGGGTCGTCCGCTCGGACCGCAGCAAGCTCGCCTTCGCCAATTTGTGGCGGCGCTATCGCGACGAGGGGTACCGGCTCGTCGATTTCGAGCGCTATCCGACGCCGCAGGGGCAGCGTTATGCCGGCTTCTGGGTGGAGAACGACAGTCGCTTCGATTATTCGCGCAAGAGCGACATCGACGATTTGATCGCTCAGTACCGGTCAGACAACAATCTCCCGGGAATTTCCGTCGCTGTGATCGAGGACGGCAAGGTTATCTATCGCCGCGGCTTCGGATGGGCGGATGTCGAAGGCGGAAAGGTGGCGCACGGGGAGACCGTCTACAACGCCGCCTCGGTCTCCAAGGCGATCGGCGGAACGCTGGCGGCGAAGCTCGAGGACGAGGGGGAGCTGAAGGACGGAACGCCCGTCGACCTCGATCTGACGCGGCAGACCGCGCGGTATCTCACGAAGATCCCGATCGGCGGCGGGGATACCGTCACTTTGCCCAACCATCATACACACCAGGTCGACGAGCTGCTGGCGCATCTGGGGTGCGTCGCCCACTACACCACGAACCCGTCAATCGCGAACCAGACGACCCACTACGCGAACGAGATCGCTGCCGTACAGTCAATCTGGAACACGCAGCTCGTTCAGAACTGCACGGTCGGAACGACGCGCAGCTATTCAACGCCCGGCTTCACCTTCATCGGCGCCGTACTGGAGCGCGCGACCGGGCGTGCGGTCGATACCCTGGTCAAGCAGGAGCTGGCCGACCGCTACGGTTTGCCGTCCCTGCGCGTGCAGTTCACGACCTCGTCGCTGCCGGCGAACTATGAGCGGGCGGTGCCGTACAACGGCTCCAACAATGCGACCAGCTACCAGAACAACAGTTGGAAGATGCTCGGGGGCGGCATCGAAATTCATGCGGTGGATCTCGCGCGGTTCGGCTGGAAGGTGTTGAACGGCAACATCGTCGATCCAACGGCGCGCGACAATCGGATGTGGACACCCGTGCGCGCGGGCTGCGGGGCCTCGACTAGCGGCGCCTGCCGCAACGGACTGGCCTGGAGCCTCAAATCCGTCGGCGGGCGTCGGGTTGCGGAGCACAGCGGGAGCTGGACTGGCGCCCGCTCGTTCATTCGCGTCTATCGGGACGACGGCCTGGTTATTGCGGTCATGTCGAACCGCAAGGGCCACAGTGTAGACGACGTGGACGGGCTCACCACCAATATCGGGAATGCCGTGCTGGCTCCCTGAGCGCCGGGGGCCGGAACCGGCCGGAGGGATCGCACCGCGACCTGAAAGGGGCGGCTTCAGATCAGCAGCATGGCAACAACAAGCCACATGACTGCCATCGTCTGGGCCGGCCAGGACCACTGCGAGTTTTCGCGGGCGGCGCTCCGCCAGACGCCCATGAAGAGGAGGAGATTGTAGGGGAGGGGCGCGAGGAAGATGGCCACGCCGAGCGGCGCCGGGGCGCCGACCCCGAAGGCAAGGAGGGTGATGAGCAGCGTCGCGACATTGACCAGGGTTCCGACCACCAGCATGTCGGTCCAGAAGACGCGCGCCAGCGAAAATTCCCCGCGCCAGAGGCGCCGAACATAGCATGCGGCGCGGCGCGCCGCCGCCTGGGACCCGGCCGCCATGCCGGTCGCGTCCGTACCCGCAGGACCGGAGGAGAGGTCCTTTCCGCGCGGCGACGATGACAGGCCCGGCGCGTCCTGCATGGCGATCAGGCGGAGCGCTCCGCGGCAAACCGCTCAGCGGAGCGGGCGCGCGCCTTCATCGCCTCAATCTCACGGTCGCGGGGCGAGCTCGCCGTCTCAAGCGAACCGATGAGCCGGCGGGCGGCCTCCGAAACCTCGTCGACCGCTCGTGCGAACGCCGCCTCGTTTGCCTTCGACGGCCTCGAGAAGCCGCTCAGCTTGCGGACGAACTGCAGAGCCGAGGCGCGGATCTCGTCCTCCGTGGCAGGCGGCTCGAAATTGAAGAGCGTGCGGATGTTACGGCACATTTGCAGCTTCCTTGTCGCTCGAATCCGGATGAGCGTGCATCGAGTTCACGACTCTGCCGGCCGAAGCTCGCCGAGCATGGTCGGCAGGAGCTCCGACACTGTCGGATGAATATGCATGGCACGCCGCATGATGTCACAGGGCGCCTTTGCGTAGATAAGGTCCAGAACGGCATGCACCACCTCGTCGCAGCCGACCCCCAGAAGGGCCGCGCCGAGAAACTGTCGCGTGTCGGCGTCCACCACGAGCTTCATGAAGCCCTTTGCCTCGCCCTTCTCGACGGCCCGGGCGACGCGAGTCATCGGCCGTTTCGCGACAAGGATGCGCTTGCCGGCATCGCGCGCTTCGGTCTCCGTCAGCCCGGCGCGTGCGAGCGGCGGATCGGTATAGAGGCCGTAGGCCGGAATGCGGTCGCTCACCCGCCGCGGCTCATTGTCGAGCAGGTTGGCGGTGACGATTTCGAAGTCGTTGTAGGAAGTGTGCGTGAAGGCGCCCTTGCCGTTGCAGTCGCCGAGCGCCCAGATTCCGGGCACGCTCGTCCGCAACTGGTCGTCCACGACGATATAGCCCTTCTCGTCGGTCTCCACGCCGGCCTGGTCGAGACCGAGGTCGTCGGTATTGGGGCGGCGCCCGACGGCGAGGAGGAGGTGCGATCCGTGCGCTGCAGGCGCTCCGCTCTCACAATCCAGGCTGGCCCTGATCCCTGCGTCGTCCTTCACAAAGCTCATGCATTCGGCGCGGGTGCGTACTTCGACCCCCTCCTCTTCGAGTATCTCGGTGACGCCGGCCGAAATGTCCTCGTCCTCGCGCGCAATGAGCCGCGGCGCCATTTCAATCACCGTGACCCGCGAACCGAAGCGCCGGAACATCTGCCCGAATTCGAGGCCGACATAGCTGCCGCCGATGATCAGCAGGTGCTCGGGAAGAATGTCGAGCTCCAGGATCGAGCTGTTGGTGAGGAAGGGGACACCTTGGATGCCGGGCAATTGCGGCACGGCGGCCCGCCCGCCGACATTGATGAATATCTGTTCGGCGGACAGCGTCGTCGCGCCGACGCGCACTTCCCTCGGGCCGACAAAACGCGCATGGCCCGAATAGACCGTGCAGTTCGGCATGCCTCTCAGCCAGTCCTCCAGGCCGTTTCGCGACTTTGCGACAATCGCGTCCTTTCGAGCCTTGACCCTTCTCATATCGATGCTGACCGCGCCGGCGGCGAAGCCATACTCCTCGCCGCGCCGGGCGGTATGGGCGGCATAGGCGCTCGCCACGAAAGCCTTGGTCGGCGTGCATCCGGTGTTGACGCAGGTACCGCCGAAGAGGTGGCGCTCCACGATGGCGACTGTGCGCCCCGCTTGCGCAAGCCGGCCCGCAAGCGGCGGTCCGGCCTGACCCGCGCCGATGATGATCGCGTCGTAATCTGCCATCGCGGCCTCCCAGGGCTTGGAACATCCGCTCAGTAAGGCTCCGCAGCGAGGCTGTTCCCAGCCGCCAGGACAGCCCCATCGGTGCCCAAGGCAGTCGTAACGCTGCCCTTTCGCTCGTCATAGGGGGCGCCGAGGAGCGCCGGGTCGCGCCACGGGCCGGTGGTGATGGTGATGCCGCGGAACACCAGGCGGCCGCCTACGCGGGCCAGATGCAAGCCGCCCGAGGAGGAGCCGGTCGCATCGCAGTCGGTACGATAGAAGGATGTCGCGTGCGCCGATATCGGGGCGCGGCGCACAGTGCAGCCCTGCACGACCGGGACGCTCTTGTCGATGTCACGCGCCATGCCGGCCGGATGCGCTGTCACGACGATGAGCGCGTCGCCGGCCCGCACCGGGCTCGCCGTGTCAACCGCAAACGGCGCTGCGCCCGGAACCGGCTCGACAAGCCGGACGATCACCCAATCGTCGTTCGAGCCTGCCTTGGGCCCCTCGCCGCCTGCCCGCAAGTTGCGGCCGTCGGTCAGCAGATCGATCATCACCGGGGCGGCGTCCTGGTTCCGGAAGAAGCATTTGGAGCGCCGGACGCCGGAAGGATCGAAAAGGATGTGAGCGGCGGTGAGAATCTGGCGATCGGTCAGGAAGAGGGCGCCGGTTCCGACCGAGGGGGAGGGGCGGAAGCAGCCGACATAGCCGGACACCCGGCGGATCTGCGCGATCTCGTCCTGCGTCAGGCCGAGGGCGGGCCCCAGCGTCAGCAGCGAATCGCGGTCGTCGGCGCCGTCGATGACGTTGACCCGGTGAACGGACGCCGCGTCTGTCTGCTCAAGGGCCGGACCCTGCGGCCCGGCGCCGGCACGACCCGCGGCAGCCGCAATGACGATTGCGAGGAAGGCAAGCGTGGTTTGGAGCATGCGGCAGGAATCCGGGCGAGGTCTCGGGTGCTGGGCGGAGGTCCTAGCATCGAGGGGAAGCGCCGTCGCCCCTCCTCCGGTTCACGGGGGGAGTCCGCCCGGCGATCAGTCTGCCGCAAAGCAGTAGAAGAGGCCGTCGCCGCCACTACCTTGCAGGGCTTCCTGGCTGCAGCCGCGGGACGGATGCGACGCATTCCACGATCTCGACGGCGCGTCGTCGCGGAGGCCCATCCGGTCATGGTGGCCGACGATCGCGCTGCCGTCGCCATTCGCGGTCCAGTCCTCGCAGGTCTCCGCCGCGGCGGTGCCGTCGGCGTTGGAGCCGGTCAGGATGTCGTGCCGGTTGGGGCTGTCGCCGCGGCCGTTCACCATGGCGCCCGTTTCGGTCAACCCGGTCTCCTTGCTGATCCCGTTCGCATCGCCGTGCAGCGCGGCGACGGTCTCGGCGATGAGAGCGCCGCTGGCGTTGTGCCATGGGCCGCTGCCGATCCGGTCGCGCGCATCCTCCGCGCCCGCGCTCAAATAGGCGCGCCAGGTCCTGCCGCCGGCGCCTGCCGCCTCGGCGAGCGCCTGGCAATGGGCGTCGGCGCCTGACAGGCCGCCGAGGTCGGCGCCATCACCCAGACCCACGCTTGTGATGAAAAAGGTCATGTTCTGGGCCCGAGCCGTCGAAGCGACGGCAGCCAGGAGAACGGCGGATGCGAGAATCACGGCAAGCCGGCTCATCAAACTCCTCCCCGATTCTTGCGAGCGCCCCATGCGGCGACCGCGCACGCGCTGGGCGCCAAATGCCACACGACGATAGGCGCGGCGCGGAGGCACGAGCTAATCAAACCTCTGTGGTCAGAGAATCTTTCGCGGCGAAGGGAGCCGTTCCGCCTCAGCCGCATTCTTATCACGCGGCGGAGGTGTGGCAGATGAAGATCGCGCAAATTGCTCCCTTATGTGAACGCGTCCCACCGAAGTTCTACGGCGGCACCGAGCGAATCGTATCGTTTCTCACCGAGGCGCTGGTGGCTGAGGGGCACGATGTGACCCTGTTCGCCAGCGGAGATTCCCTGACCGCGGCCGAGCTCGTGCCCTGTTCCGACAGCGCACTTCGGCTCAATTCCCTGGTAAAGGATCTGCTTCCCTATCATGTCGCGATGCTCGAACGGGTGCGGCAGCGGGCGGACGAATTCGACGTTCTGCACTTTCACATCGACATCCTGCACTTTCCGGTCATCCGCGACTTCGCCCAACGGACGTTGACGACGCTGCACGGCCGGCTCGACCTGCCGGACCTGCTGCCGTTCTATGCAATGTTTCCGGACATCCCGCTGGCCTCGATCTCCAGGGCCCAGCGGCTCCCGATGCCGCCGGTCAACTGGGTCGGCAATATCGGCCACGGGCTGCCGCGGCAGCTCCTCCCATTCAGCCCGCAGCCGAGCGGCTATCTTGCGTTCCTCGGGCGGATATCGCCGGAAAAGCGCCCAGATCTCGCGATCGACATAGCATTGCGAAGCGGCCTGCCGCTGAAGATCGCGGCGAAGGTGGACGCTGCAGACCGCCACTATTGGGAAACGGTCATCGAGCCGCTGGTGGCGCGCCACGCAAGCGTCGAGTACATCGGCGAAATCGGCGAGAACGAAAAGGCCGGCTTCCTCGGCGGCGCGCTTGCGCTGCTTTTCCCAATCGACTGGCCGGAGCCGTTCGGGCTCGTGATGATCGAAGCGATGGCCTGCGGGACGCCGGTCATCGCGTTCCGCCGCGGCTCCGTCCCCGAGGTGATCGAGGACGGCGTGACCGGCTTTGTCGTGGGTAGCGTCGAAGATGCGGTGGCAGCGGTCGAATCGCTCGCGGCGTGCGACCGGGCGGGGGTGCGCCGGCGCTTTGAGGAAAGGTTCACCGCAGAGCGTATGGCGGCCGATTACGTTTCGATCTATCACCGCCTGGCCGGCGCCGCGGGCCGGGCGGAGAGGCTGCGTTACCTCGCCGGTCCGCTTCAGGGTCTTAAGGACGTTGCGTGAGGCGGGAGTCTGACGGCCGATGAACGATTTGGTCTCGGAAGCTTCCGAGCAGGTCGGACAGTATTACATCCACGCATCGCAGTCGCTGCAGGAGCGCCGGCCGCGAACCCTGAAGCATGGCGACACGTTCGCCGTGTTCGACCCGAACGGAGACATCGTTTCGGGGACCGACAGCCCGGACGGGCTCTACCACGCCGACACGCGGCACCTGTCGCATTTCGACATGCTGCTCGGCGGAAACCGTCCGATGCTGCTCAGCTCGGTCATTCGCGACGATAACGCGATGCTGACCTGCGACCTTGCCAATCCCGACATATTCGACGGCGACCGGCTGGTTATCCAGCGAGACGTGGTGCACGTCCGGCGCTCGAAGTTCTTGTGGAACGGCAGGAGCTTCGAACGGGTGTTTCTGCGCAATTTCAGCGACGAGACGCACGAGTTCGCCGTGGACCTGCGCTTCGCGGCCGATTTCGCCGATGTGTTTGAAGTGCGCGGCACCGAGCGGAAGCAGCGCGGCCGGTATCTCGCGCCGGAAATCCGGGACGAGGCGATCCGGCTCGGCTATCGGGGGCTCGACGGGAAGACGCGGGTCACTCTGCTCCGGTTCGCGCCGAGGCCTGAGCTGCTGAAGCCCAATCGAGCGCGGTTCGGCGTCGTCCTCCCGCCATTTGGGCAGGGGGTCATCTTTATCGAGGTCGCCTGCGAGGAGGCCTCCGACGGCGCAGGGCTGCAGCGGAGCTTTCTGATCGCACTCCGCAGCGCGCGGCGCGCCCTCAAGGCCGCCACTTCGCGGGCGGCATCCGTCGCCACATCGAACGACATCTTCAACGAAGCGATCCGCCGCTCGGTCTCCGACCTCGCCATGCTGGTGACGGATATGCCGGAGGGACCCTATCCCTATGCGGGGATCCCGTGGTTCTGCGCGCCCTTCGGCCGGGACGCCATCATCACGGCGCTCGAGCTCCTTTGGCTTGACCCGGCGATCGCACGGGGCGTGCTTCTCTATCTCGCCGCCAATCAGGCGACCGAATTCGATCCCGCGGCCGATGCCGAACCCGGCAAGATCCTGCATGAGGTCCGACGCGGGGAGATGGCCGAGCTCGGCGAGGTCCCGTTCCGCCGCTACTATGGCAGCGTCGATTCAACGCCCCTCTTCGTGCTACTTGCCGGCGAGTATGTGCGGCGCACGGGCGACATCGGGACGATCGGGCCCCTGTGGCCCAACATCCTCGCCGCGCTCCGGTGGATCGACGGCCACGGCGACCGCGACGGCGACGGCTTCGTCGAGTACGGCCGCCGCACGGCGAAGGGGCTCATCAATCAGGGCTGGAAGGACAGCCATGATTCCATATTCCACGCCGACGGGCGCCTGGCCGAGGGGCCGATCGCCGTCTGCGAGGTGCAGGCCTATGTCTTCGGCGCCAAGCGGGCGGCGGCGGAGATCGCACGACGGCTGGGCGACGCCCAGAAGGCTGCCGATCTGGAGCGCGAAGCCGAGGCGCTGCGGGCCGAGTTCGAAGCGCAGTTCTGGCTGGAGGACCTTGGCACCTACGCCCTGGCGCTGGACGGAATGAAGCGGCCATGCCGCGTCAGATCCTCCAATGCCGGGCATGTCCTGCTGACCGGGCTCGCATCGCCGGAGCGGGCGTCGCGGGTGGCCCGGACGCTGCTGGCGAGCGCGTCCTTTTCCGGCTGGGGGATCCGCACGATCGCGTCCACGGAAGCGCGATACAACCCGATGTCCTACCACAACGGTTCGGTCTGGCCGCACGACAACGCGCTGATCGCCCTCGGCATGGCCCGCTACGGCATGGGCGACGAAGCGGCGCGCATCTTCCACGGCCTCTTCGACGCCTCCGTCTATATCGACCTTCGCCGGCTGCCGGAGCTGTTCTGCGGATTCCCGCGGCGAAAGGGGCGCGGGCCGACGTTCTATCCGGTCGCCTGCTCGCCGCAGGCGTGGGCCGCCGCGGCGCCCATAGCCCTCCTCCAGGCATGCCTCGGACTGGGCTTCGAGCCCGACCTCAGTCTCATCCTGTTCGACCGTCCGGTGCTGCCGGCCTTCCTGAACGAAGCGATCCTGCGGCGGCTTTCGCTCGGCGATCGACAGGTCGACGTCCAGGTCCGCGCGGCCGGCGGCGACCCCGCCGTGACGACGGTTTTCCGCAAGGGGGACATCCGCGTCGCCGTGATGAACTGACCTGCGGGAACTGCCGGGAATGCTTGAGCGAGGCAGGAACCGCCGCCGTCCCGGAGCGTTGTAGCCTTCTCATTCAGGAGGCACTGCGATGGCGCTCACCACTCTTTCAGACCTGTTCTACGACACCCTCCGCGATATTTACTGGGCGGAAAAGCATCTGCTCAAGGCGCTGCCCAAGATGGCAAAGAAGGCTTCGCACGCAGAGCTCGCCACTGCGCTCGAGAACCATCGGGCCGAGACCGAAGGCCAAGTCGAGCGCCTCGAACGCGTTTTCGACATCATCGGCAAGACGGCGCGCGGGAAGACCTGCGAGGCGATGGTCGGACTCAGCGCGGAGGCCGATCACGTGCTCAAGGAAGCCGAGGACGAGGCGGTGCGGGACGTCGGAATGATCGGCGCGGCTCAGGCGGTCGAGCATTACGAAATCGCACGCTACGGCGCCTTGGCGGCGTGGGCGAAGCTGCTCGGACACAACGATGCCGCGCGGCTTCTGGCGGAAACGCTTGAAGAGGAAAAGGCCGCCGACGAGGTCTTGAACCGGCTGGCCGAGTCCATCAATCCCGAAGCCGAGGCCGAACGCAAGGCGGCATAGGGCACTGTCTCAGTTTGCCAGCCCGGTGGGCGGGACCTCTCCGTTCACGCCTTCGGATAATCGCTCACATGCCGGACATTGACCTCGCGAGGAGATTTCGAAGTGCGCTGTATCAGAAAACGCACCTCGTCCCCGAGCGCGTGCTTGCGGATCGCAGCGTTAATGTCTGCGAGGGCGCGCACCTGTTGACCATCAACCGCGAGGAGCAGTTCGCCGCCTTGCACCCCGGCCCGCGACAGCTCGCTATCCGGCTTGGGAGGTTGCAGGACGATACCGGCCGGCTCGGATTCGGTCGGGACTGCGTCGCGCCACGCGGCGGTCAGTGTTTCGGTGCCCCATGCCACGCAGCCGCAGGCACCGAGGCCGCACATGGGGCAGATACATGCGCAGTGAAGCCCGACTTGGGCGAGCTGCCAAGCCACAACCCCTGGCAGCAGCTGCGTCGTGGATAGTGCGGCGTCGGCATGCGCCTTCAGATGCTTCGGCGCGATCTCTCTGAGACGCGGCTCATAGAGCCGTAGCGCTACCTCGAACAGCATTGCGTAGCTGAGTGCGCAATGGTGCAACGCCAGGCACAGATCCCGCAATGCCTCGGAGAGTGCGGTGGCCTCCCTCGGTGTGGGCTGAGGGCTCGTCGTCTCCCCGCTCGGTCCGGCTCCACCGGAGTCCTTGAGGTAGGTGCCAAGCTGATCGCGGTGCGTCTGCACCATCGGCCGGAGGCGCTGAATGGCGGAGAGGGCATCGGGGTATCCGAAGGACAGTTGCTGCGCTCGCTCAAGCCTTCCTGCCACTTCACTCTCAGCGGCGACGAGTTCCGCCACGGTACGGCGGATTTCCTGAAGCCTAGGATCGGCCGTCATCGCCATCCTCCGTGTGCCAAACCGAACGCTCTGACTTTGACAATGCTCCTAGCCGTCTCTTGCTACATATCGCGGCCTACCCGCCCGGACAGCGCTTACCAACGGTAATTGATCGTGCCGCGGACGGTGTGGAGGCGGTCGATCTCGACGCTCTGCGCGACCTCCCCGAGCGAGCTGGAAGGCCCGCTCGGCCAGAGGTCGTCGAAGACCC
>DASWJZ010000145.1:0-8124 GCA_036396875.1 Propylenella sp.
CAGAATTGTCGATGCGCTGATGCGGCTGGCGGCCGAGCAAGCGTGGGAGGAGATCACGCTTCGCGCGGTCGCCGAGCGCGCCGGCGTGACGCTTGCCGCGCTTCGCGACGCCTATGACGGTCGTGTCGGCATCCTCGCCGATTTCGTCCGCCGCATCGACGAAAAGGTGCTTGCGGGGCTTGACCCCGACATGGCCGACGAGGCGCCGCGCGAGCGCCTGTTCGACGTGCTGTTCAGCCGGTTTGAGGCGCTCGGCGCGCATCGGCAGGCAATCCGCAATCTCGGCAGGGCGGCGCGACGCGATCCGCTCCTGGCGCTGCAGCTCGACTGCATCGCCATCCGCTCGATGGCGTGGATGATGGCCGCCGCGGGCATAAGATCGTCGGGGGCGGGCGAACTTCTGCGCGCGCAGGGGCTCGCGCTGGTCTGGGCCCGCGTGATGCGGATCTGGCTTGAGGACGACGATCCTGGCCTCGCCCGCACCATGGCCGAGCTCGACCGGCGGCTGCGTGAAGCGGAGCGCGCGATCAGGCGGCTCGACCGGCTCGCCGGCATTCTTCGCCGGGCCCGGCCCGCCCGTGCGGCCCGCCGGCCGGCGAGGCCGGCCGATGACGTGGCCGAGGGCCACCCGTCGTGACGGGCAGCAAAGCGGCACCGACGCTCGGCTTCGACGATTTCCTGAAGGTGGATGTGCGGGTCGGCCGAATCGTGGAGGCGCGACCGTTTCCCGAGGCGCGCAAGCCGGCCTTGACGCTCATCATCGATTTCGGGCCGGAGATCGGCCTGAAAAAATCCTCTGCGCAGATCGCCAGGCACTACCGGGCCGAGGAGCTTGCCGGCCTCCTCGTCCTTGCGGTTGTCAATTTCCCGCCGCGCCAGATCGGACCGATACGGTCGGAGGTGCTGACGCTCGGCGTGCCAGACGATGCGGGCGAGGTCGTGCTCGTCCATCCCGGCAAGGACGTGCCGGTCGGCGGGCGGCTTTTCTGATCAGCCGGGAATCATCAGGATGGCGCGGAGGCCGCCGAGCGGGCTTTCGGCGAGGATGACGTCGCCGCCATGGCTGATCGCGATGTCGCGCGAGATGGCGAGGCCGAGGCCGCTCCCGCCCGTGTCGACGTTGCGCCCGCCGTCGAGGCGATAGAACGGGCGAAACACGGCTTCCCGCTCCCCGGGCGGAATCCCCGGCCCGTCATCGTCGACCGTCACCGTGATCCAGCCGTCGGTGTGGCGCGCCCGCAATTCGATGCGGTCGCCGTGCTTGCCGGCGTTGCCGACGAGATTGGCGAGGCAGCGGCGGAAGCCGAGCGCGCGCAGCTGCGCCTGCGGCTCGCCTTCGAACGAGGTCTCCACGGCGTCGCCGCTGCGGCGCGACGTCTCCGCGATCTCCTCGATGAGCGCCGGGATGTCCACCATCTCCGCCGTTTGTCCGGCGTCGCCCTGGGCAAAGGCGAGGTAGTCCTCCAGCATCCGCGTCATCTCGTCGACGTCGGCGCGCAGGGCCTCCGTATCCGGCGTGTCGCCAAGCAGTGCGAGCTCCAGTCTGAAGCGGGTCAGCACGGTGCGCAGATCGTGACTGACGCCCGAGAGCATCGTGGTGCGCTGCTCGATCTGGCGCTCGATCCTCTCGCGCATGTTGATGAACGCCTGCGCCGCCTGCCGCACCTCGCGCGCGCCGCGCGGCCGGAAATCGCCGACCGGCCTTCCCTTGCCGAACTGTTCGGCCGCGTGGGCGAGATTGAGGATCGGGTTGATCTGATTGCGGAGGAAAAGCAGCGCGATCGTGACGAGGACGATGGACGTGCCGGCCATCCAGAGGAGGAAGATGTGCGAGTTGGATGCATAGGCGCGGTTGCGCTCGGCGAAGACGCGCAGGACATTCTCGTCGAGGCGGATGCGGATCTCGACGAGGTCGGAATTGCCGACCGTGTCGATCCAGAACGGCCGGCTGACCTGGCTCTCGAGCTGGCGCGACAGCGTCCTGTCGAGAAGCGAGAAGAAGGGCCGCGGTCCTGGCTCCGGCAGGGGATCGTCGGGCAGGACCGATATGGTGAGGCCGTAGGTATCGGCGGCGATGCGGGTGATCTCCGAGAACCGCGCATCCTGCGGATAGGTCTCGATCACCTCGATGATCGCCGCGATGTCGCGGGTGAGGGCCTGCGACAGGCGGCGCGTCACGGTCTGCCAATGGCGCTCCATGAAGACGTAGGCGACAACCGCCTGCAGGATCAGGATCGGCATCACGACGATCAGGATCGACCGCGCGTAGAGGCCCTTGGGCAGCCGGTCCATCAGGCCGGCGCCGAAATGCGGCAACCATCTCCCCAGACGCCTGAAGAACGGGGTGAAGCGCCGGACACCGTCGCGCAGGCGTCCGGGCAGGCGGATGCGGGCGCCGATGTCGCCGATCAGGGCCATGGTCGTACGGGTTCCGTGCGCAGCAATGAGCCTAATCCACCAGAAGCCGATATCCGATTCCGCGCGCCGTCTGCAGATGCACCGGATTGGACGGATCGCCCTCGATCTTGCGCCGAAGCCGGTTGATCTGCACGTCGACCGCGCGTTCGCCGCCGCCGTTGGAGATTTTCAGGAACTCGTGCCGCTTGATGGTTTCGCCCCGCCGCGCCGCAAACATCCGCAAAATGTCGCGCTCGCGGTCGGTGATGCGGATCACGTCCGCGCCGCGCTTCAGCTCGCCGCGCCCGACATGGAACGTGAAGGGGCCGAAGCGGATCGTGTCCACGACGGCCGGCGCCGGCTGCGCCGCGCGCTTCAGAATTCCCGTAATCCGCAGGAGCAGCTCGCGCGGCTCGAACGGCTTCGCCAGATAATCGTCGGCGCCGACCTCCAGGCCGCGGATGCGGTGCGGGGTCTCCGCCCGGGCGGTCAGCATCAGAATCGGCACCGAAGACGTTTGCCGAAGCGCCTCGGTGAATTCGAGCCCGCTCTCGCCCGGCATCATCACGTCGACCACAAGCAGATCGAACGACATGCCGACGAGGTGGCGGCGCGCCTCGTCGGCCGAGGCGGCGGCGGTCACGCGAAAGCCGTTCGTCCCAAGAAAGCGCGACAGCAGCGTGCGAATGCGCATGTCATCGTCGACGACGAGGAGGTGCGGCGCATCGTCCCGCGGACACCCCCGGCTTTCGGTGTAACGCGATTTCACCGCGCCTCCTCGGCCTGCACCAGCCGTGCCGCCTTCGGCCGCTCGGGCGCGTTGATCATGGCGAAAAGGAAGGCGGTGACCGCCTCCCGCCCGTCGGGCGGGAGCACAGCGAGGGCGGCCTTGATCCGCGCTTCCTGCGGCGCCGAAAGGCTGGCGGAGAGCGCCCGGCCGGCCGGCGTCGCATGCAGGAGGCGGTGCCGCCTGTCCTGCCGCCCGGTCCGCTGTTCGATCAGGCCCGAATCGATCAGCTGCTTCAGAACCCGGGCAAGACTCTGCTTGGTGATCTTCAGGATGTCGAGCAGGTCCGCGACGGTGAGGCCGGGATTGCGGTCGACGAAATGAAGCACGCGATGGTGCGCGCGTCCGAAATCGGACCTCGCCAGGATCGCGTCGGGATCGGAGATGAAATCGCGGTAGGCGAAAAACAGCAGCTCGATGATGTCGACCACCGAGTCGTCCGGCGGGGCAGAACGCGGCCTGACCGCAAGCGAGCGATTTATGTCAGCCATGTTGACATATTCTGAGGCTCTGCTACTCTTCCCAGGTTAAAGACCGGCGGAAAACGCGGGCCGCCGCCGCCGACTTGTGCAAGAATTGCGCGACCGGCGCAATCGTGCCGGCCGGCGAGATTAAGCGAAGCGGCCGGCGGTGCGCAAAGCGCAGCATGCCTGGAGGATACGACGATGGCAGGCGTTCCCTTCGATCAGATGACCGGCAAGATCTGGTTCAACGGCGCTTTCGTCGATTGGGAGGACGCGAGAATCCACGTGCTCACGCACGGGTTGCATTATGCCAGCTGCGTGTTCGAGGGCGAGCGCGCTTACGCCGGGGCGATTTTCAAGCTTCGGGAGCATACCGAGCGGCTGTTCGAGAGCGCCCGCCTGCTCGACTTCACCATCCCGTATTCGGTCGAGGAGATCGATGCGGTCTGCCGCGAGCTCCTGGTGCTCAACAATTTGTCCGACGCTTACGTGCGACCGGTCGCCTGGCGCGGCAGCGAGATGATGGGCGTGTCCGCTCAGACCAATCGCATCAACGCCGCTGTCGCGGTGTGGGACTGGCCGTCCTACTTCAATCCCGAGCAGCGGCTGAAGGGGATCCGGCTCGACATCGCCGAGTGGCGACGGCCCGACCCGCGCACGGCGCCGGCGAAGGCGAAGGCCGCCGGCCTCTATATGATCTGCACGCTCTCCAAGCACGCGGCGGAGCGCAAGGGCTATGCCGACGCCCTGATGCTCGACTGGCGCGGGCTGGTGGCGGAGGCAACCGGCGCCAACATCTTTTTCGTCAAGGACGGCAGGCTGCACACGCCGACCCCCGACTGCTTCCTGAACGGTATCACGCGGCAGGCGGCGATCGCGCTCGCCAGGGCGCGCGGGATCGAAGTCGTGGAGCGGGCGATCCAGCCGGAGGAGATGGAAGGCTTCGAGCAGGCGTTTCTTACCGGCACGGCCGCGGAAGTCACGCCGATCTCCGAGATCGGCCCGTACCGCTTTGAGGTCGGCGAGATCGCGCGAACGCTGATGGACGATTACATGGCGGCGGTTCGGCCGGCGGCGCCCACGCGCGAGAAGCGAGCCGCGGCGCGCTGAGCTTCGAGGCGGCCCGGCAAAATCTGACGGCGGGAGCCGCTACCATTTCATTGCGGCCGCGTCGTCCGTGTCCTTCGCCGCAACCCAATCTCCTTCCGTCCCGTCGGCGCGGTGCTTCTTCTTCCAGAACGGTGCGCGGGTCTTCAGATAATCCATGAGGAAGCTTGCGGCTTCGAAGGCCGCCTGCCGGTGCTCCGAGGCGGCAAGCACGAGCACGATCGGCTCGCCCGGAAGGATCTTGCCGTAGCGGTGAATGACGGTCAGGCCGAGGAGCGGCAAGCGCCCCGCGGCCTCCGCCGCGATGCGGCCGACCTCCGCCTCGGCCATGCCGGGATAGTGCTCGAGCTCGATCGCCGCGAGCGTTCCGTTCTCGTCGCGGCACCAGCCGGTGAAGGCGACCACGGCGCCGACGTCGGTCCGCCCCGCCGTCAGCCGCGCGGTCTCTTCGTCGAGGCGGAACGGCTCGCGCTGGACTCGGATATTCGGGTTCCAGGGTCTCATGCCATGGCAGCCAAGGAAATCGTGATCAGCCGCCGGTCATCGGCGGGAAAAAGGCGACCTCGCGCGCACCGCCGATCGGCGCCTCGTGCCCGACGTGGTCGCGGTCGAGCGCAGCGCGGAGGATCGCCGGTTCGGCGAAGGCGGCGGCGTAGCCCTCGTCGCGGCCCGCGAGCCAGCCCATCAGATCGGCGATGTTCCTCACGCCCGCCGGGAGATCGATCTCCTCCTCGGCGCGGCCGACGCGCTCGCGCACCCAGGCGAAGTAGCGGATCCTCATCGCGGGTCGGCCACCAGGTGCTTCAAGCCGGCGCGGAAATAGTCGAACCCGGTATAGAGGGTCACGAGGGCGGTCGCCCAGAAGAAGGTCAGGCCGAGATTGATGATGAAGCCCTGCCGGGCGCCCTGCAAAGCCGGGGCGATCAGGAGCGCCGCCACGGCGATGAGCTGCATCGTCGTTTTCCATTTGGCGAGCCGGGTCACGGGAACGCTGACCCGCAGCTCGGCAAGGAACTCGCGCAGCCCCGAGACGAAGATCTCGCGCATCAGAATGATGACCGCCGCCCACCAGGACCAGCCGTTCAGGATGCCGTGCTCGGAGGCGGCGAGGACCAGGATCGACACCGATACGAGCAGTTTGTCGGCGATCGGGTCGAGCATGCGGCCGAGCGCCGATTGTTGCTTCCAGGCGCGCGCCAGATAACCGTCAAAATAGTCGGTGACGCTGGCGATCACGAAAATCGTGAAGGCGATCCACGGGCCCCAATTGCCGGGGATGTAATACGTCGCGCCGACCGCCGGCGCCGCGGCGATCCGCCCGTAGGTCAGGATATTCGGGACGTTCAAGGCCCCGATGTGGATGCGGCGCTGCATCGGCTCGTCCGCGTGGACCGTCATGTCGGCACCTTGGAATTCTGCGGCGTTCCCGTCAATCCGGCGTCGCCGGGCCCTGTCCGGTTGCCCGGGCTTAGGGGGAGTTTGAGACAAAAGCGCGACGGGATGTTCGGCTACGTCGCCTGCTCATGGAAATGGTCGTAGATCGACAGCGCGAGCCCCCGCGAGACGCCTTCCACCGTCATCAGATCCTCGACCCCGGCCCGGCTCACCGCCTTGGCGGTGCCGAAGTGGCGAAGCAGGGCCCGCTTCCTCGCCGGGCCGATTCCGGCAATTTCGTCGAGCGGGTTGGCGTGCATCTCCTTGCTGCGGCGGGCGCGATGCGACCCGATCGCAAAGCGGTGCGCCTCGTCCCTCAGACGCTGGACAAAGTAGAGGACCGGATCGCGGTGCGGCAGCAGGAAGGGCTCGCGGCCGGCGATGAAGAACGTTTCGCGGCCGGCGTCGCGGTCGCGGCCCTTGGCGACCGAAACCACCGGAAGCGCCTCGATGCCGAGCTCGGCGAGCACGCCTGACGCCGCGGCGAGCTGCCCCTTGCCGCCGTCGATGAGAACCAGATCGGGCCACGCGCCGACTGCCCCGCTTTCCTCCCCCCCGGGCTCCGGCATGGCTCCGGCCTCCTTCAGCAGCCTCCCGAAACGGCGGCGCATGACCTCGCGCATCATTCCGTAATCGTCGCCGGGCGCCAGGTCCTCGGCGCGGATGTTGAACTTCCGGTAATGGCTCTTCGAAAAGCCTTCCGGCCCGGCGACGATCATCGCGCCGACGGCGTTCGCGCCCATCACATGGCTGTTGTCGTAGACCTCGATCCGGCGAGGCGGCCGCGGCAGGCCGATCGCCTCCGCCAGCCCGGCAAGCAGCCGCGCCTGGCTCGACGTCTCCGCCAGCTTGCGGCCGAGCGCTTCGCGGGCGTTGACGAGCGCATGCTCGACCAGCTCACGCTTCTCCCCGCGCTGCGGGACGGCGATCTCGACGCGATGCCCGGCCTTCTCGCAGAGCGCCCTTGAGAGCAGCTCGCGCTCCTCAAAATCCGTGGAAACGAGGATCAGCCGCGGCACCGGCTTGTCGTCGTAGAACTGCGCCAGGAAGGCCTCCAGCACTGCCGGCGCTTCCAAACTCTTGTCGGCCTTCGGGAAATAGGCGCGGTTTCCCCAGTTCTGGCCGGTGCGGAAGAAGAACACCTGGATGCAGGTGAGCCCCCCCTCCTGATGCGCGGCGAAGACGTCCGCATCCTCGATGCTCTGCGGGTTGATGCCCTGGTGGGCCTGCACATGCGAAAGCGCGGAGAGGCGGTCGCGGTAGAGCGCCGCGCGCTCGAAATCGAGGCCGGCGGAGGCGGATTCCATGGCGGACGCCAGCTCGGCGCGGACCTCTCGCCCGCCGCCGGACAGGAACGCCTTCGCCTCGCCGGCGAGCCGGTTGTAGTCGTCGAGCGCGATTTCCCCCGTACACGGCGCGGAGCACCGCTTGATCTGGTAGAGGAGGCAGGGCCGCGTGCGGCTTTCGTAGACGGGGTCGGAGCAGGTGCGGATGAGAAAAGCCTTCTGCAGGACGTTGACGGTCCTGCCGACGGCTCCGGCGGATGCGAACGGCCCGAAATAGCTTCCCTTCCGCTTCCGCGCCCCGCGGTGCTTCATGATCGCCGGGGCCTCGTGATCCTCGGCGATCAGGATGTAGGGGAACGACTTGTCGTCGCGCAGCAGCACATTGAAGCGCGGCCGCAACCGCTTGATGAGGTTGGCCTCGAGCAGCAGCGCTTCGGTCTCCGTGCGGGTGCGAACGAAGTCCATCGCCGCGGTGGCGCGGATCATGCGGGCTATCCGGCTGTTCTGACCCCCGAGGCGGACATAGTTTCCGACGCGGGCGCGAAGGCTGCGCGCCTTGCCGACATAGAGGACGTCGCCCTTGTCGTCGATCATCCGATAGACGCCGGGGGCGTTGGGCAGGTTTCGGACCGCCGCGGCGATGACCTCG
>DASWJZ010000146.1:0-23488 GCA_036396875.1 Propylenella sp.
AGACTGGCTCGCTTCCACGCTCAGCGAAACGCTGATCGGCGATCTCGAAAAGGGACTTAACAGCTTCGAGAGCGGCGTGAAGCTGAAGGCGCTGACGCTGCGGATCAGCGACCGCTCGCTGCTCGACGAGTTGTTCGGGGCGGTGGCCGCTGAGTTGCGGCTCGGTGTCGACGGCGCCGCCTACCGGCAGCAGATCAGCAGCCTCGCCTTGCCGCTGTTCATGCTCGCGCTCGGCCGTCCGGAATTCGTCGATATGCTGCTGCAACCGCTGCAGGAGTTCCTCGGCAGCGGGAAGACGCTGGTGGTGCAGGTACGGCCCAGTGCGCCGGTCGCCGCGGCGGAGATCGCCGATGCCCTCCAGGGCGACCCATCGAAGCTGGTGGCGCTTCTCAACCTGACCGTCAGCACCGAGGATTCCGCCGCGCTGCAATAGAACCCCGCGCGCAGGCCGGCGCCCGGGTCTATTCGGCCCGAACGACGCGAATGGCGAGTTCGCGGAGCTGCTTCGGCGAGACCTCGGACGGCGCGCCCATCAACAGGTCCTGCGCCTGCTGGTTCATCGGGAACATGGTGACCTCGCGCAGGTTCTTCTCGCCGCAGAGCAGCATGACGATGCGGTCGAGACCGGCCGCCATGCCGCCATGCGGCGGCGCTCCGAACTGCAGCGCCCGCAGCATGCCGCCGAACTTCTGCTCCAGCGCATCCTCGCCGTATCCGGCGATGGCGAAGGCCTTCTTCATGATCTCCGGCTTGTGGTTGCGGATGGCGCCGGAGGCGATCTCGTAGCCGTTGCAGACGACGTCGTACTGGTGCGCCGGGATCGATAGCGGATCGGAGGATTCGAGCGCCGCAAGCCCGCCCTGCGGCATCGAGAAGGGATTGTGCGAGAAATCGACCCGCTTCTCCTCCTCGTTCCACTCGAACATCGGAAAATCAACGATCCAGGCGAGATCGAACCGGTTCACGTCGATTAGGCCGAGCTCCTGCCCGACCTTCTGCCGGGCGGCGCCGGCAAAAGCGGCGAAATCCGCCGGATTGCCGGCCACAAAGAAGACGGCGTCGCCGGCGCCGAGACCGAGGCGCGATCGTATGGCTGCGGTGCGCTCGGGACCGATGTTTTTCGCGATCGGCCCGGCACCCTCCTCCTCGCCCTCGCGGAAGAAGATGTAGCCAAGCCCCGGTTGGCCTTCGCCCTGCGCCCAGGCGTTCATCCGGTCGCAGAAGGCGCGACTGCCGCCGCCGGGCGCGGGTATGGCCCATACCTCGACCTTCGGATCGCGCTCGATCATCCCGGCGAAGACCTTGAACCCGGATCCGGCGAAATGCTCGGCCATGTCGCACATTTCGATCGGATTTCTGAGATCCGGCTTGTCGGTGCCATATTTCCGCAGCGCCTCCCGGTAGGGGATGCGGGGGAAGCGCTGTGTCACCGGCTTACCCTCCGCGAAAGCCTCGAAGACGCCGCGGATCACCGGCTCCATCGCCCCGAACACGTCGTCCTGGGTGACAAAGCTCATCTCCACGTCAAGCTGGTAGAACTCGCACGGAAGCCGGTCGGCGCGCGGGTCCTCATCACGGAAACAGGGCGCTATCTGAAAATAGCGGTCGAAGCCCGCCATCATGATGAGCTGCTTGAATTGCTGCGGCGCCTGCGGCAGCGCGTAGAATTTTCCCGGATGCAGCCGCGACGGCACCAGGAAGTCGCGCGCCCCTTCCGGCGAAGAGGCCGTCAGGATCGGCGTCTGGAACTCGCTGAACCCCTGCGCGCGCATCAGCTCGCGCATCCCGGCGACGATCGCCACGCGCCGCATGATGTTCCGGTGCAGCGACTCGCGCCTCAGATCCAGGAAGCGATATTTGAGGCGCGTATCCTCCGGGTACTCGGGCTCTCCGAAGACCGGCACCGGCAGCTCAGGCGCCTGCGACAGAACCTCGATCTCGTGAGCGAAGACCTCCACCTCGCCGGTCGGAAGATTCGGGTTGACGGTCTCCGCCGGGCGATGGCGGACCGGCCCGTCGACGCGGATGCACCATTCAGCGCGGACACGCTCGGCAGCCGCGAAGGCAGGCGAATCGGGGTCGGCGACGATCTGCGTGAGGCCGTAATGGTCCCGGAGGTCGATGAACAACAGGCCGCCATGGTCGCGGACGCGGTGCACCCACCCGGACAGGCGCACGGTTGCGCCGATGGCGGCCGCCCGGAGCTCGCCGCAGGTATGGGTTCGGTAGCGATGCATGCCGGCCGCAAATCCTGGAACTGAGGGGTTTGGAAGTCCGCGGGAAAAGCGCAGAAGGCTCAGATGGTGTCAAGTCCGATGGCCGCCATGGCCTTGCCGCTGCGGCATATTTGGAAGCGACAGTTGTTTGGGCATTGGCTATAGGGGCGCGAATGGACCCCAACGCCGTAAAACATACCGTTGTCGCGGACACAGCCGCGCTCAAGGCCTTCTGCAGCCGCCTCTCGCAGGCACCCTTCATTACCGTCGATACGGAGTTCATGCGAGAAAGCACCTTCTGGGCGGAACTCTGCCTCGTCCAGATCGCGGGGCCGGATGAGGCGGGGATCGTCGATCCCCTGGCGCAAGGGATCGACCTTGCTCCGTTCTATGCGCTGATGGCGAACGAAGCGGTGACGAAGGTCTTCCACGCTGCGCGCCAGGACATTGAGATCTTCGTCAAGCAGGCGGGGGCGGTGCCGCATCCGATCTTCGATACGCAGGTTGCCGCCATGGTGTGCGGCTATGGCGATCAGGTCAGCTACGACCAGCTCGTCCACCGCGTAACCGGCAACCACATCGACAAGAGCTCGCGTTTCACCGACTGGTCGCGCCGGCCGCTCACGGCGAAGCAGATCGCGTACGCGATTTCAGACGTGACCTATCTTCGAGACATCTACCTCTCGCTGTCCGCCCAGCTTGCCGAACAGGACCGCACGACCTGGGTCGACGAGGAAATGGCGGTCCTCACCGACATCGTTACTTACCGGACGCATCCGGAGGACGCCTGGCAACGGCTGAAGATGCGGGTGAAGAAGCCGCGCCAGCTCGCCATTCTGCAGGCGCTCGCCGCCTGGCGCGAGCGGGAGGCGCAGGAGCGCAATGTTCCGCGCGGACGCGTGCTCAAGGACGATGCGATCTACGAGCTTGCCTTGCAGCAGCCGCGCGACGCCGAGGCGATGGGCCATCTGCGGACGATACCGCGCGGTTTCGAGCGGTCGAGCGCCGCACGCGGCATCCTGGCGGCGATCGAGGAAGCCTTCAGCCTGCCGGAGAAGGATCTGCCCCGCGTTCCCCGCCCGCGTCCGGCGCCCGAACATTCAAGCGCCGCGGCGGAACTGCTCAAGGTGCTGCTGAAAATGGTCGCGGAGGAACACGGGGTTGCGGCACGGATCATCGCCGGCGCCGATGACCTCGAACGGATCGCGGCGGACGCCCGAGCCGACGTGCCGGCGCTGAGGGGCTGGCGCCGCAAGCTTTTCGGCGAACAGGCGCTGGCTCTGAAGCGCGGGGACCTGGCCCTCTCGATGTCGCACCGGGGCGTGGTCGCATTCAATCCGAGCGAAACCGGGCGGATAGCCGCCGAATAGGCGCTATTCCACGGTCACGGCCCAGGACAGCCCGCCCAGAGCCGCGAACTGCCGCACACGGCTGTCGAGCCGCGGGCCGCGAAGGTCGGCCTGCCGGGGCTGGAGCACGAGCTCCAGCGTGTTCCCCGAACGGCGAATTTTGGTGCGCGGCAGCACGCCCCCGACCGAGCCGGAGACGAGATAGGCGACGCGGAAGGCGCCGGCCAGCGCACGCGCGCCCTCCCGGTGGCGAAGCGATGCGAGCTCGCGCAGACCCGCGCCAAGCTCCTCCTCCGAAAGGCCGGCATGCCGGTAGTAGACGGCCAGCGCCAGATAGGCGCGGCCGGGATGATCGACGCCTACAAAAGCGGCGTAGGAAATGATGCTCAGGCTTTGCGTGCCGCGATAGTCGGGATGCGCCCGCCAGCCGATGTCGGAAAGCAGGCAGGCGGCCATCCTAAGGCGCTTTTCCTCCTCCAATTCTTCCAGTCCGAGCGCATTGAGGGCCTGCTCCGTCCAGGGAATGAGCTCCTCTGCGTGCTCCGGCGAGCGGGACCGCAGGAGCGAAAGCTCACGCGCCGCCGAGATGAGCGGATCGGCATCCCGTTCCTCGGGCGAGAGTTTTGAATAGAGGAGTCCTTCGCGCAGGCCGAGCGCTGAAATTGCTACCGAACTCGGCCTTCCCGCCCGCAAAAGCTCCGCCAGCACGGTGGCGCCGTACGGCAGCAGCGCCTGGCGCTGCCTGGACACGACATTGATCCCGGGCACCTGGTCGAGCGGTCCGCGAACAAGCACCTTCAGGAAGTCGTCCAGCTCGTCCGGGTCGATGGTGTACTCATGCATGACGTGGAGCGGGTAACCGGTGTCGTGCATATGAAGCCGTGCGAGCGACCGCCATGTGCCGCCGATCGCGTAGAAGGTGCGGCCGGGCAGCCGGCCCAGTACCGCCGACGATTCGAGCGCCTTCCGCGTCAGATCGCGTGCCGTCTTGAACGAGCCGCCAGATGCGGTCTGCAAGCTGAGGGTTCCGAGCGGCAGGCTGTCGCCGGCGCCTACCTGGGCGCCCAGCACGTCCGTCAGCTCCAGGCTGCCGCCGCCCAGATCGCCGGCGACGCCGTCCGGAGCCTGGAAGCCGGCGACGACGCCGAGAGCTGCGATGCGCGCCTCCTCGGCGCCGGAGAGAAGTGTGATCGGCACGCCGCAGATCGCCTCCGCCTCGGCGATGAATTGCGAACCGTTCTTCGCCTCGCGCGTCGCCGCGGTGGCGAGGACGTTGAGCTCCTTCACCCCCATCTGCCCGCAGAGGGCCGTGAATCTCCGGAGCGCCGCCTTGGTCGTTTCGATCGCGTCGGGCGCAAGCAGCCCGCTTTCGGCGACGCCCGCGCCAAGGCCAGCGAGCATTTTCTCGTTGAACAGCGGCGTCGGCGAGCGGGCGAGCCGTTCGTAGACGACCAGGCGAACGGAATTCGAACCGATGTCGATAACGCCAATCGGGCCGTGACCGGGGATCCGGCCCTGCGCGGGCTGCGGCTCAGTCGCGGGGGAGCGGCGGAAAAGCACGGGGGAAGGACGATTTCAACGAGCGGCCGCGGCCCGAGAGGCTGGGATTGGTCATGAAGTAGCGATGCGCGTTGAAGGGCTCCTCACCCTCCTTCCGCGTCGTCCGGCGGGACGTGCCGTCGGGAAGGACATCCCAGCTCTGCTCGTTGTCCTTGAAGTTGGCCACCATGATCTGGTCGAGCACCTGCATGTGAACCGTCGGGTTGGTGAGCGGGACAATCACCTCGACCCGCCGATCAAGGTTGCGCGGCATCAGATCGGCGGAGCCGATATAAACGATCGCCTCGTCGGATGGCAGCCCATGACCGTTGCCAAAGCACAAGACGCGCGAATGCTCGAGAAAGCGTCCGACAATCGACTTTACGCGGATGTTCTCCGAGAGGCCGGGAACCTGCGGCCTGAGGCAGCAGATGCCACGCACGATAAGGTCGATATCCACGCCCGACTGACTGGCGCGGTAGAGAGTGTCGATGATCTCGCGGTCGACCAGCGCGTTCAGTTTCATCCAGATCTGGGCCGGCCGGCCGGCAGCCGCATGCGCGATCTCCGCGTCTATGTGACCGAGGATGCGCTGACGCAAGGTATGCGGCGAGACCGCGATGCTCTTCACGTCCTGCGGCGGCGCATAGCCGGTGATGAAATTGAAGACGCGCGCCACGTCGCGGGCAATGTCCGGGTCGGCCGTGAAAAAGCTCAGATCGGTGTAGATGCGCGCCGTGATCGGGTGATAGTTGCCGGTCCCGACGTGCACGTAGC
The DNA here is from genome assembly GCA_036396875.1 of Propylenella sp. Classification (GTDB taxonomy): domain Bacteria; phylum Pseudomonadota; class Alphaproteobacteria; order Rhizobiales; family Afifellaceae; genus DASWJZ01. Next base: position 5,882 of record DASWJZ010000146.1, read on the forward strand.
TGACGAGCGCGCCGCCCTCGCGCCGTACCACCTGCGACAGCTTTGCGTGGGTCTTCAACTCAATGAATCCGTAGACGACCTGCGCTCCCGCCCGCTCCAGGTCGCGCGCCCAGCGGATGTTGGCCTCCTCGTCAAAGCGAGCTTTCAGTTCCACAAGCGCCGTCACCGATTTCCCCGCCTCGGCCGCCTCGATCAGCGCCTTCACGATCGGCGAGTCGTTCGAGGTGCGGTAGAGGGTCTGCTTGATCGCCACCACATCGGGGTCGGCCGCCGCTTGCCCCAGGAACTGCGCCACGACGTCGAAGGATTCATACGGATGATGGACAATGATGTCCTTCTGGCGGATGGCGGCGAAGCAGTCTCCGCCATGCTCGCGGATACGCTCCGGGAAGCGCGGCGCGAACGGTTCGAACTTGAGATCGGGGCGATCGACCGCGACGAGCTGGGATAGATTGTCGATGCCGAGCATTCCCGGAACGATGTGGACTTCACTGTCCGACACGGCCAGCGCGCGCTGTACTGTATTGCGCAGCGTTTCCGGCATGTCCTCCTCGATCTCCAGTCGGATCACTACGCCACGCCGGCGCCGCTTCAGCGCCCGCTCGAAGAGCCGGACAAGGTCCTCAGCCTCCTCCTCCACCTCAATGTCGGAATCGCGAATGAGCCGGAACGCGCCCTTGCCGCTGACCTCGTAGCCCGGGAAAAGCCGCGGGATGAACGCCGCGACCGCGTCTTCGAGCATGACGAAGCGGAGCGGCTCCGATTGATTGCGTCGCGGTATCTGGATGAACCGCTCGACGCTGATCGGAAAGCGCACCAGCGCCTGCATTGCGCGGCCCTTGCGCCCTGAAAGCTGCAAAGCGAGCGTAAAGCCGAGATTTGGAATGAAGGGGAATGGATGCGCCGGATCGATGGCGAGCGGTGTGAGTACCGGGAAGATCGAGTCGAGAAAATGGCCTTCGAGCCAGTCTCGCTCTTCCTCGTTCAGCCCCTCTGCGGATACGATGACAACCCCTTTCTCCGACAACTCCTGGCGCAGCGCCTTCCAGTTGGCTTGCTGCTCCCGCACCAGTTCTCCAAGCTTGCTGTCTATGGCGCGGAGCTGCTCCGCCGGCGACAGCCCGTCGTCGCTGGTCGTCGCGATCAGCTCGCGCGCCTGTCCGGCGAGCCCGGCCACCCGGACCATGACGAATTCATCGAGGTTCTTGCCTGAGATGGAGAGGAAACGGAGCCGCTCCAGCACCGGATGGTTTGGATTCTCGGATTCCTCCAGGACACGGCGGTTGAACTCCAGCCAGGAGATTTCGCGGTTGATGAAGCGGGCGGGGCTGGATGCCAGCTCCGGGTCAAGCCGAAACGGCCGCACCTCTTCGGCGGAAACGCGCGGCATCAATCTTGCGGCTTCGCTCATGGCAGATTGCCCAGACGGCAGATCATATTCGACTGCCCGTCCGACATTATCATGACAGCCTATTGCCGAACCGCAAATGTCTCCGTCCGGCCGTCCGACGCGGCGAGAATTTCCGCCGCCATCGGCCGGGTGATCCGCCGGTTTTCTGCCAGTCCCGCCTGATCAAGCGCATCCACGAGGGCATTGGCGGCGCTGAGCGACCTTTCCATGCGTGTCAGGAGATAGTCGATCACCGGCCTGTCGACGACGAGTTGGCGGTCGGCGAACAGCTTCACCAGCACGATGCGAAGGAGATCGTCGTCCGGCGCGCCGATCGATGCAGGGGCAGCCATCCGCAGACGCGACCGAAGGTCGGGCAAGGCGATCCGCCAGCAATCCGCCGGCTGTCTGGATGTCAGAAGGAGGCTGGACCCCAGCTCGCCAACCCTGTTGATCAGATGAAAGAGCGCCGCGTCGGGAACGGCGCCAGGGTCGATGCCGTCTATGGCGAGCGGACCTGCGCCGGTTTGATCAAGCGAAAGCTCGCCGCCGAGCGCAGCGGCCGCCAAGATCTCGGCATTCGCGCGCGCGGCCCAGACATGCACGAGGTGCGTCTTTCCAGAGCCAGGAGGCCCGCTCAGCACGACCACCGGCGACGGCCAACCCGGCCAGCTCTCGACCAGGCGCAGCGCGGCAGCGTTGGATGGCCCCGGCATGAAGGCGTCGCGCCCGTAATGCGGGTCATGGGGCAGCACCAGCGGAAGTTGGGACGGGCGGTGCATCGCCCTACCTCCCCGTCGATGTGGGCGGGCCCCTGTCCGCACCCTGGTAGAGAGCGCTCCGGCGGTAGCGCTCGACTGCAAAGCGCACGAGCACGCCGATCGCCGCGGTGACGGGAACGGCAAGGAGGACGCCGACGAAGCCGAACAGCGAGCCAAAGGCGAAGAGCGCGAACATCAGCCACACCGGATGCACGCCGATGCTGGAGCCGACGAGCCGCGGCTGCAGGATGTTGCCCTCGATGAACTGCCCGACCACGAAGATCGCCGCGACCACCAGGATCCAGGGCCAGTCCGGCCAGAACTGCACGATCGCCACGCCGACGGAAAGCACGAAGCCGACGATCGAGCCGACGAACGGAATGAAGCTGATCAGCCCCGCCAGCGAGCCGATGAGAAAACCGAAGTTCAGCCCGACCAGCGACAGGGAAAGGGCGTAGAACACGCCAAGGATGAGGCACACCGCGCCCTGCCCGCGGATGAACCCGGCCATGGCCGCGTCGATGTCGTCGCCAAGCCGGCGGATCGTGTCCGCATGTTGGCGCGGCAGCAGCGCATCGATCCGCTTCAGCATCCGGTCCCAGTCATAGAGCAGATAAAACGCGACGACCGGCGTCACCACGATGAGGCTGATCGTGTTGATGAGCGCCCGTCCTCCCGCCCAGACCGAGCCGAGGAAGGTTGCGACCCAGGCGGCCCCTTGCGCCACGACCTGCTCGACGCCGCCGCCGCCCTCCTGCTGGGCGCCGAAATACTGGCCGAGCTCGGTCCGCAGGAAACGGTTGAGGAGCTGCTGCAGCTGCACGACGTAATCGGGCAGCCGCTCGAGGAAACCGGAGAGCTGCGCAATGAGCACCGGAACGACGATCAGGGCGGCGAGAGTGATGATCAGGATCGTCAGAAGGAGGATCGTAATCGTCGCCCAGAATCGGCTCAATCCGGCCCGCTCCAACCGATCGGCGAGCGGGTCAAGCAGATAGGCAAGCGCCATCCCCATGATGAAAGGGAGGAGGATGCCGCTGAAAATCCACAGGAAAAGAAGCAGGAAGAGGAGAGCGCCGATCCAGAACGCGGCCTGAACCCTCAGATTCACCTGCCGCCCTCCCTGGCGTCGCCGGGGCCGCCCGCCATGTGGCGCACCCACTCGACGAGATAGGCGCCGGCCGAACCGACGGTCAAGCCCGCAACGCCCAGCACGAGGACGGCGAGGAAAGGCTGAAATACGCTCACTCCCGAGCGTTCCCCCAGGACGAGAGCAATGAGCAGGATCTGCGCCGCGGTATTCGCCTTGGAGATCCAGAGTGGCTTCACCGCCATCGGGTTGCTGAGGACATAGGCGAGCAGCATTCCACCGATAATGAAGAAGTCCCGGCTGACCGTGAGGACGATCAGCCAGGCCGGCAGCAGCCCCTTGAAGCCGAGCGTCACAAAGACCGACACGAGCAGCGCCTTGTCAGCGACCGGGTCGAGATATGCGCCGAGCTCGGAAGACGCGCCGAAGCGCTTCGCGATGAACCCGTCGGCCGCGTCCGAGAGACCGGCCAAGATGAAGAGCACGGTCGCTTCCACGAAGCGATCCGCGATCATCAGCCATACGATCAGCGGAACTCCGAGGAGGCGCGCGATGGTGATGAAGTTGGGTATGGTCAATTGACGGACCTGCCGCCCGGCCTGCAGCTACGAGGCGGACCCGCCGGCGTTCTTGCATTCCTCCCGCCCGCAGCCTACGCGCTAGCGGCAATGGCAGAACAGCGCAAGCCCCTGACATACCGTGACGCCGGCGTCGATATCGACGCCGGGATGGCTCTGGTCGAGCGCATCAGGCCGGCGGCGGCCAGGACCAGGCGGCCTGGCGTGATGGGAGGGCTCGGCGGATTCGGGGCGCTGTTCGACCTGAAGGCAGGGGGATTCCGCGATCCAGTGCTCGTCGCCGCAACCGACGGCGTCGGCACCAAGCTGAAGATCGCCATCGAGAGCGGAGAGCATGCGACGATCGGCATCGACCTCGTCGCGATGTGCGTAAACGACCTGATCGTGCAGGGCGCGGAGCCGCTGCTCTTCCTCGACTATTTCGCGACGGGCGCCCTCGACGTGGAGACCGCGGCCCGTGTCATCGAGGGCGTGGCGGAGGGCTGCCGCCTCGCCGGCGCGGCCCTTGTCGGCGGCGAGACCGCCGAGATGCCCGGACTCTATCGCCGCGGGGACTACGATATCGCCGGATTTGCCGTCGGCGCGGCTGAGCGGGACGGGCTGCTGCCACGCCCTGACATTGCCGAAGGCGACGTTCTTCTCGGCCTTGCGTCAACCGGTTTGCATTCCAACGGCTTTTCGCTGGTGCGGCGCATCGTTGAGATGACCGGCCTCCGATGGGCCGACCGGGCGCCATTCGACGCGGGAAACAGTCTGGCCGCGGCTTTGCTTGCGCCAACGCGCATCTATGTTCGGTCCTGTCTGGCGGCCATCCGCGCGACGGGCGCGGTCAAGGGACTTGCGCACATCACCGGCGGCGGACTGACGGAGAACGTGCCGCGCATTCTCCCGCCGGGGCTGGCGGCCAGGATCGACCTGACCCATATCGACGTGCCGCCGGTCTTCGGCTGGCTCGTTGACGCCGGCCGAGTCGACGCCGCCGAAATGACGCGCACCTTCAACTGCGGGGTCGGCATGGTTCTGGCGGCGGCGCCGGCCGCCGTCCCGGCAGTGCGGAGCGTGCTGGAGCAGCACGGCGAGACGATCCTGGAGCTCGGTCGCATCGTCCCGCGAACCGGCGCGGCGGTCATTTTCGACGGGCGGCTCCATTTCCTTGACTGAGGCGAGGACGAAGACCGCGGTCTTGATTTCCGGGCGCGGCAGCAACCTCGCGATACTGATCGCCGCGGCACGACAACCGGATTTCCCCGCCAGGATCGTGCTCGTCGTTTCGAACGTCGCCGATGCGCCGGGACTGGAAATTGCCCGCAGCGCCGGCATCGTGACCGAGGTTGTGGATCACCGGCGGCTGCGGCCGAAGCTGGCATTCGAGTCTCAGCTCAATGCCGTGCTGCGGAGCGCTGGCACAGAGTTGGTCTGCCTCGCCGGCTTCATGCGAATCCTGTCGCCGGGCTTTGTCGAGGCGTGGCGCGACGCGATCCTCAACATCCATCCCTCGTTGCTTCCCGCCTATCCGGGGCTCAACACGCATGCTCGCGCAATTGCCTCCGGCGCACGCACGCATGGCGCTACGGTGCATTTCGTCCGCGCTGAAACGGATGCCGGGCCGATAATCATGCAAGAGGCCGTTCCGGTTCTGCCGGGGGACACGCCCGAAACGCTCGCTGCGCGAGTGCTCGAAGCGGAGCATCGCATCTATCCGGCGGCTCTGCGGCTCGTGGCGAGCGGGAGGGCTGTACTTAGCGGCGACCGCGTGCTGATCGACGGCGTCGGGGTAGCACCGGTTGGTCCGGCGCGGCGCTAGGCTCCTTCCCTCCCCAGCACGCTCGCATTCCAGACCAGCGCGAAGAGCAGGATCAGGGCCGTGCCCTGGTGCGCGACGGCGAGCCCGATCGGGACAGCCTGAACGAGCGTCGCTACGCCTGCCGCAATCTGAATGAGCACGAGGCCGCTCAGCAGAAGTGCGCGATCGCGGACCGGCGGCGGGGCGCGGCGAACCGCTACCGCGTAGGCGAGAATCGCCGCGGCAAGGACATAGGCGCCGATGCGGTGGTTAAACTGAATTGCCGTAATGTTGTCGATCGCGTTCAGCCAGGACGGCTCCAGAAGGCCAATCCCCTTCGGCACCAGCCGGCCGTCCATCAGCGGCCAGGTGTTGTAGCTGAGCCCGGCATCGTGCCCCGCCACCAGTCCGCCGAGGGCGATCTGAACGAAGGCGAGCAGGACCAGAAGCCGGGCCGTCCAGATCGTCCCGGCTCCGGCATCCTCCCGCATGGCGCCGCCGAGGCGGACGAAGGTTGCCACGAGGCCGGCGAAGAACAGACAGGCGAGGCTGAGATGCAGCGCAAGCTTGACCGGGGCGACCGCGGTCATTCCAGGCTCCAGGCCCGAAGCGACCATGATCCAGCCCACGAGGCCCTGAGCACCGAGCAGGATGCCCATCGCAGCCAGCCAGAATGCGGTCCGCAGCGGGACGGCGCTCCGGCCCACGAACCACAGGAAGCCGGCGATGTAGGCAAGCCCGATGAACCGGCCGAGCTCGCGGTGAGCCCATTCCCACCAATAGATCGTCTGGAAATCGGAGAGCGCCATGCCGCGGTTCAGGCGGTCGTACTGCGAGGTTTGCCGGTAGCGCTCGAACTCGGCTTGCCACGCCTCCTCGCTGACCGGCGGCACCGCCCCCGTGACGAGGTTCCATTCCGTGATCGAGAGCCCGGACTCCGTCAGTCGGGTCGCGCCGCCCACCAGCACCATCGCGAAAACGAGAAGGACCAGAAACAGCAGCCACTGCCGGACGCCCCGTAGCTGAGCCGCGTTCGGCTCTGCCGCATGCGGGACTTGTGCCGGGACTGCAACCATCTCGCCTGATTATGGATCAAGGCGGAACGGAGCAAGGAGATGGCGCGCGACACCGGGTCGCGAGCCGGCTCGGTTGCCTCTGCCGGTCCGGCGGCGTAGCCCCGCAGGCGAGGAGAGCGGATGCAGCAGCGGGCCCGTAAGTTCGTCGGGATGATCATGCTTGTCGCATTCGTCTGCGCCTATGCGCTGGCTGCGATGATTGTCGCTGCCGCCAAGCTTCGAGGGGCGTCCGGCCTCACCCAACTTCTCTACTTCGCCGCCGCGGGCCTGCTCTGGGTCGTCCCTGCCGGCATTCTCATCCGCTGGATGCAAAAGTCCTAGATTTCAGCCCTTTGTCGGCCTGCGTGAATCCGATCTCTGAGCCTCCACAGGCCGGGCGTGAGCAATACTTCAAGATACCGGATCTGCTGGAACAACCCGTTCAGAGAAACGCGCGGAAGCCCGTGCCGTTCTCCGGAGAGCGGCACGTAGCCGGGCCGCGTGGTGAAGGACGCCAGGAAGCCCGCTTCCTCCGCCAGCCTCGCCTCGCGGGCCCCGGCCGCCAGCGGATTGCCGTAGGGAAACGCAATCGTCGCCGGCCGCCTGCCGATCTCCTTCTCGATCCGATCGGCGCTGTCCCGCATCTCGGCAAACGCCGCCTGCGACGAGAGGCGGCCGAGTGCGGGATGGGTCATGGTATGCGCGCCGATCGAACAAAGCGGATCGGCGGCGATCGCTCTGATTCCGTCCCAATCCATCACCAGTTCGCATGCGAGCGCCGACAGATCCAACCGGTAGTTCTCCGCAAGCGCCCGTATGGCCCGGCGCTGCCGCGCTTCGTCCGCCTCGGTCGTAAGCCACTGGCGCCAGAGTTCGAACGCTATTTTCTTTTCGCGCGGATTGCGGGAGGGAAGCTCCTTCGCCGGCCCTTCCGCCGCAAGCGACACCGAGGGTGAGCGGGCAACGATGCGCTCCAGGGCCTCCCACCAGAGTTCCGCCGTGCGGTCGCAGAAACCGGGACACACGTAGAGGGTGAACGGCACCTCGTGACGCCGGAAAACGGGAAGGGCGTGAACGAAATTGTCGCGAAAACCGTCATCCAGCGTAACCGCGATACGCCGGTTCCCGCACGCCTCCGCCCCACGGTCCGACACCAATTCCTCGACCGTCACGAAGCGCCAGCCCGCCGCAATAAATCGCCCGAGAAAGCGGTCGAGAAAATCGGGCGTGACCGACAGGAGCGCATTCGGCGCGAAGGCGGATACGGTAAGCGGCGCCACGTGGTGCAGCGTCACGGCGAAGCCGGCTGCGTCCGGCGCGTCGGGCAGCCAGCGCGTCGCGCGCGCGAACGACAGCCCTTCGAGCGCCACGCGAATCAAACTGTGGCGCGACATCGCCGCCGGGCGGCGCCTCAGGCCGCCGCGCTCTCCGGGCGTCCGCCCGAGCCGTCGAGACCGCCGGTACGGCGGATGATGATGGCGCTTTGAGCGCCGCGATCGAGCGCTGCCTCGTACATCTCCTTGCGCTGCCGCTCGGTGGTTTCGGGCCCGCAAACTATGGCGGCGACGTCCGGGCGGATGTGCTCGTGCGGCCAGTCGTCGAGCCTGTCGGCGACGACGATCACCCGGTCATAGGTGTGCGTCAAGGCGCCGATCACCAGCTGGATGCGCTGGCGGGGCAGGTCCATGTCCCGCCGTCCATAGGGAATGACATGGAGGCGCGATGCGTCGTCCCGGCGGATCACCTCGCCGAACGCGGCGTCGCCCGCCAGAAGATCGGCCAGACCGGGTCGCTCGTAACCAAGCGCCGCCGATGGCGTGCTACCGACATCGATGAGCACGCAGCGCAAGTTTTCCTGTGCGGCAAGGCTGGCCGCGGCAAATGCGATGCTCCCGGCCCCCTCTCCTCCCTCGGCCCCGGCAAAAAGCGCCAGGCGCACCGCCTGGCTGGCCAAAACCTCCGCGATTTCCTCCGTTCCCTCCCGGCCGTCCTCCGCGCCTGCCGCCGCCGCAGCCCTGGCCTCGGCGTCGTGGACGGCACCCGCTTCGGCCGCGGCGTTCGTCGCGGATGCTGTGTCAGCCGCGAGTGCCGGCGGTCCCGCACCCGGCGTCGCCTGCTCAAGAGCCTGCGCGTCGGAAAGCGCGGACACCGCGCGACGGGGCATGTCCGGAGCCTGCACTACGGACACCTGCCCGTGGATGCGCGCAGGACCGTCCGACATGACGTAGCCGACCGTGCGGAACGCCCGTCCGGACATGAATGCGCTCATCAAGATGATGGTGCTGCCGACAAACATCACGGCCGCCGCGGCCGCCACGGCCATCATCGTCCTCTTGGGAAACGACGGCGAGCGCGGCGCGACGGCGCGGGAAATGATCCGCGCATCGGCCGGCAGATAGTTGGCCTCCGTGCGGGCAGCCGCTTCGCGGTAGCGCGCCAGAAACGACTCGAGCAGCCCCCTTTGCGCGGCCGCTTCACGTTCGAGCGCGCGCAACTCGATCTCCTGCTCGTTCGAGCGGGAGACATCGACCTTGGCTTCGTTCAGGCTCGCCTGCAGCGACGCTTCGCGCGCCGCCGCGACACGAGCAGCCGTTCTGAGCGAGGCGAGCACTTTCTCGACCTCCTGCCGAATCTGCTCCTCCAGATTGGCGACCTGCCCGTTCAGCGCGCGGAGGCGCGGATGCCCCGGGAGCAGGGTCGTCGAGAGTTCGGCAATCTGCGCGCGAAGCGCGACCTGCCGCTCGCGGAGCCGCTGCACCAGCGGCGAACTCAGGACCTCGGCCGATTCGTCCAGAGCGGCGCCTTCGGCGAGCAGCGACTGGATCAGCCCGGCACGCGCCTCCGCCTCGGCGCGCGCGGCGCGCGCCCGCGCCAGTTCGGCGTTCAGATCACCGAGCTGCTGGGTCGAAAGATTGCCAATATCGCTGCCGCTCTGATCAACATCGAAAAGCTCGTTGTTCGCCCGATAGTCCGCAACCGCCTGCTCCGCCTCGGCGACCCTCTCGCGCAGCCGTTCGATCTCCTGCTCCAGCCAGATCGTCGCGGCGACCGCCGACTGGCGCTTCGCATCCTGCTGGATGTCGACGAAGGCCTCCGCGACGGCGTTGGCAACCGCCGCTGCGAGTTCCGGATCGGTTGCCGAGAACTCCACGCCGATGACGCGTGATCGCTGCAGCGGGTAAACGGAGAGCTGGTCGTAATAAGCCTCCATCGCCCGCTGCCGGATGGCGGCTTCCGCCGGGTGATCCGACACGCCAAGCATCACCTTTAGCGAGCGGACGAGCGAGGGCTTTCGCGCCGGGTCGAAGTCCGCCCGATGCTCGAGATCAAGCCGGTCGATTACCGCATCGGCGATCTCGCGCGACCGCAGAAGCTCTACCTGGCTCTGAATCGCCGATTCGTCGAACCCGTCGGACGACGACCCCGGATCGCGCCGCGTCAGGGGTGATTCGCGCTCCTCGATCAGGATCCGCGTGTCGGCCGTGTAGACAGGGTCCACGTAGCCGAGCGCCACATAGGTCGCCGCCGCTGCCAGCACCGCCAACAGGAAAAGCAGCCAGATCCTGCGCCAGACGGCCCTGAACAGGGCGCGCATATCGAGTTCGGTCTCCCCAATGTGCGCCATCGCGCTGCTCCACGCTCCTGCCGGCGACCGTCCCAGATTCATGGTTAGGAGGACGTTAACGGTCCCCCACTATCGTTCGGCAAGATTAGCAGTGTGTTAACCATAAGACCGCAGCCTGATCCGCAGCCCGGCAACCGGGCCGGCCGGATGAAATCCATGATGCGCCCGCCTGTTACCGCAGCCCTGGCAGCCCTCGTAATGGTCGGCGCACTTAGCGCCTGCACCGACCGCCCTTCGCTTCTGGAGCCGGTGCCGGCCCTGACCGAACCCTATCGGCTTGACGCGGGCGACGAGCTTCGCATCGTCGTCTACGAACAGCCGAGCCTGACGAATCTCTACGAGGTCGACCAGTCCGGGCAGATCTCGGTGCCCCTGATCGGCGACGTGCCGGCGCGCGGCGCCACCACGGACGAGCTTGCACAGCGAATCGAAACACGGCTTGCCACCGCCTATCTGCGCGATCCGAATGTGACCATCGAGGTGGCCAATTACCGGCCGTTCTTCGTGCTCGGCGAGGTGACGAGCCCCGGCCAGTACAATTATGTGCCGGGCATCACGGCGGAGACCGCGATCGCGGTCGCGGGGGGCTTCACCGAGCGCGCCAACAAGCGAGTCGTGCGGGTAAGCCGACAGGCGAACGGCAGGCTTTACGATCTGCACCTTACGGTCACCGAGCTGATCCAGCCGGGAGACACGATCTACGTGGTCGAAAGTCTCTTTTGACCGACCTTTCGCCGGTAACCCTAAAATTCGGATAAAATTGATTCCTTCGCGCCTCCGGGCCACCGATCCGACGGGATCAGAGGCGGCCCGAAAGTATGAACACGGCGCATCCAAGCAGCTCATTTTCGGCAACCACACCCCTTCCGCTTTCGGACCTCACCGGCCGCGTGCCGCTCAATATCGCGGCGGCGCAGGTCGCTGCCGGGCTGAAACGCCGGTATGTGACGCCGGCCATCCTCTCCGGGCTCTCACGACTCGCCGACTTTCTCTGCCTTGCGCTTGCGAGCGCGCTGATTCTTCGGATTTACGTTCACCCGCGCGACGCGGTGGAATTCGGATATTTCGCTGCCTCGGTGCTCCTGCCGGCAGCGACGGTGCTGCTGATCGGCTCGTTCAACGGCTACGCGCTCACAACCTATGCCGGTACCGTGCTCCGGCTCAGCCGCGCGGCGGCGGTCTGGTCGGCGATCTTCGGCGGCTTCACGCTGGTGCTCTTCTTCCTGAAGATCGGCGAGGATTTTTCCCGCGTCTGGCTCGCGAGCTGGTTCTTCTCCGGCCTCGGCGTGCTCGCGGCGCTCCGCCTCCTGTTCGGCCGCCTGGTCCGCACATGGACCGCGGGCGGTCTGCTGGAGCGACGGGCGGTCCTGGTCGGCGGAGGCCCTGAAGCCGTCGATCTCATCCGGTCGCTCCGCCTCGAACCGGGCAACGACATTCGCATTTGCGGCATCTTCGACGATCGCGAGGATTCGCGCGTGCCGGCGACGAAGGAGGGTTTTCCAAAGCTTGGGCGCATCGACGAGCTGCTGGAGTTCGGGCGGCAGGCGGAGATCGACATGCTGATCGTCGCTCTGCCCATGTCGGCCGAACAGCGCATCGTGGAACTGCTGAGGACGCTTTGGGTGCTCCCGGTCGATATCCGGCTTTCAGCGCGTGCCACGCGGCTTCGCTTCCGCCCCCGTGCCTACTCCTATGTCGGCGCCGTTCCGTTCCTTGACCTCTTCGACAAGCCGATCGCCGACTGGTCCTACGTCACGAAAACCTGCTTCGACCGCGTCGTCGGCGCCGCGCTGCTGACTCTCGCCGCGCCGCTCTTGCTCGCCATCGCCCTGGCCGTGAAGCTGGACAGTCCCGGCCCGGTCCTTTTCCGCCAGAAGCGCTACGGCTTCAACAACGAGCTGATCGAAGTGTTCAAGTTCCGCTCGATGTATGCCGATAAGACCGACCACGACGCTGAACGGCTGGCGACCCGCGGCGACCCGCGCGTCACCCGCGTCGGACGCTTCATCCGCAAGACCAGTCTCGACGAGCTGCCGCAGCTCATCAACGTCGCCGTCATGGGCAACCTTTCGCTGGTCGGCCCGCGGCCGCATGCCGTCCAGGCAAAGGCGGCGGATCGCCTCTACGAGCAGGTGGTCGACGGTTATTTCGCCCGCCATCGGGTCAAGCCGGGGATCACCGGCTGGGCACAAGTGAACGGCTGGCGCGGCGAGACCGACACGCCGGAGAAGCTCGAGCGGCGGGTTGAGCACGACCTCTTCTATATCGAGAACTGGTCGGTCGTTCTCGACCTCTACATCCTCGCCCTGACGCCGTTCCGCATCCTGAACACCGAGAACGCCTACTGAGAGGCCGAGCCGCCATTGAACCGGCGGTGCGGCGTCACTATAGTCCGCCGCGTCGGAGCGTGGCGCAGCCTGGTAGCGCACCTGAATGGGGTTCAGGGGGTCGGAGGTTCGAATCCTCTCGCTCCGACCAATCTCCAATTTCGATACAGGGCTACCGCTTCTTGGATCGGTCGCGGCGGCCCCCTGTCGCGATGCCGGCTAGCGTTGCGGCGGCGGTCCGATCCCCTGCCCACCAAGGCCGGAGCTCAACCTATCGCACGTTGTCCAGCAGCCGCTTCGCCTCGACGAGTTCGGCCAGAACGGCTTCCAGCCGGCGCCGGCCGGCAGGAGGAAGCCGCGGCACAGCTTGCGCAGGCCTCGCCGACGCCGCCGGAGCGGCGCCCTGGTCGAACGACGGTTCCGCCGGCAGCGGCGCTCCCTCGGCCGGCCGCCGCGCCGTCCGCCGACCGGCTGGCGCGTCAGCCGCCGCTTCCGCCTCGGCCGCCGCCGTCATCGTCTGCACCGATCCGCTCTGTCCGACGGCAACGACAAAGCCCACGCCCTTTTCTTTCAGAAGGCGCTGCACCCCCCGGATCGTAAAGCCTTCTCCATAGAGCAACAGCCGGATACCGCGCAAAAGGTCGATGTCTTCGGGACGATAGTAGCGGCGCCCGCCACCCCGCTTCATCGGCTTGATCTGGGCAAACCGCGTTTCCCAGAAACGCAGGACATGCTGCGGGAGATCGAGTTCGGCAGCCACCTCGCTGATCGTGCGAAAAGCGTCCGGCGCTTTTATCGACGGTGCGTCCACCAACTACTCCGCCGCCTCTTCCGTTCGGGTCTTGCCGCCGAGGCCATCATTGATGCGCTGCTTCATGATGTTGCTCGGCTTGAAGACGGTCACCCGCCTCGGCGGGATCGGCACCTCGCGCCCCGTTTTCGGATTGCGTCCCATGCGCAAGCCCTTGTCGCGCACCGAGAATGAGCCGAACGACGACAGCTTGACGGTCTCGCCCGCGATGATCGCGTCGCACACCTCGCGCAGCACCATCTCCACCATCGCCGCGGATTCCGCCCGCGAAAGCCCCAGGCGCCTGTACACCGCCTCGGCCAGGTCCGCCCGCGTTATCGTCTTGCCCCCCATCGCCGCCGCCCGCAATGCGATTTTATTGAATTGGAGTAGTTTCCGCTACTTAGCCTATGCGGGCCGGCTAGTCCGGTCAACATGAGACGACTCACCAGCGAACGAGAGCCGACCCCCAGGTAAATCCGCCTCCCATCGCCTCCAGCATCACGAGGTGGCCTCGCTTGATGCGGCCGTCGCGGACGGCCTCGTCGAGGGCGAGCGGAATGGAGGCGGCGGAAGTGTTGCCGTGCCGGGCGACCGTCGAGATCACCTTCGACTCGGCGATGCCAAGCTTCCTGGCGCTGGCGTCGATGATCCGTTGGTTCGCTTGATGGGGAACGAACCAGTCGATGTCGTCCGGCCCCGTACCGGTCGCCTCAAAGGCCGCGTTGATCACGTCGGAGATCATGCCGACGGCATGCTTGAAAACCTCGCGCCCCTCCATGCGCACATGACCGACAGTTCCCGTCGAGGCCGGGCCGCCGTCGACAAAGAGCTTCTCCTTGTACTGCCCGTCGGATCTGAGATGCGACGTCAGGACCCCACGGTCGCTGATCGCCCCCGTCCCCTGCCCGGCTTCCAGCACGACGGCGCCCGCGCCATCGCCAAAGAGAACGCAGGTCGTGCGGTCACTCCAGTCGAGAATGCGGGAAAAGGTCTCCGCTCCGATCACCAGCGCGCGCCGGCTTTGGCCGGTGCGGATAAGGGCATCGGCCGTGGCGACCGCGTAAATGAAGCCGCTGCAGACCGCCTGCAGGTCGAATGCGGCGCCATGGCGGATGCCGAGATTATTCTGCACGCTCACGGCGGAGGCCGGGAAGGTGTTGTCCGGAGTTGACGTGGCAAGCACGATAAGATCGATGTCGACAGCGGCCAGCCCGGCATGCTCAAGCGCACGATGCGCTGCGGCCGTCGCCATGTCCGATGTCGTCTCCCCTTCGGCGGCGATACGGCGTTCGCGGATGCCCGTACGCTGGACGATCCACTCGTCCGAAGTGTCGACCATAGCTGCGAGATCGTTGTTGGTCAGGATCTTGGCCGGAAGGTAGCTGCCGACTCCGCGGATCAGGGAACGGATCATGCAGAGACCGCTTTCGCGGGGGCCTCCGCCGGGGCGGCGGCCGCCCCAAGCGCGCTGTCTTCAGCTATCATGCGTAAGAGATCGTTGCGCGCCATGGCGCGTGCGAGTTCGACGGCGCTCGCAAAGCCCTCCGCGTCAGTGCCGCCATGCGACTTGATCACCATGCCGTTCAGGCCGAGAAACACGCCGCCATTGACCTTGCGGGGATCCATCTTTTCCCTCAGGAGCTGAAAGGCGGACCGGCCGAAAACGTAGCCGAGCCGCGCCGCCCATGTGCGCGACATTGCGGCTCGCAGGTATTCGGCAATCTGTCGCGCCGTCCCTTCCGCGGTCTTCAGCGCGATATTGCCGGCAAAGCCCTCGATCACAGCGACGTCCACGGTTCCCCGCCCGATGTCGTCGCCCTCGATAAAGCCGCGATACTCGAAGCCCGGATGGTCGAGTTCCCGCAAGATGCGGCCCGCCTCGCGCACATACTCGACGCCCTTGATCTCCTCGACCCCGACATTGAGTAGGCCGACGGTCGGCCGGTCGAGGCCGAAGACGGAGCGCGCCATGGCGGCGCCCATCACCGCGTTGGATACAAGCATGCGGGCGTTCGCCCCGATCGTCGCGCCGACGTCGAGCACGATGCTTTCGCCGCGCAGGGTCGGCCAGATCGCCGCGATCGCCGGACGGTCGATACCGGGCAGGGGCTTCAGACAGAACCGCGCCATGGCCATCAAGGCGCCGGTGTTTCCCGCCGAAAGCGCCGCATCCGCCTCGCCGTCCCGCACGGCCTGGACTGCGCGCCACATCGACGACTTCCACCGGCCTTTCCGGAGCGCCTGGCTCGGTTTGTCGTCCATCTGCACGGCAACACTGCAGTGATGGAACTCGGAGACCTTCTGAACGTGCGGGTGCTTCCGCAGCACCGGCACCACCGCGCTTTCGTCGCCATAGATGAGAAAGCGGAGATCCGGCCGCCGGTCGACGGCTATGGCAGCTCCTCCGATCACGACCTCGGGTCCGGCGTCGCCGCCCATCGCGTCGAGCGAAATCGTGACGGTCTGGGTCATCGGGCGGTCGGTTCTCCGCGGGAGGCCGGAACATAGCCGTTGCATCCCTCATAGCAAGCAGTGGGCACGGTGCGGCGCCGGCCTTCCCCGCTACTTCGCATTCTTCAGGCGCGCGAGCTTGGCGAATGGCGACCGCTGATCGGAGGAATCGTGCTCGATGTGGCCCTCGAACTCGACGCCGGCCGCCCGGGGATAGGGGTCAAGCCCCAGGGCCACATGCTCGCCGACGATTACGCCGAGATCGATACGCCCGCCGTGATAGAGCTCCCGCTCATCCGGCTCTCCCGGGTCGACCAACTCCGGGCCCGGCCGAGCGGTGGAACCCCGGCCTTCCGCCGGCATCAGCGTGACGTCGACGGTCTCTGCAACATCCTGGCGGACCGGCTCCAGGGTAACGACATCGGTCTGAACCACGACCGCCCGCACCTCGCCCCGGACGCGATAGGTGCGGCGGCCGAGCGGGCGCACCGTGATATCGGCGGTCATCTCCTCGACCGCGGGAATGCCGAGCGCGGCCGCAAGCTCGCGGCGTTCCGCCTCGCCCACCTCGATCCGGAAGCTTCGGCCGGCCGCCGGGATATCGTTCGCGACGACCGAATAGGTGAATCCGGAGCCCATCCTGTCCTCCTCATCCTGCGGAAACAACGTCCGGGTAGGGCAGGTCGCCGTTCCGCAGCCTGGTGAGGTCGGCGGCCCGCATGGCCGCGACCGATTCCCGCAAATACGCGGATAGAAGTAGGACGTGGCGATCCTCCGTTCCATCCGGGAACACGTTGCGGGAGAGGGCCGCCGCGATCGCCGCCTCGCCGTCCTCCACGGCGGCCTTATAAGCGCTGACCCGCCCGGCGAAGGAACGATAAAGGCTCCGCATGCGCTTCGGAACGCTGAGATCGCCGACGCCCATTTCGCGGAACGCGCCGTCCATGTCGACGACGAGCGCCTCGGATACGAGCCGCGCCAGATTCGGATCGTCCCCCGGACTGTGCATGAGACGATAGAGCACGATGAAGAGATTTAGCGCGATCATCTCGAAGCGGCCCTGCAGCGTGTCCGGCACGCCGCATTCCAGATAGAAGTCGGGCCGTCGGGCGGCGCGCACGGCGGCACTGTAGATGCATTCGGCGGCCTGCCGATCCGCGCGCCTCGAGGAGAAGGAAAGGATCATTCCGTCCCCGTCTCAACCTTGCCGCAGAGGGCGGGCAGACCCGCCGGCATTGCAAAGCACCGGCGACGCGGTTAGCAACCCGCCAAAGGATCGCAGACCATGACAATCGGCAGTCGTCATACTGTTCGCGCGGCGGCAGCCGCCTTTCTTATCTCTTCCGGCCTTGCCGGCTGCATCGGCGAAACCCTGCACCGTGGCTATGTACCTTCCGAAATGGCGCTGCAGCAGGTCCAGGTCGGCGCGCCGCGCGAACAGGTGCTGATCGCTCTGGGCACCCCGTCGACGACAGCCGACTTCGGCGGCGAAGTCTTCTACTACATTTCGCAACAGACCAGCCGGCCGGTCGCCTTCCTGAATTCGCACGTGGTCGATCAAAGCGTCCTCGCCATCTATTTCGACCAAGACAGCCAGGTGCAGCAGATCGCCAATTACGGGCTGAAGGACGGCCAGATTTTCGACTTCGCCTCGCGCACCACGCCGACCAGCGGCCGCGACTTCTCGTTCATCTCGCAGATCTTCTCGGCCGCAACCGTCGGCGGCGTTACGCCGCAGTAGGCGGGACGTCGAC
>DASWJZ010000147.1:0-27086 GCA_036396875.1 Propylenella sp.
GCAAAGGCGGCCCGCGCTTCTGAAAATTTCAGTTGGCGAGCCCTCACGCGCGCGGCGACGACTGAGCTGAACTCCGCAGCCGCGAAATCGCTGATCTCAATGAGCGGTCGTGTCGTTCCCAGGAGCGCCTCTGCGCTGGAATTGAGTGGGTCTGTGACAAAAAGAGGAACGATGACGCTTGTATCGAGATAGAGCGTCAATGATCCTCCTCATCCCGCATGCGGCGGACAAGGGTTGCCGCATCCTCCGCGGGCATGCTTCCCACCCTCCGCGCCCGGAGCCAATCGAGGTCTTCTGGGGTAATGGGCCCGGGTATGCGTTTCACCGGTCTTAATGTGACGACCGGCTGCCCATGTCGGGTTATCACCACGTCCTCGCCTTCGAGGGCGCGATCGATCAGCTGCGAAAGGCGATTCTTCGCCTCGGCGACACTATGCGTTGCCATGACGACAATATAGCCATTCTATGGCCATATTGTCCACCCGCGATGCTGAAATGAGCCGCGTCTCCGCGATCATGATCCAGGGCACCGGCTCGCATGTCGGCAAGTCGCTGATCGTCGCCGGGCTCTGCCGGCTCTTCGCCGGGCGCGGGCTGAAGGTCGCGCCGTTCAAGCCGCAGAACATGTCGAACAACGCCGGCGTGACGGCGGATGGCGGCGAGATCGGCCGCGCCCAGATGCTGCAGGCGCGCGCCGCGCGCGTGCCGCCTGTCGTGCATATGAACCCGGTGCTGCTCAAGCCGGAATCGGAGACGGGCGCGCAGATCATCGTGCAGGGGAAGCGATGGGCGACGCTGACGGCGCGCGACTACGGCGCGCGGAAACCGGAGCTGATGCCCCATGTGCTCGACAGCCTCGCCCGAGTGGAGAGGGGGCGCGACCTCGTTCTGATCGAGGGGGCGGGCTCGCCGGCCGAGATCAACTTGCGGCGGGGCGACATCGCCAATATGGGCTTCGCCGAGGCGGCGGACGTCCCGGTCGCGCTGGTCGGCGACATCGACCGCGGCGGCGTCATTGCATCGCTCGTCGGCACGCACGCCTTGCTCGAACCGGCCGAGCGCGCGCGGGTGAAGGCATTTCTCGTCAACCGCTTCCGCGGCGATCCCTCGCTTTTCGACGACGGGCTCGCCGAGATCGTCCGCCGTACCGGCTGGGCGTCGCTCGGCGTCGTGCCGTATTTCTCCGGGGCGGCGCGACTGCCGGCGGAAGATGTGCTGGGGCTGACGGGGGAGGCGACCAGGCCGGGCGCTGGAGTGCGCATCGCCGTGCTCCGTCTGCCGCGCATCGCAAATTTCGACGACCTCGATCCGCTCCGCGCGGAGCCCGACGTCGAGATCGTGCTGGTGGAACCGGGGCAGGCGATCCCCGGCGATTGCGATCTCGTCCTGCTGCCCGGCTCGAAATCCACGATCGAGGACCTCAAGGCTTTGAAGCAGGCGGGATGGGATGTCGACATCGTCGCCCACCGCCGCCGCGGGGGCGCCGTGCTCGGACTTTGCGGCGGCTACCAGATGCTCGGCCGCAGCATTGCCGATCCGGACGGCGCCGAGGGGCCGCCGGGGAGGGTGGCGGCGCTCGGGCTCCTCGCCGTCGACACGATCCTGACGCCCGACAAGTCGACGGTCGCGGTCGCAGGACGGCATTGCGCCAGCGGCGAGGCGGTTGCCGGCTACGAGATCCATCTCGGCCGGAGCGAGGGGCCGGATTGCACGCGGCCGTTCCTCATGGTCGGCGACCGGCCGGACGGGGCCATGTCGACCGACGGGCTGGTAGCGGGCAGCTACGTGCACGGCCTGTTTGCGAGCGACGGCTTTCGCCGCGCCTTTCTCGCCGGGCTCGGCGTCCGCTCGGAAGGCGCCTACGAGGCGGGGGTCGAGATCGCGCTCGACGGTCTCGCCGCGCACCTTGCCGCGCATCTCGACATCGACGCAATTCTGGCTATCGCGCGAGCGCGATAGCGGCGACGGCCCCGGCGCAAACGAGAGCGAAGAGGAGGGCCCAAGCCGTATCGATCAGGCGGATCGCGGCGCGGATGTCGTCCGGGCATGCGTCGCGGCGTCCGCCGCGATTGAACCAGGCGCCGTCCACCGCGGTTTCGCCGTAGCGGCGCGGCCCCCCGAGGGCGACGCCGAGGGCGCCTGCGGCGGCGGCTTCAGGCCAGCCGGCATTCGGCGACTTGTGCCGCCGCGCCTCGCCCCAGGCGCAGGTCAGGGCGCCGCGTGCATCGAGGCCCGACAGCGCCGAGGCTGCGGCAAGCAACAGGGCGGAGAGCCGGGCCGGAATCCAGTTCAGCACGTCGTCGAGACGCGCGGCGGCCCAGCCGAAGGCCTCGTGCCGCGCCGACCGGTTCCCGACCATGGAATCGGCGGTGTTGACGACCTTGAACGCAATCAGGCCGGGAAGGCCGAGGAGGAGGTACCAAAAGGCGGGCGCCACGACGCCGTCGGAAAAATTCTCCGCCGCCGTTTCGATGGCGGCCCGGGCGATGCCGGCTTCGTCGAGAAGCGTCACGTCGCGCCCGACGATGCGCCGGAGCGCCTGACGCGCGTCATCTGTTCCGCCGCCGCCGAGCCGCAGTGCGACTGCGCAGACGTGGTCGACGAGGCTTTTCTGGGCAAGGAGAACCGCCACGACAATTGCCTCCAGTGCCATGCCGAGCGGAAGGCTCGCGGCCGCCGCATGCACGGCCGCGCCGAGCAGCGCGCTCCCGGCCGTCAGGAGCGCCGTGGCGGCGATTCCGCGCCTTCGGCGCGCGGCGAATGATACTTCGGGCCGGTTCAGCCGGACGTCTAGGCGATCGATGACGCGGCCGGCGAACGCCACGGGATGCGGCAGCCGCCGCCAGACCCACGGCGGGTCGCCCACGAGGCGATCGAGGAGCAGCGCCGCGGCGAGCGCGGCAAGCGGCCATGCTCCCGCGATCATCGCCACGGCAATCGCCCCGGAAGGGCTCTGCGCCCCGTCGCGCTGCCCTTTTCGTATGACACGCGAACACCCATCTCTCGGTCGGCGATCCGGCATAGCCGATGCCGCCGGCCCGGCGCATCATTCTCCGCGGCGGCTCCTTGTGGAGGATTCGGCGGTCTGGTAACGGATCGGTGATGGCCTCGTGGCGGAGTGGTGACGCAGCGGACTGCAAATCCGTGCACCCCGGTTCGATTCCGGGCGAGGCCTCCACGCGCTTTTCAAGTACTTAGCTGCGCAGACGCCTAGCTCTCTTTGGACTGGGGACTCATGGGGACCTCAAAGCTGGCGCACTGTGAAGTGCCTGGCCATCTCAGCCGAATCGTCGGCCCAGTCGCCATCCCATCCAAGCTCAACCCTGAGCGGCAACGAGTCCGCCTCGATGCTGTGGGCTTGGAGCGTCAGCCGCATCTTGCCTGATCGTATGGCCACGAGCTCCGCAAGCCTGTTCGGTAGAACTACCGGCTGCAGCTGCACCCCGTGGTCTTTGATAACGCAGCACAGGTCGTAAACAGCGGGCGGCCCGATCGTTCGTCCGATGAGGACCGCGCCCTCGTGCCTTACCTTCAGAGGAAGGGCGCCTGACCAAACGGGTGCATACATCCCAGTGGCGTCAGGCACCTCGACTCCGGTGAGGTATGCATGGGCGCTCGTAGCTTCCGACCAGCGCCGCCCATTCACAAGACGGACGTGGTACCAGCGACTTTTCGTTCGTATTATCGAGCCGCTTGGACTCGGCACGTCGGTAGGGGCCAAGTCCCCGCGATCGCTCAACAGGGTCAAACTGAGCTCTGGCGGGAACCATCGGAGCCGGATCCGTTTGCCGAACAGCGCAACGATTACCGCGAGAAGCGTTGCGGTCGCGACAATAGCTTGGACGATCCAAGTCCACCAAAACTGCCAAGTCGGCATTTGTGGCACCCCCCACTATGGAGTGGAGTTATGCCGCCTTGGTGGGCAAACCAAAAGCTCGTAAACGTGCTTCTTTCGGCCAACTAGACGCTTAAGCGCCGGGCTGTGCTTTGATCGAGCCGCCCAGCGAAAAGATCGGCAAGGAAGTGCTGGTGAATTCCCGCAGGAAGCACGATCAGCTCTATCCCTCCGTCGCCGGCTTCGGGACCGGAAAATTCATCGTCACGTGGGGATCGTCCGGCCAAGACAACGTCACGAGCTTCGGCGTCTATGGCCAGCGCTTCAAGGCCGCCGACTGAAGGGCCACCGCCGCGCCTCCCGTTCGATTCCGGGCGAGAGCTCCGCGCTGCGCTTCGTAGGCCGGGCGGCCGTGCTTGTGCTCCGACCGCACCGACCGTAGAAACCCCGGGCACAATTCACGGGGCGTCCCATGTTGGATTTCGAGACCCTCCGGCAGCGCATGGTGGACAATCAGCTTCGGCCGAGCGAGGTCACCGACCATCGCCTGATCCGGGCGTTCCAGACGGTGCCGCGAGAGATTTTCGTCGAGGCCGCCGAGCAGCCTTTCGCCTATGCGGATCGCGAGCTGCTGATGTCCTCGGCCGCGCCGGAGCGGCGGATGATGGCGCCCGTACACCTTGCCCGGATGATCCAGGCGCTGGCGCTCGGGCCCGCCGCCGGGGCGATGGTCGTCGGATGCGGCAGCGGCTATTCCGCCGCAATTCTCGCGCAGCTCGCAGGAACGGTCGTCGCCGTGGAGCAGCACGAGTCTCTTGTCGCGCTGGCACGCGACCGGCTGGCTGCGGTCGGCGCCGCCAACGCCACCGTCGCAGTCGCCAGGCTGACGGACGGGTTCGCGGACGGCGCTCCGTATGACGCAATCCTGATCGACGGAGCGGTCGAAGTGCTGCCCAAAACCCTGTTGCAGCAATTGCGGCCGGAGAAGGTGCTGGCCGGCATCGAGCGGGACGAGCGAATCAGCCGGGCAACACTCTACAGCCTGGTCGGCGGCGAGGTGACGAAGTGGCCCGTTTTCGACGCATGGGCACCGCTTCTTCCAGGCTTCGAGCGGAGGCGCGAGTTCGTTTTCTGACCGGTGGAGCGGCGAAAGCACCGAAAGCTGTTGCAATTGGGACTCGGTCCCGTTGCAAACCTGAAGGTGCCCGCTTTTAATCGGCGCAATGGAGCGGGCCGATGTTAAAGGTCGAATTCCGGCCATAACTTGCCGGCACGGTCCGGCCTAACCGAGGAACCCGTGCTTCGTCGCAATTCCATGCTCATGGCGGCCTTGATCGGCCTTGCCTCCGTCTTCGTTGTGTCCGCGGCTTCCGCGGAGACGATCACGCAGGCGCTTGCCTCGACCTACAGCTCCAACCCGGAGATCAATTCCGCCCGCGCCCAAACGCGCGCCGACGACGAGAACGTGCCGATCGCCCGCTCGGGCTATCGTCCGATCGTGTCGGCGTTCAGCACCGTCACCGGCCAGACCACCGACACCGCGCTCTCCGGCGACAAGACCACGCTCGACAGCGCCGTCGGAATCCAGATCACGCAGGATCTGTTCACCGGCTTTCGCGTGAAGAACGCCATCCGCCAATCGGAGGCGGGCGTGCTGGCCAGCCGCGAGCTGTTGCGCAACATCGTCCAGAACGTGCTCTTCGATGCGGCGCAGGCCTATATGGACGTGCGGCGGGATATCCAGATCCTCGACATCCGCCGCCGCAACGTCCTTTTCCTGGAAGAACAGGTGCGCGCGGCGAACGAGCGCTTCAATGTCGGCGAGAACACGCGGACGGACGTGGCGCAGGCGCGGGCGCGACTCGCCTCGGCGCGGGCGGCGGTGAGCCTGGCGGAGGCGAATCTCGCCATCAGCCGCGCGACCTACAGGCGGGTCGTGGGCCATGAGGCGGACAGGGTCTCGGACGGTTTTCCATACGGCCGCCTCGTCCCGAGCCAGCTCGGGCAGGCGATTGCCGCCGGCCAGAACGCGCATCCGGTGATCTTCGCAACCATCCACCAAGCCGACGCGGAGGCCTTCCTGGTAAAGCAGATCGAAGGCGAGCTGCTGCCGACCGTGAGCGTCGAGGGCAGGCTGCAGCACAACGAGAGCTTCGACACGAGCATCGATCCCAACACGGCCAGCATCATCGGCCGCGTCACCATCCCGATCTATCAGGGGGGCGCCGTATCGGCGCGCGTGCGCCAGGCGAAGGAGCGGTACGGCCTGCGCAAGATCGAGATCGATGTGGCACGCGATCAGGTGCGCGCCGCCGTCGTCTCGGCGTGGGCGCAGGCGGAGGCGAGCCGCGGCGCAATCTCGGCGGCGAGGGAGGGCGTCGAGGCCGCCGAGATCGCACTGTCGGGCGTGCAGGAGGAGCAGCGGGTCGGCCAGCGCACGACGCTCGATGTGCTCGACGCGCAACAGGAACTCTTGAACGCGCGGGAAACGCTCGTGATCGCGGAGCGCGACTTAGTGGTCGCCAATTTCGCGTTGCTCTCCGCCATGGGCCGCCTCGACGCGGAACCGCTCGGCCTGCCGGTCGCCGCCTACCACGCGGAAGAGCATTACCGGGCCGTGCATGACAAATGGTACGGGGTGAGGACGCCGGACGGCCGATGACGGCCGATGCGTTTCTCTTGTGAATGGGACGCGAAGGTTTCCTTAACCGCCCTATGCGCGTCTATCCTGCCGGTGATTCGATATGGCGAATCGGCTGAAGTGCCATCGGAGCAATTCTAATGGGGAACCCGAGCACGGCGCATGAACCCTCCATGGAGGAGATCCTCGCGTCGATCCGGCAGATCATCTCCGAAGACGGCGAATCGCCAGCCGCGATCCAGGCCGGGAGCGAGCAGCCTGCCGTCGGCGAGGAGGAGCCGGCGCCGGAGGTAACGGCAGAGCGCTTCGCGCCCGAAGCGGCATCGGAGGACGAGGGCGATCAGTTCGCGGGAGATTATATGAAGCCCAAATCATCGTTTGGCGCGGCCACGAGCACACATGGCGAGGCGGAACCCTTCGAGGATGCCGTCTATCGGCGTCAGTTTCCGTCCCAGTCGGACGCCGGCGCCGCGCAGACGGGCCGGGGCGGCGGCGCCATCATCTCCGAAGAGTCCGACGCCGTCATATCCGGGGCCTTTGGCGCGCTGGCCCACACGATCCTGGCCCAGAACGCGCGCACGCTCGAAGACCTCGTCGCCGAAATGCTGAAGCCGATGCTGAAGGAATGGCTGGACGACAACCTGCCGCCGCTGGTCGAACGGCTGGTGCAGGAGGAGATCCAGCGGGTGTCGCGCGGCCGTCGGTGAGCCGCCTCGTCGGCGTCGGATGAGCGCGCCGCAGGCGGCGCGCTTTCCCGTTCCGTTCCGCGGTTGACAGGTGGGGGCGCGGCCAGTTTAACACCGCCGCCACCGCCGGGATCGACATGCTGGAAAAGACCTACGACGCGGCGCGCGTCGAGCCTGCCATACGCGACATCTGGGAGAAGTCGGGCGCCTTCCGCGCCGGCGCCGGCGCGGCGCCGGGCGCCCAGCCTTTCTCCATCGTGATTCCGCCGCCGAACGTCACCGGATCGCTCCACATGGGGCACGCGCTGAACAACACGCTGCAGGACGTGCTCGTGCGCTTCGAGCGCATGCGCGGCAAGGATGTGCTCTGGCAGCCGGGCATGGATCACGCCGGAATCGCCACGCAGATGGTGGTCGAGCGCCAAATGATGGAGCGGCAGGAGCCGAACCGGCGCGAGATCGGCCGCGAAGCGTTCGTGCGAAAAATCTGGGAGTGGAAGGCGCAGTCGGGCGGCGCCATCGTCAACCAGCTGAAGCGGCTCGGTGCGTCCTGCGACTGGACGCGCGAACGCTTCACGATGGACGAGGGGCTCTCGCGCGCCGTCATCAAGGTGTTCGTGCGGCTCTACAAGGAGGGCCTGCTCTACCGCGACAAGCGGCTGGTGAATTGGGATCCGAAGCTTCTCACCGCGATATCCGATCTCGAGGTTCAGCAGGTCGAGGTCGCGGGCTGGCTCTGGCACTTCCGCTATCCGATCGAGGACACGGAAGAATACATCACGGTCGCGACGACGCGGCCGGAGACGATGCTTGGCGACACCGCCGTGGCGGTGCACCCCGAGGACGAGCGTTTCCGGCGTCTGATCGGCAAGAACGCCGTTCTGCCGCTGGTCGGCCGCCGCATTCCGGTCATCGCGGACGAGCATGCAGACCCGGAGGCGGGGACCGGCGCCGTGAAGATCACGCCGGCGCACGACTTCAACGACTTCGAGGTCGGCCGCCGGCATGGGCTGCCGCTCGTCAACGTGCTCGATGCGGAAGCGAATGTCCGGCTGCGGGGGAACGCCGATTTCCTCCGGGACGTGCCGCCATCGGCGGAACTCGCGCAGACGATCGACGCGCTCGACGGCCTCGACCGCTTCACCGCCCGCGCCAGCGTCGTCTCCATGATGGAGGAGCGCGAGCTCGTCGAGAAAACGGTCGAGCATCTGCATTCCGTTCCGCACGGCGACCGCAGCGGGGTGCCGATCGAGCCGTACCTGACCGACCAATGGTACGTGAACGCCAAGGCGTTGGCGGAGCCGGCCATTGCGAGCGTGCGGGAAGGGCGCACGGCAATCGTGCCGAAACAGTGGGAGAAGACCTATTTCGACTGGATGGAGAACATCCAGCCCTGGTGCGTCTCGCGGCAGCTCTGGTGGGGTCACCGCATTCCCGCCTGGTACGGAGCGGACGGCGAGGTCTTCGTCGAGGAGACCGAGGAGGAAGCCGAGGCCGCCGCCTACCGCCACTACGGCGTCAGGCAGAAACTGGAGCGCGACGAGGACGTGCTCGACACCTGGTTCTCGTCGGCGCTTTGGCCCTTCTCGACGCTCGGCTGGCCGGAGGAGACGCCGGAGCTCGCCCGCTACTACCCGACGAGCGTTCTCGTCACCGCCTTCGACATCATCTTCTTCTGGGTCGCCCGGATGATGATGATGGGGCTCCACTTCATGGGGCGGGAGCCGTTCCACACCGTCTACATCCACGGCATCGTGCGCGACGAGAAGGGCGCCAAGATGTCGAAATCGAAGGGGAACGTGGTCGATCCCCTCGAACTGATCGACGAGTTCGGCGCCGATGCGCTGCGCTTCACCATGGCTTCGCTCGCCACCGCCGGCCGCGACGTGAAACCCTCGCGGGCGCGCATCGAGGGCTATCGGAATTTCGGCACAAAGATCTGGAACGCCGCCCGCTTCTGCGAGATGAACGATTGCAGGCCGGAGCCGGATTTCGACCCTCGGGCGGCGCGGGCGACCGTCAACCGGTGGATCCTGACCGAGGCGACCAAGGCGGTCCGTTCGGTTACGGAATCGCTCGAAGCGCTCCGCTTCAACGATGCGGCCGACGCGGTCTATCACTTCATATGGGCGAGCTATTGCGACTGGTACGTGGAGCTGATCAAGCCGCTTCTCGCCGAGGGCGACGATGCGGTGAAGAGGGAGACGCAGGCGACGGCGGGCCACGTCCTCGACATCATGCTCCGGCTGCTGCACCCGTTCATGCCCTACATCAGCGAGGCCCTGTGGGCCGGGCGCGGCGCGGGGAAGGAGACGGTGCTCGCGCTCAGCCGCTGGCCGACGCCGGATTTTTCCGACGAGGACGCCGCAGCGGAGGTCAACTGGCTGGTCGAACTCGTCAGCGCGATCAGATCCGTTCGCTCGGAGATGAACGTGCCTGCCTCCGCCAGAACGGCGCTCGTCGCAATCCGGGCCGATGCGGCGCTGATGAAGCGGCTTGCGCGCCACGGCGCGGCGATCGAGAGGCTCGCCCGGATCGACGGCATCGCCGCGGCCGAAGCGTCGCCGCAGGGGGCGGCGCAGATCGTCGCCGCCGGGGCGACCTATGCCCTGCCGCTTGCCGGAATCATCGACTTTGCCGCCGAGGAGGCGCGGCTGGAGAAGGAACTCGCCAGGATCGGCGGCGAGATCGGGCGGATCGACAAGAAGCTGGCCAACGAGAAGTTTATCGCCCGGGCGCCGGACGAGGTGGTGGAGGCCGAGCGCGAGAAGCGCGCCTCCTACGCGGCCGACGGAGAACGGCTGCAGGCCGCGCTGAAACGGCTCAAGAACGCGGCGTAGGGGGCGCGGCCGGCTGCTCTGTCACAGTTCTGCCACAGGCGTTGCGAATCCGCGTCAATCGCCGTCGCGCCCCCGTTGCGCCACGATCGCTCTTAATCATTTTCAATGACTCGACAGGCACTTTCCAAGGTGCCGTCCGAGCTCCCCTTCTCAGGCGCGGTCGGCGACGAGTAACGCCAAACCCGACCGGAGAGGGTGGCAGGGAGAGGCGGGCGTAAATGGACGCAAGGACGTTCGATAAGAAGAATCTGCCCAGCCGTCACGTGACGGAGGGCGCGAGCCGTGCGCCGCACCGCTCCTACTATTACGCGATGGGTCTGAGCCGCGAGCAGATCAACCAGCCGTTTGTCGGCGTCGCCACCTGCTGGAACGAGGCTGCCCCCTGCAACATCGCGCTTTCCCGGCAGGCGCAAGCGGTGAAGAAGGGCGTTGCCGCGGCCAGCGGCACACCGCGCGAATTCACCACGATCACCGTCACCGATGGCATTGCGATGGGCCATCAGGGCATGAAGTCCTCGCTGGTATCACGGGAAGTGATCGCGGATTCGGTCGAGCTCACGATGCGCGGCCATTGCTATGACGCCCTGGTCGGGCTCGCCGGATGCGACAAGTCGCTCCCCGGCATGATGATGGCGATGTGCCGGCTGAACGTGCCTTCGATCTTCATCTATGGCGGGTCGATCCTGCCCGGAACCTTCCGCGGCAAGCAGGTGACCGTGCAGGACCTCTTCGAGGCGGTGGGCATGGTGTCGGTGGGCAAGATGTCGGCGGCCGACCTCGACGAGCTGGAACACGTGGCCTGCCCTTCCGCAGGCGCCTGCGGCGCGCAGTTCACCGCCAACACGATGGCGACGGTTTCCGAGGCGATCGGCCTTGCGCTTCCCTATTCGGCCGGCGCGCCTGCCCCCTACGAGATTCGCGACAGTTTTTGCATGGCGGCCGGCGAGAAGGTCATGGACCTTGTCGCCCGCAAAATCCGGCCACGCGACATCGTGACCCGCAAGGCGCTGGAGAACGCGGCGACAGTGGTGGCGGCCTCCGGCGGCTCGACCAATGCCGGGCTCCACCTGCCGGCCATCGCGCACGAGTGCGGCATCGAGTTCGATCTCTTCGACGTGGCCGAAATCTTCAAGCGTACGCCCTATATCGCGGATCTAAAGCCGAGCGGGCGCTATGTCGCGAAGGACATGTTCGAGGCGGGCGGGATTCCGCTGCTGATGAAGACGCTGCTCGATCATGGCTTCCTGCATGGCGATTGCCTGACGGTCACCGGCCGCACAATTGCCGAAAACCTGGAGCAGGTTGCCTGGAACCCTGACCAGGACGTCGTCCGTCCGGCCAATCGTCCGCTTTCCCCGACCGGGGGGGTGGTGGGCCTGAAGGGAAATCTGGCCGCCGACGGCGCCATCGTGAAGGTGGCGGGCATGAAGAATGTCCGCTTCTCGGGCCCTGCGCGCTGCTTCGACAGCGAAGAGGAATGCTTCGAGGCGGTGAGTTCCCGGAAATACCGGGAAGGCGAGGTTCTGGTCATCCGGTACGAGGGACCGCGCGGCGGACCCGGCATGCGTGAGATGCTGTCGACCACCGCGGCCCTCTACGGACAGGGAATGGGCGACAAGGTCGCGCTGATTACCGACGGCCGCTTTTCGGGAGCAACCCGCGGCTTCTGCATCGGTCACGTCGCTCCGGAAGCCGCCGTCGGCGGGCCGATCGGGCTCCTGCGCGACGGCGATGTCATCGAGATCGATGCCGAGGCGGGCCGCCTCGACGCAAAGGTCTCGGAGCAGGAATGGGAGGCGCGACGCCGAGCCTGGCAGCCGCGCGAGACGGATTCCCGATCCGGCGCGCTGTGGAAATACGCGCAGATGGTCGGATCGGCGAGAAAAGGCGCGGTGACCCATCCAGGGGCAGCCGCCGAAACGGTGATGTATGCGGATATCTAGGGTTTTCCTCGTGGTGGGTCTGACCGGTTTGAGCGCCGGCCCTGCGCTTGCGCTCGATCCGGACCTGTCGCCGGGCGATGCGTTCCGCTCCGGCTACGAGGCCTACAAAGCCGGCGATGCGGAGACGGCGCTCGAAGCGCTAAGATTTGCCGCCGAGAAGGGGCATCCGGGAGCGCTCTGGAAGCTCGGCCGGATGTACCAGACGGGCGATCTCGTCACCGAGGACGACAAGAAGGCAATGGAGCTTTTCGCGCGGGTCGCCAGCGAATATGCCGACGGTAATCCGTATGGGCCGGAGGCGCCCTTCGTGGCGGACGCGTTCGTTACGCTCGGCTCCTATTATCAGCGCGGCATACCGGGCTCGGTGGAAGCCGATCCGAGCCGGGCGCGCCGGTTCTTCTCGTATGCGGCGTCCTATTTCGGCGATGCCGAGGCCCAGTATTCGCTGGCGAGCATGTTTTTGATCGGCCAGGGCGGCGATCAGAACGCCCGCCAGGCGGCGCGCTGGTTCAAGCTTGCCGCACGCAAGGGCCATGTCGGCGCGCAGGCCGAGTTCGGCCATCTGCTCTATGAAGGGGTCGGGGTTGAGCGGCGTCCGGTCGAAGGACTGATGTGGCTTTCGATCGCCCGCCTCTCGAGCCCGGGCGACCCGCTCATTCAGGCGCGGCACGAGCAGGCCTTCTCGACGGCGAGCGAGGACGAGCGGCGGCAGGCGATGGGACTTGCCGAGGCGTGGATCGCAAGACGGACCGGCGGCGAGCGGGCGCAGGCCGACGAGCCGATCCTGCAGCAGCAATAGCGGAGCGCGCCGGTCTCCTCGACTACCGGGCGGGCGCCGGCCCGAAGGCGGCAATCAGGTCAGCAGCCGGATCGCCCGCCGATTGCAGCGCAATCTGCAGACACCCCTTTTCAAGGAAAGCCCACGAGGCGACGTTCGACACCTTCTCGCAGCGGGCAAGGCGAAACCCCTCGGGCGTGCGGATGCACACGGTCTCACCGTGCGTCGCAACCACATCGCGGGCCCGGCACGTGCAGTCGGCCTGCGCCGGGGACAGCGCCACGCCCGTCAAGAGGGCGGCGGCAGCGCCTGCGAGGATGAGCCTCATCTTTGAAGCATAGCACGCGGCGGCGCGGAATTATATGCGCGTCTGGCGGCCGAACGCTGCTCTGGTGTCAGCGCCCAAGCGCGGGCTGGACCACCCTTCGCGCCGCTTTCTTCGCGCGCTTCACCGCTGCGGTAGGCCCTCCCTCTTCAATCTCGCCCGTCGCAATCTTCCTGACGTGGGCGGCGTTGCCGATCACGTCAGCGGGGCGCATTTCGCCTTTCGGGCCTCTAGGCACCCTTGTCTCCTGGCGGTCGATATTTGATCGACGAGGCCTTTTGCAAGGCTGTCAACGTCTCCTCAACGGTCAGCAAAGCAGTCGTCTGGATGGAACTCAGCGCTCCACCAGCGCTAATGGCGATCGCCGTGGCTGCCACGGAGACGTTATCCGGAGCCTCCCATAAGTTGTACCCGTCGTGTTCGCCCAAGGCATACCAGAATCCGTGGAGCTTTCCGCCGACCGCTTCAATATACTGCTTGGCGGCATCTCGGCGATCCTCGGGGTTCTTCATGAGCTTCGCCCATGTCGCTGGCGTGTAACTGAATCGGGTCAGATAGAACGGCATCGGTCTTCCTCCCTCGCTTTCGCCAAGCATATAGGAGCTTGACCGCCGGTTCGATACCGTTTGTCAAAGGTGGCACATTTCAAACTGACGCACTCCCTTGGCGGCGCTCCGCCGTCAGGCGATATCCGCCCAGACCGGCACGTGATCTGAGGGTTTTTCCCAGGCGCGCACGTGACGGTCGACGCCGGCCTGGACGAGCCGGTCGGCGGCCTCCGGCGAGAGCATCAGATGGTCGATGCGGATGCCGTTGTTCCTCTGCCAGGCGCCGGCCTGATAGTCCCAGAACGTGTAGACGCCGCCGGCGCCGTGCACGGCGCGCACGGCATCGGTCAGGCCAAGCGCCGAAAGGCGCCGAAACGCAGCGCGCGCCGGCGGCTGAAAAAGGGCGTCGGTGGCCCAGTTGTCCGGATACTTTGCATCGAGGGCCTCGGGAATGATGTTGTAGTCGCCGCCGATCAGCAACGGCTCCTCGCGCAGAAGCTCATCGCGGGCCCAGCTCTCCAGCCGCTGCAGCCAGGCCAGCTTGTAGCGGAATTTCTCCGATCCGACCGGGTTGCCGTTCGGCATGTAGGCGGAGGCGACCCTGATCGCTCCCTCCGGCGTCGCGATCAGTCCCGAAATGAAGCGCGCCTGATCGTCGCCGTCGGCCGGCGGCAGGCCCTTCTGCACGTCCTCGATCGGGTGGCGGGACAGAATCGCGACGCCGTTGAAGCCCTTTTGGCCGCAGACGGCGACATTGTAGCCGAGGTCCTCCACGGGTCCGGCCGGGAAACCCTCGTCGACGGTCTTGATCTCCTGCAGGCAGACGACGTCGGACGAAGCTTCGCTGAGCCAGCGGAGCAGGCTCTCGATCCGCGCCTTGACACCGTTAATGTTCCAGGTGGCGATCCGCATCACGCTTGGAACTCCATCCCGCGCACCATCATGCCATCGCCTGATCTTGGCATCCACTTCGTGACGGCGCGGCCGGTGATGGAATGAATTGCCGGATCAAGTGCGGCAATGTCGACGGCAGAGGGAGCGCACTCCTTGCCCGGTCAGACGGAGAAGCTGGTGCCGCAGCCGCAGGAGGCCGTGGCGTGGGGATTTCTGATCTGGAAGGACTGTCCGATCAGGTCGTCGACAAAGTCGATTTCCGACCCGCTCATGTATTCGAGCGAAACGGCGTCGATCAGCACCGTGGCGCCATCCCTGGCGAGCACGACGTCGTCCGCGCCCGGCTCCTCCTGCACCAGATCGTAACGGTACTGGAAACCGGAGCACCCGCCGCCCTCGACGCTGACGCGCAGCGCCGTGCCGGCCGGCTCGCCGGCGAGAATCTTCGCGATTCGCCCCGCGGCGCGCTCCGAAAGCCTTACGCTCTGCTCGTCCATGTCGCGCCCTTGCGCTCTTGCCCCTTGTGCCATTGTAGCTAAGAACCGCCGGGGCTGTCGTCAATCGGGAAGGCTGATGGCCGAACTGCCGCAAGAAATCCTGCGCCGCGGCGTTCACTGGCGTGCGCCCTATGCCGCGGATCCGGCCGTTTCGCGCGGCCGGCTCTATCCGGAACCCGACGACCCGGCACGTTCCCCGTTCCAGCGCGACCGCGACCGCGTCATCCATTCGAATGCCTTCCGCCGGCTGAAGCACAAGACGCAGGTCTTCGTTCACCACGAAGGCGACCATTTCCGCACGCGCCTCACGCACACGCTCGAAGTCGCCCAAATCGCGCGGTCGCTCGCCCGACCGCTCGGCCTCGACGAGGATTTGGCCGAGGCGCTCGCGCTAGCGCATGACCTCGGCCATCCGCCGTTCGGCCATGCCGGCGAGCGCGCTCTCGACGAGGCGCTCTCCGCCTATGAGGGCTTCGACCACAACGGGCAGAGCCTCCGGGTGGTCACCGCTCTGGAGCGCCGCTATCCGAGCTTCGACGGCCTCAATCTCACCTGGGAGACGCTGGAGGGGCTGGTAAAGCACAATGGGCCGCTCGTCGATGCCGCCGGGGACAGTCTCGGCCCGTATGCAGGCGGGCCGCTGCCCTATGCGATCCGCGCCTTTCAGGAGCGCGTCGATCTCGAGTTGCAGCTCTTCGCCAGCCTCGAGGCCCAGGCTGCGGCGATCTCCGACGACATCGCCTATGACTGCCACGACATCGAGGACGGGCTGCGCGCCGGGCTCCTGATCCTGGCCGATCTCGAAGACCAGCCGCTGACGGGACCGCTCCTCGATGCAATTCACAGCGAGCATGCCGGCCTGGAGCGGAGCCGCGTCATCCACGAGCTGACGCGGCGAGCCATCACCGTGATGATCAAGGACGTGCTCGGCGAATCGTTTCGGCGGATCACCGATGCGGGGGTGCAGAGCGCCGATGCCGCGCGCCGAGCCGGGGAGGCGCTGATCCGCTTTTCGCCGGACCTTGCCGAAGCGGAGCGGGCGCTGAAGCAATTCCTCTTCGAGAAGGTCTATCGTCACGAAACCGTCCTTCGGCCGGTGCGCTTGGCCGAGGTCTTGATCGCCGACCTGTTCGAAGCGCTGCTCGACGATCCGTCGCTGCTTCCGGAAGACTGGCGCCAGGGCCTCGACGCCGCGGACACGTTGCAGACCGCCCGGCGCGTGGCGGATTACGTAGCCGGCATGTCCGACCGCTACGCCGTTTCGGAGCACCAGCGGCTGTTTGACGCCACTCCCGATCTGGGATAGGCCGCGCCCTCGATCAGGCTGATTCGCCGTGGCTGCGCGGTGCGAATGCTTTGCCGCCGCAGGACTTTCCGATGAACCTTTTCGCCGACTTCGAACAGCGTGTCAGGGCCGCGCTTCAGACTGCTGTCGACAATGCGGCGCTGGCCGACGCCGGCGATGCGGTCGACCGGATCACGGCAGAGCCGCCGCGCGACCCGGCGCATGGCGACGTGGCGACGAACGCGGCCATGATCCTCGCCAAGCCGCTCAAGATGAAGCCGCGCGAGCTGGCCCTGAAGATCGCCGCGCGGCTGGAGGCCGACCCCGACATCGATACGGTCCAGGTGGCAGGGCCCGGTTTCATCAACATGCGGCTGTCGGACCGGTTCTGGGCGGGGCAGGTCGGGGCAGTCCTCAATGCGGGACTGCGCTACGGCCGGTCCGGTCTCGGCGGCGGCGGCAAGGTCAACGTGGAGTTCGTCTCAGCCAATCCGACGGGTCCGATGCATGTCGGGCATTGCCGCGGCGCCGTGGTCGGCGACGCCATCGCCGGTCTGCTGACCGCGACCGGCCACGAGGTGACGCGCGAATACTACATCAACGACTCCGGCGCCCAGGTCGAGCAGCTCGCACGCTCGGCCTATCTCCGCTACCGCGAGACGCTCGGAGAGCGGATTGGCGAGATCCCGAGCGGGCTCTATCCGGGCGACTACCTGAAGCCGGTCGGCGCGGCGCTGAAGGCGGAGTTCGGCGAGGGACTTCTCAATCTTCAGGAGGCCGAATGGATGCCGGTGGTGCGCGAGCGCGCCATCGCGGCGATGATGGCGACGATCCGCGAGGATCTCGACCTCCTCGGCATTCGCCACGATGTGTTCTCGTCGGAGCGATCGCTGCAGTCCGGCTCCCTCGACCGGGTGGCGGAGGCGATTGCTGCGCTCAGCGAAAAGGGCCTGATCTACCGGGGGGTCCTGCCGCCGCCGAAGGGCCAGGTGCCGGAGGATTGGGAGGACCGCGAGCAGACGCTTTTCCGCGCCTCCGAGTTCGGCGACGATATGGACCGGCCGCTGATGAAATCGGACGGCAGCTATACCTATTTCGCTTCGGACATCGCCTATCACTACGACAAGTATCTGCGCGGATTCCGCACGATGATCGACGTGTTGGGGGCCGACCACGGCGGCTACGCCAAGCGGATGAAGGCGGCCGTCGCAGCGATCACCGGCGGGGCGGCGACGCTCGAGATCGAGTTCTGCCAGCTGGTCCGTCTCTTTCGCGGCGGCGAGCCCGTGAAAATGTCGAAGCGTTCCGGCGACCTGGTGACTCTGCGCGAGGTTGTGGAAGAGGTGGGGCCGGGCTCCGTGCGCTTCATGATGCTCTTCCGCAAGTCGGATGCGCCGCTCGACTTCGACTTCGTCGCCGTTCAGGAGCAGTCGAAGGACAACCCTGTCTTCTACGTCCAGTACGCGCATGCGCGCACCGCCTCGGTCAGGCGCCAGGCGCGGGGCGAAATGCCCGGGCTGGCGCTCGATCCGGCGGCGCTCGCGGAGGCCGATTTCCTGCTCCTTCAGGACGAGGGCGAGCGGGAACTGGTGCGCAGGATGGCCGACTGGCCCCGCATCCTGGAGGCTGCAGCGCGCAGCCGTGAGCCGCACCGGGTGGCGTTCTACCTCTACGATCTGGCGAGCGCCTTCCACGCGCACTGGAACAA
Source organism: Propylenella sp. (assembly GCA_036396875.1). Classification (GTDB taxonomy): domain Bacteria; phylum Pseudomonadota; class Alphaproteobacteria; order Rhizobiales; family Afifellaceae; genus DASWJZ01. Next base: position 17,981 of record DASWJZ010000147.1, read on the forward strand.
AGGCAAGGATCTGCCCCAATTACGCTTCATTCGACCGGAAGACATAAATCTGAGCTGTGCCCGTCTTGGTCTGGTCACCGCAGTCGCGACGGTGCTTAAATGCGGGCTCGACATTCTGGGTGTCGAGGCACCGGATGAAATGTAATAACCTGCGGTGACGTGACGCCACGATTCCAGCGGCAAGCCAAACCGAGGGCCACGAAATGGCTGGCAGCGATCCCAAGAAGGTGCGTGCGATGGGACAGACGCCTGAGCGTCCCGGCTACGATGCGGAAGAGGATCCGCTGATCGAGCTTGCCCGGATCGTCAGCGAAGACGGCGCCTTCTCCACCGCGAGGCCGCATCGGCCGAAACCGCTTCGCGAGGAACGAATCGATCGGAGCGCGTTCTCCGCCGACCTCGAGGCGGAACTGATGAGCGAGCTCGAAAATTCGTTCGCGCCGGTGCGGCGGGCGCTGACTGCGGGCGCTCCACGCGCGCCTGCGGCGCAACCGTCGCCTGAAGAGCCGGACGATCCCGACGCGTTGCTGCGTTCCATCGAGGAGCAACTCAGCCGGTTCGAGCGCCGGGCCGGGGGGAGCCATGCCGAATCGCTGAACGAAGAAGCGCCCGAGGCGGCGGAGCCGGCCGGTAACGTTCGCGTTCAGGCGGAGGACGGCGCTGCCCGCCGGCGGCCTTCGGCGCCGCCGGACGAAGCCCGGGACGCGCCCGCCCGCGTCCAGCCCGAGTATCGCTTCCGCGGCCCTGCCGGATCAGGCCGCGCGCAGGAGGACACGTGGGAGGAAGATGCCTCTCCGGCGATCGAGTCGCCGCAGCCGGCGAAACGGCGGCTCCGCTTTGTCGACGATGACATCGGCAGCGCGCCGATCGTTCATCCGGCGTCGCTGGAGCGGCCGTCGCAGCCGGGCGAGGACATTTTCGAGGAGGACATGCGGCGGAGCCAGGAGGATTTGCGCGCGGCGGCGGCGGAATTCCGGCGCGAGCGGCGTCCGACATTCAGCGACCCGATCGAAGGGCCCGAAGAGGATGAGCCGCGTAGGTTCGATTTCTCGGCCGTTGAAGCCGAGCTTTCGCGGGAACTTGAATCGAACTACGCCGACCCGACGCTTGCGACCGACTGGACGGTGGATGAGCCCCAGCTTCCGGCTGAGGAGCCGGCGGTTGCACCTCCGGCGGCGCGCGAACCGGTCGTTCAGGCGCCGCCGCGGGCGCCGGCGCAGAGAGGCCGCTCGCGCCGAGGCCTGCTGACCGCCGCCAGCGTGATCGGGGTGATCGTCGTCGGTGGCGCAGCGGCCATGTACATGCGCGCCGCCGAGCAGGCGCCGTCGGGTCCGCCCCCCGTCATTTCCGCGCCTGAAGGCGACGTCAAGGTCATGGCCGACGCGTCTCAGGCTGCAACCGAGGAAGAATCGGTCGGCGACGCCGTCTACGCCCGGGTGGCCGGGAACGCGCCCGCGGTCGAAGGCCAGGTGGTCGACAACGCCGAGGAGCCGCGCGAGATCGCGCGCATCATCCTGCCGCCGTCGCAGATCGAGAGCGACGAGCCGCTGGTGCGGCCGGTCGGCGAGGCCGGCAGTGAGGACGTGGAGAGCGCCGCCGGAGGAGCCGCGGCAGCAGCCGATGGCGCCGATGAGGATGTCGGGCCGCGCCGCGTACAAACCTTCGTCGTCCGGCCTGACGGCACGATCGTAGCTACGGAGCCCGCAGCGGTTGCGGATGATCCGCCGGCGCGCGAGACCGCGCTTGCGACCGAGCCGGGCGATGCGATCGAAGCGATTCCGGTTCGCACGACGACAATCGGCGCCGACGCCGCGCCGAACGGAGCGCGGAACGATAGCGGGCAGGTCCCACCGGCTGCCGAGGCCGAGCCGGACGTGAGCAGTTCGGATCTCGCGTCGGTCGGCGCCGATCTTGCGCCCGAGGTCGTCACCGAGTTGCCGGCGGCGCCCGCGGAGCAGGCAGCTGCCCTCCGGACGGAGGAGCCGGCCGTTCCCCAGCCGCAAGCGGCCAACGAGGCGCCGGTCGATCTCCTGAGCAGTGCTCCGGCAGCGGCCGAGGCGGCCCCGCCGCCTGCCGTCGCCTCCGACGGCGGCTTCCTGGTTCAGGTCAGTGCCCAGCGCAGCATGGAGCAGGCGCAGGCGTCCTTTGCCGATCTTCAGCGCCGCTACGGCTCCGTCCTCGCTGGGCTGCAGCCGACGATCCAGGAGGCCGATCTTGGCGAGAAGGGGATCTACTACCGCGTCCGCGTCGGACCGTGGGGATCGCGCGACGAGGCCATCGGGGTCTGCGAATCCCTGAAGGCGGCAGGGGGGACCTGCTTCGTCACCCAATGATGCGGGCGGCACAGGGCTAAGGTGACGCCCAGGGCCTTTATCTGCGGGCTTTCGGGAACGGAGCTCTCGCAGGACGAGGGGGCGTTCCTGCGCGACGCGCAGCCTTGGGGCGTCATCCTGTTCAAGCGGAACACGGACAGTCCCGAACAGATCCTTCGCCTCTGCGCGGCGGCGCGCGCGGCGCTCGGGTGGGATGCGCCGATCCTGATCGATCAGGAGGGCGGGCGCGTGCAGCGCTTCGGTGCGCCGCACCTGCGCGACTACCCGGCCGGCTCGGTGTACGGGCGCATCTACGACGTCAGCCCGCTTGCCGGAACGGAGGCAGCGTTTCTCGGCGCCAAGCTGATTGCGCTCGACCTCCTGGCGCTCGGCATAAATGTTGACTGCCTGCCGATGCTCGACGTGCCGGTTGAAGGCGGCACGCCGGCGATCGGCGACCGGGCGCTGGGCCGTACGCCGGATGCGGTCGCAACCCTTGGAGGCGCGCAGCTCGACGGTCTCCTGTCGGGGGGTGTCCTTCCGGTCATGAAGCATATGCCCGGGCACGGCCGCGCGATCGTCGACAGCCATGCCGAACTGCCGCGGGTCGACGCGACGGTCGCCGAGCTGGAGGCGCGGGATTTCCTGCCGTTCCGGCTGCTGGCTAAGCGGGTTCCCCTCGGAATGACCGCCCATGTCGTTTTTTCGGACATCGATGATGGCGCTCCCGCCACGCTTTCCCCCTCAGTCATCGTTAACGTAATCCGAAGGCGAATCGGCTTTGATGGAGCCTTGATGACCGACGACATATCGATGGGCGCCCTGTCGGGCGACGTCCGCAACCGCGGTGTAGGAGCGATCGCGGCGGGGTGCGATCTCGTGCTCCATTGCAATGGCCAGATCGACGAAATGCTGGAGATTGCCACCTCCGTTCCCGAACTATCGGGTGACGCGCTGCGCCGGACCGATGCCGCGCTCGCCTGTCCGCGCGGCGGGGAGGAGGCTGACCGGGCGGCGCTCGAAGCCCGCTTCGACGCGCTGCTGGCAAGGGCGGCCTAGGCATGACCGAGGACTTTGCCGGGGCGTTCGAGGCCGACGCCGCCTTCGAGGAGCCCGTCGCCGTCAACGACGACTGCCTGGTCGTCGATGTCGACGGCTTCGAAGGTCCGCTCGACCTTCTCCTGAAGCTGGCGCGCGACCAGAAGGTCGATCTCGCGAGGATTTCCATTCTCGCCCTCGCGGAGCAATATCTCGCCTTCATCGAGGCGGCGCGGCGGCTCCGCATGGAGATCGCCGCCGACTATCTCGTGATGGCGGCCTGGCTCGCCTATCTGAAGTCGCGGCTTCTCTTGCCGGAGGAGGAAGAGGACGAGCCGAGCGGGGAGGAGCTGGCGGCGGTTCTGGCGCGCCGGCTGCGGCACCTGGAAGCCATACGCGAAGCCGGCCGCAGGCTGATCGCGTCACCCCGCCTTGGCATCGACTTCTTCCCCCGCGGGATGCCCGAGCCGCTGTCGGTCTGCAAGCACGCCGTGTGGGATGCCCGGCTCTTCGATCTTCTGTCCGCCTACGGCGCATTGCGCCTGCGCGGCGTCGCCACCAGGATCAGGGTCACCGAGCGCCGTGTGTTCTCGCTGCAGGAGGCGCGCGACCGGCTGATCCGGCTGATCGGCGACGGCGTGGTCTGGGCGACGCTCGACTCGTTCCTGATCGAATATCTGGTGCAGCCCGAGTTCCGCGCGACGGCGCGGGCGAGCGCGCTGTCGGCGAGCCTCGAACTGGCGAGGGAAGGCGAGCTCGAGCTCAGACAGCGCGAGCATTTCGCACCGCTCTATCTCCGTCGGCGTCTGAAGGACCAGGCGCCGCTTGCCAAGGCCGCCAATGGCTGAAGCCGCTTCCGCCTGGGAAGGCGCCAATGTGACCAGCCTTTCTCCGGAAAGTCAGCGCATGCATCTGCGCATGCTGGAGGCGCTGCTCTTCGCTGCGGCCGAGCCGCTGTCGGAAGCGGAGCTTTCCGCGCGGATGCCGGAAGGCGTCGATCTCGCCGCGCTGCTCCGCGAGCTGCAGGCGGCCTACGCCGGCCGCGGCGTCAATCTGCGGCGGAGCGACGACCGTTGGGCGTTCCGCACGGCGGAGGATCTGGCGTTCGTTCTCAAGCGCGATGTGGTGGAGCAGAAGCGCCTTTCGCGCGCGGCGCTGGAGACGCTCGCCATCGCCGCCTATCACCAGCCGGTCACCCGCGCCGAAATCGAGGAAATACGCGGAGTCGCGGTCTCCAAGGGCACGCTCGACGTGTTGCTTGAAGCGGGGTGGATCAGACTGCGCGGCCGGCGGCGCACGCCGGGGCGTCCCGTCACATTCGGCACGACGCCGGCCTTTCTCGATCATTTCGGGCTGGAATCCATCCGCGACCTACCCGGTCTCGCCGACCTCAAGGCGGCGGGGCTGATCGAGGCGCTTGCCAATCCCCGCGAGACGGCGCTGGAGCCGGACGACGCGCCGGATCTGCGGGAGGACGAGGACCCGCTCGAGTTCGACTTTCCCGGCATCGACGACGACCGGCCGGAGGAAAGCGAAGAGACCGGCGCGAGCTGACGCGTCTTGCCGCTCGCGCCGCGGCGCTCCATAAGCCGGTCGCATGAGCCGGACCCCGCAAGCCGCCAGAGCGCGCCGCTCGCGCGCCGCGGCGACGATCGCCTCCCACCTGACGCTCGAGGGGGTGACCCGCCGCTTCGGCGCGGCGACGGTGCTGCAGGACGTGCATCTCGACGTGACGCCCGGCGAGATCGTGGCGCTCCTCGGCCACTCGGGCTGCGGCAAGACCACGTTGCTTCGCATCGCCGCGGGGGTCGACGTTCCGACCGCCGGGCGCGTTCTCGTCGACGGGCGGGAAGTCGCCTCGGAGCGGGTCTTCGTGCCGCCGGAGAAGCGGGCGATCGGCCTGATATTCCAGGACTACGCGCTTTTCCCGCATCTTAGCCTGCTCAGGAACGTCATGTTCGGCCTGACGGCGCTCGACCGCACGGCGCGGCGGCAGGAGGCGCGCGCGGCGCTCGCCCGCGTCGGGCTTGAACATCTTGCCGACGCCTACCCGCACGAAGTGTCGGGCGGCGAGCAGCAGCGCGTGGCGCTCGCCCGCGCCATCGTGCCGCGGCCCGGAATACTCCTGATGGACGAGCCGTTCTCCGGTCTGGACAGCCGGCTGAGGGACAGCGTGCGTGCCGATACGATGGCGGTGCTGCGGGAGACCGGGGCCACGGCCGTCGTCGTCACGCACGATCCGGAGGAAGCGATGCGGATGAGCGACCGGGTGGTGTTGATGCGCGGCGGGCGCGTCGTGCAGAGCGGCACCGCCGAAGATCTCTACGACCGGCCGGACAGCCTGTTCGTCGCCCGCTTCTTCAGTCCCCTGAACGAGTTGGAGGGCCGCGTCGAGGCGGGTCAGGCGGTGACGCGCATCGGCCGGTTCGCAGCCCGGGAATACAAGGAGGGCAGCAGCGTCGCGGTCGCCATCCGGCCGCAGGGCGTGCTTCTGGCGCCCGCCGAATCCGGGGCGGGCGCGCCGGGGCGCGTCGTGTCCCGCCACTTCCTCGGCGAAGTCGAGCTTTTTGAAGTGGCGGTGGAGGGGCTGGAGACCTATCTTCTCGCCAAGGCGCGTCCCACCGACCGGATCGGTCCTGGCGCGGAAGTGCGCGTGAGCTTCGGCCCGCGCGACATCCTGATCTTCCCGGAGGGCGACTGAGCGAAGATTGATGGCGCGGGGGCGATTTGCGATAGTCCGCGCCGAACCTCCCGAAAGGGATGAAAGGTCAATGCTATGTCCATTGGTATCTGGCAGATTCTGCTCGTGGTCGCCCTCGTCGTGCTGCTCTTCGGGCGCAACAAGATTTCCGACCTGATGGGCGACGTGGCGAAGGGTATCAAGAGCTTCAAGAAGGGGATGGCCGAGAACGACAACGAGCCTCCCGCGACCATCGACCACAACCCTTCCGAACCGATGAGCGCCGCCCGCGCCGAGGACAAGACGAAGGCCGGCTGAGCATCGCACAGCCCGCCGAGGCGCAGGGTCCATGTTCGACATCGGATGGAGCGAGATTCTCGTGATCGCGGCGGTCGCGATCATCGTCGTCGGCCCGAAGGAGCTGCCGCGCATGCTGCGGTCCTTCGGCAAGACGATGGGGATGGTCCGGCGGACTGCGAACGACTTCAAACGTCAGTTCGACGAGGCGCTGCGCGAGGCCGAACGCGAAGCCGGCCTGGAGGATACGCGCAAGGAGCTGCAGTCCATGGCGCGGATCGATCCGCTGAAGGACGCGAAGAAGGAGATCGACGACACAGTGCGCGCCGCCAAGGCGCCGATCGGCCCCAAGCCGGCAAAGGCCGCTTCGCCGCAGGCCGCGGCAAAGCCGCATGAGGCCGAGCCGCTGAAGACGGGCGCCGCCGCGTCCGCGCAGGGAAGCGACGCGGCATGAGTCATGACGACATCGAGGCCTCGAAGGCGCCGCTCATCGAGCACCTGATCGAGCTTCGCCGGCGGCTGATGCGGGCCATGGTGGCGATCTTCATCGCCTTCATCGTCTGCTTCTACTTCGCCGACGATATCTTCAATATCCTGATCGTGCCGTATGAGCGGGCCGCCGGACCGCTGCGCGAGATCAGGCTCATCTATACCGCGCCGCAGGAGTATTTCTTCACGCAGATGAAGCTTGCGCTGTTCGGTGCGCTGTTCCTCGCCTTTCCGGTGATCGCCAACCAGATCTACAAGTTCGTCGCGCCGGGGCTCTACCGGAACGAGCGGCGCGCCTTCCTGCCCTTCCTCATCGCGACGCCGATCCTTTTCGCCATCGGCGCCATGCTCGTCTATTTCTTCGTCATGCCGCTCGCCATGACCTTCTTCCTGTCGATGGAGCAGACGGGCGGGGAAGGGCAGGCGTCGATCGAGCTTCTCCCGAAGGTGAACGAGTATCTCGGCCTGATCATGACGCTCATCTTCGCCTTCGGCCTCGTCTTCCAGCTGCCCGTCGTGCTGACCCTGCTCGGGCGCGCCGGCATCGTCACTGCCGACGCGCTGAAGTCGCGGCGGAAATACGCGATCGTCATCGCCTTCGTCGTCGCGGCGGTTCTGACCCCGCCCGATCCGATCAGCCAGATCAGCCTCGCGATCCCGACGCTGCTCCTCTACGAAATCTCGATCCAGGCGGTGCGCTGGATCGAGCGCCAGCGGGCGCAGGCGGCGGCCGTCGACGCGGCCGCTGCCGCCGAGTAGGAGCTTTGGACGCCGGCTGCCGGCTCCGGTAGGATAGCGTCAGGAGGTACGGATGGGCGAGCACCGCACCGCCGTCGAGCCGGACTACGACACGGATTTCTTCGCCTGGACACAGCATCAGGCGAAGCTCCTGCGCGCGCTGAACGGCCGGCGCTCCGATCTCCCCGAAACGCTCGACATCGACCATGTGGCGGAGGAGATCGAGGACTTGGGCAAGGCGGAGGTGAACGCTGCCAAAAACCTGATCCGGCAGATTCTTCTTCATTTGATCAAAGCGGCATCCGATCCCGAATCGCCCGCGCTTTCGCATTGGCGTGCTGAGGCGACGAACTTCAATGTCGCGTTGCCCGATCGCTACGCGCCTTCGATGCGGCAACTGATCGAGATGCAGAAGCTTTGGCAGGGAGCGAGAAAGGCCGCGGCGGCGAGCTTGCGGGGGCACGGTGCCCGGTTGGCGGCCGACTTGCCGGAGGAATGCCCATTCTCCCTCGACGAAATCATCTCGCAGGACTTCGACTTTGACGACTCCCTGCGGAGGCTGCTTGGGACGGGGGCCAACTGAAGGGTTAACCCGCTTCCTCGCTCATCGTCGCGGCACGACTGCGTGATGCGCCGGTTGAGCCCGGCCCGGTCCCCGGGCTTGACCCGGACATCCATTCCGTTACCGCTCGCGCCTGTTCCACACGCCGGAACGGCTTGCCGGAGCAAGTCCGGCAATGACGACAAGGGTGGGCGCCCTGATGCTCGACATTCGCTGGATTCGCGACAGTCCCGAGGCGCTCGACCGCGCGCTCAAGAACCGCGGCACCGAGCCGGCGGCGAAGCGGCTGATCGCGCTCGACGAGGCGCGGCGCGCGGCGATCCAGAAGCTGCAGGAGGCGCAGACGCGGCGCAACGCCGCCTCGAAGGAGATCGGCCAGGCGAAGGCCGGGAAGGACGAGGCGCGGGCGGGGGCGTTGATGGCCGAGGTGGCGGCGCTCAAGGAGACGATGGGCGCGGCGGAGGCGGAGGAGCGCAACGCGGTCAAGGCGCTTGAGAATGCCATGGCCGAAATTCCGAACGTGCCGGCGGACGACGTGCCGGTCGGGCCGGACGAGAGCGCCAATCGCGAGGAGCGGAAATGGGGGGAGCCGCGCGAGCTCATCTCGGCGAAGGAGCATTTCGAGCTGGGCGAGGCGCTCGGCCAGATGGACTTCGAGACGGCCGCAAAACTTTCCGGCTCGCGCTTCGTGGTGCTGAAGAGTGGGCTCGCGCGCATGGAGCGCGCGCTCGGCCAGTTCATGCTCGATTTGCATACGCAGGAGCACGGCTACACGGAGGTCCAGCCGCCCATTCTGGTGAAGGACGACGCGCTGTACGGGACGGCGCAGCTGCCGAAGTTCGCTGACGATCAGTTCGCGACATCTATTACTGAAGTTGACCCACTTAGCCGCGAGAACCTTCTGATAATTGTTAAGGGCCTCTTTGAATTCCTTGGCGAGAGAACTGAGACCGCTGCAATACTTGAGTTGGCAGAGGGACGCTCGGACAA
>DASWJZ010000148.1:0-1727 GCA_036396875.1 Propylenella sp.
ACCCACCATCCGCACGACCCAATCGTTGCCGAGTCCGAGCCGCTCGCCGAAATCGCCTTCCAGCCCGACCAGCCGCCGCACTTCCGGCTTCTTCGAGGCCAGCGCCTGCTCGATGTTGTAGGAGAAGACCCCGAGTTCCTCCGCGTTGATCAGCGCGTAATGCACCCACTTCACCAGTGTCGCCCATTCCGGATCGGCCTCGCGCACCGCCGGTCCGAGCGGCTCCTTCGAGATCGCATCGGCGAGGATGACATGCTCGGCGCTATCGTCGAGCTGGACGCGCGCCGCGTAAAGTTGCGACATGTCGCTGGTCATCACCTCGCATGTTCCCGCCTTGTAGGCGGCGAGCGACGCCGCCGCCGACGTCGTGACGATCGCCTCGTAGGTCATGTTGTTGGCGCCGAAGTAGTCGGCGAGATTAGCTTCGGTCGTCGTGCTGGCGAGCACGCAGATCTTGCGGCCGTCGAGTTCCAGCGCCGAAAGAATCCCGGCCGAGCGCGGCAGCATGAAGCCTTGTCCGTCGTAGTAGGTCACGCCGGCGAACGTCAGGTCGAACTCCGTCTCGCGTCCCATCGTCCAGGTCGAGTTGCGCGACAGCATGTCGATCTTGCCGTCGCGGAGCGCGGTGAACCGGTCGTCGAGCGACATCGGCATGAACGCGATCTTCTCCACGTCATTGAAGATGGCCGCGGCGACGGCGCGGCAAAAGTCCGCGTCGAAGCCGGCCCATTCGCCGGCGCTGTCCTGCATGGCGAACCCAAGGAGGCCCTCGTTGACGCCGCAAACCAGCGTCCCGCGCGCCTTCACGTCGTCGAGGGTCGCGGCGACCGCCAGGCCGGGCATGAAGAGCCCGGCAGCAACCAGCAGCCGGACGGCACGGCGGTACAAAAACCGGATACGCATGCTGTCGATCCCCGCCTGCTTCTTCAGAGCTGCGCCGCCTGCCGCACGATCACCTTCGTGCCGACCGGAATGCGATCGTAGAGGTCGATCACGTCGCGATTGACGAGACGGAAGCATCCCGACGAGACGGCGTAGCCGATCGTTTGCGGTTGGTTTGTGCCGTGGATGCGATAGACGGTATCGCCGAGGTAGAGCGCCCGGGCGCCGAGCGGATTGCCGGGCCCGCCCGCCATGAAGCGCGGCAGGTAGGGCTGGCGCTCGATCATCTCCGGCGGCGGTCGCCAGTCCGGCCATTCCGTCTTGCGCGACACCTTCAGGAGGCCCTGCCACTCGAAACCTTCGCGGCCGACGCCGACTCCGTAGCGGATCGCCTGACCGTTCTCCTGCACGACGTAGAGGAAGCGCTCTTCCGTATGGATGATGATTGTGCCGGGCGGTTCGTTCGAGCGGAAGTAGACCGGCTGCGGGCGGAACTCGGCCGGCAGCAGTTCCTCTTCCGGCGTCGGCACGTAGCCCGGCTGGTCGAGGATCTGCAGTGCACGCTCGGCCGCCGGCGCCGGCAGCGTCAGCATCGCGGCGATGCAAAGGGAACCGAACATCGTCAGAACGCCCTTCGTCGTCATGCTTCACCCGTGTCCTTTTCGCCTGTTGATATCATTTCCGATCATGCCGCCCCGCAGCGCACGAAGATCATCGTGCCGTAGCGCTCCCGTGCGCTCTGGTCGAGCCAATCGGTAACCAGAACGCTGTTGTTGTCATACGCGACGACGAGCCGGTCTTGCGCCACGCCTGGCGGCCCTTGCGGCCCGATGAAAACCTGGCCT
>DASWJZ010000149.1:0-6472 GCA_036396875.1 Propylenella sp.
TTGTGCAAGCTATCGGGCCCGTGGCGCTTCGGGGCGGGGACGGTTCACGGACGGCCGGTCGGATACTCGACGAAGAAGTCGTAGAAGATCTTGGCCCCGCCATTGACGTTCCACTTGTAGTTCCCTTCGTGGCCCCAGATATGCACGCCCCGGAACCCTTGGACGTCGGTGCTCTCGCAGCCGGAGAGCGTCGGGTTGTGCGGCGAGGCCCCCATGACGTTCCACGGCGTGCCCCAGTTCGCGTAGCCCGTCAACGGCCAGAACTCGCCCGACACCCACTGAAGCGCGTTGAGCCGGCAATAGTACTTGAGCCCGATCCAGGCGATCGACGGGCGGAAGGTCTTGACCAGGAAGTCCTGGATGCCCTTGTTCTTGATCACGGCGAGCCGGCCGCGCACGCCCTTGTAGTTGGCGTTCTCGGCGTACTCCTGGGCCTTGTACCAGTTGAAGTCGCCGCCCGGCTGTTTCAGTTCGAAATAGCTCGCTGTCGCCGCATTGTAGACCTTGGTGTCGTAGAGCGCCGGTTTCTCCGACGGCGGCGCGGACTGGACCTCGGACCGCGGCGGGAAGTCGGCCATCGGCACGTCGGGCGGCTGGAAGATCGGAGGGACCTTCTGCGCCAGGGCGGCGTGCGGCGCCGCGATGACCACGAGGGCCGCGACAAACCTCCGAATCATGATCCCTTACTCCCGTACCGCGCCGGCCTCGGGCATTCTACCCGAAGCCCGGGCTCGTTCAAAACGGGCGCCCGGCGCGGGCGTTCGGGATCAAAGAGCTTAGCCGGTTGAGATTCGGTTACCGGCGTCGAGCCCCTCTAAATCCCGAGCATGCCGAGCCTTCCGGGCAGCCACAGTGCGAGGATCGGGAAGATGGCGATGATCGCAAGCCGCGTAAGATCGGCGAAGAAGAACGGAATGATGCCCGTGAAGATCGTCTTCAGCGGGATCTGCGGCATCATGCCGTGCAACACGAAGGGGATGATCCCGATCGGCGGCGTGGTCTGGCCGATTTCGATCACCATGATGTTGATCACGCCCCACCAGATCGGGTCATAGCCCAGCCCGACGATCAACGGAAAGACGACCGGCAAGGTAATGATCATCGCCGCGACGGTCTCGAAGATGCTGCCGAGGATGATGTACATCACGAGCAGGAGGAAGATGATCAGCCCCGGCGACATTTGGGCGGCCTGGATGTCGCGCACCAGCGCGTCGGGCATCTGGGTGAGCGTGACGAAGAAGGTGAAGATGCTCGCCCCGATGATGATGATGTAGATGAAGCCCGTGGTCGCCGCGGTTTGCGACAGGACGCGCCAGAGCACCTCGCGACTGAGGCGCCCGCGGTACCAGGTGAACAGGAAGGAGAAGATCGCCCCGACCGCGGCGGCTTCGAGAACCGTGAACACGCCGCCGTAGATCCCGCCGCTGACGACGAAGGCGAGCGTGAGAACGCCCCAGCAATTGGCGATGGTCCTGAGGCGCATGATCCACGCCTGGCGCGGCCCGGCCGGACCGATGCCCGGCCGGACGCGCACGACGATGGCGATCGTCGTGAAGTAGATGACGACGCAGATCAGGCCGGGGATCAGCGCCGCCGTGAACAACGCGACGACGAACTGCTCGGTGAGGACGGCGTAGAGCAGCATCAGGTTCGACGGCGGGATCAGGATGCCGAGCGTGCCGCCGGCGGCGATGCAGCCCGAGGCCAGGGTCGGGCGGTAGCCGCGATCGAGCATCTCCGGCAGCGCGATGCGCATGAACGTCGCCGCGGTCGCGACCGAGGACCCGCAAACGGCGCCGAACCCGGCGCACCCGCCGATGGTCGCCATGGCGAGCCCGCCGCGGAAATGTCCGACGAAGGAATGGAACAGCCGATACAAGTCGCCCGACAGCCCCGCCGCGGCGGCGAAGCTGCCCATCAGCAGAAACATCGGTATCGCGCCAAGCTCCTGCGTCGTCAGCGTCTGGGTGGGCGCGGTGGCGAACATTTTCACCGCCGGCTCGAAACCGAGCATCGCATAGACGCCGGCGAACCCCGCGACCGCCATGGCGATGCCGATCGGCACGTGCAGCGCGATCAGGACGAGCATGCCTGCGATGCCGATGATCGAAAGGAGGACCGGATCCATCCGCGCACCCACCATCCCTCGGCGCCTCGCGCCGAATGCGCGGCCCCGTTGCGTTACTTGTTCGTTCAGGGCCTGGCCTGTTGCGGCCATCGCCCCCGACGATCCCGACGCACGGACCTAGCCACGCCCTCGCGTCGCCGTGCCCTATGGTAGCCTTGCGGATACTCACGCGGCCCGGATCGCGGCCGTTAAGGCCGGAGTCGCCCCGTCGCCTCCCATGCAGCGCAACGGATGCGCGCGATGCTAATGCGCACCCTCGGAAGGGTCAACGATCAATCCCGATGCGACGATGCTCAGGGCCCCGGACCGAGCATGCCGAGCTGCTGCGGCAGCCAAAGCGCGATCACGGGAAAGATGACGAGCAGCGTGAGTCGGACGATGTCGCCCGCGAAGAACGGCGCGATGCCGAGATAGATCGTGCGGAGCGGAATGTTCGGCACCATGCCATGCAAGACGAAGCAGATGATGCCGATGGGCGGCGCGATCTGGCCGATCATGATCACCACGACGTTGATGATGCCCCACCAGATCGGGTCGTAGCCCAGCCCGACGATCAACGGGAACACCACCGGCAGGGTGATGATCATGGTCGCCACCTCGTCGAAAATGGCGCCGAGGAGGATGTAGATCGCAAGCAACAATGTGACGATCAGCCACCCGGGCAACCCGAGCGCCTGCACGTCGCGCACCAGGAGGTCGGGCATCTGGGTCAAGGTGATGAAGAAGCCGAGGATGTTGGCGCCGATCACGATGATGTAGATGAAGCCGGTGGTCGCGGCGGCCTGCGACAGCACCTTCCAGAACACTTCGCGGTTCAGCCGTCCGCGGTACCAGGTGAACAGAGTGGCGAAGATCGCGCCGACGCCGGCGCCCTCGAGCACCGTGAACACGCCGCCGTAGATTCCCGCGCTCACCACGGCGGCGAGCACGATGACGCCCCAGCAGCTCAAGACGACGCGGCCGCGATCGCCCCACGGAATCCGCGGCCCGCGCGGACCCGCGTCGGGTCGGAACCGCGTGTAGATGGCGATCGCGCTCCAATAGATCAGAATCGTGACGATCCCGGGAATGATGCCGGCGATGAACAGAGCCACGACGAACTGTTCGGTGAGGACGGCATAGAGCAACATCATGTTGGACGGCGGGATGAGGATCCCGAGAGTCCCGCCCGCGGCGATCGAACCCGTCGCCAATGCCGGCTGGTACCTGCGGTCGAGCATCTCGGGCAGCGCGACGTGCAGGAACGTCGCCGCGGTGGCGACCGAGGAGCCGCACACTGCGCCGAACCCGCCGCATCCCCCGATGGTGGCCATCGCGAGCCCGCCGCGGCGGTGCCCGACGAAGGCGTGGAACAGCCGGTACAGATCGCCGGACAGCCCTGCCGCGCCGGCGAACGCACCCATCAGGAGGAACAGCGGGATCGCGCCCAGCTCCTGCGTGGTCAACACCTGGGTCGGCGCGGTCGCGAACATCTTCACCGCGGGATCGAAGCCGAGCAGCAGCCACACGCCGCCGAAGCCGACCGCCGCCATCGCAATGCCGATGGGAACGTGGAGCGCAATCAGCGCGAGCATGATCGCGACGCCGATGGTCGCGAGTGAAATCGGGTCCATGACGACCTGCCGGGTTGGGGAGCGCCGCTCTGTCCGCTAGACGCCCATATCCGCCGCCTGCTCCGACATGGAGCGCGGCTCCTTGCGAATCGCCCGGATCACGGTTTCGAACACGACGACGGCCTGCAACGGCACGCACAGCCAGATGATTATCGTTGTGACCCACCACCACGGCGCCTGTGGGATCTGGAGCACGACGGTCGCAAGCCCGGTGTAGGTCACGTCGTACAAGGTGAAGCGGAAAAACTGCCAGGCCAGCAGCAGGAAGATCAACAGCGTGAGCGATTGCCCCCACACTTCGAGCCACAGCGAGGCGCGGACGCCGAGCGCCTTGCCGAGGAACCGGATGGTGATGTTGTGCCCGCCCACGAGGCACATCGGGAAAAAGCTCGAAACGATGACGGCGAGATTGAACTGGCTGAGGTCGTCGACCCCGAGGATGGGCGAATTGAACAGCCAGCGCATCAGCACGTCGCTGACGATGGCAATCCCGACCATCATGATCGCGACGGCGCCGACGAACGCCGTCCAATTCGTGCCCGGGCCGAGCAGCTCCCGCGAATCGAAGACCTTCATCCGGTCATCTCCGGCACGTCCCAGATGCCGCCGTGCGCCAGGCGTCGGTGGTGAGATGTACCAATGCTTTCCTCCCGCCGCGGGCAGCGTCGCCTGCCTCTTGCACGACCGGCGCGACTCTAGTCGGTGCCCCGGATGCGGTCAACGCCGCCGCGGCCCGAGCCGAACGCGCCGGTCGCGGCGAACTTCAGCTTCCCCCGCGCATCTCCGCCAGCACGCGCTGCATCTCGTCGTACAGCTTGGCGCGTCCCGGCTCCTCCTTCACCCACGCGTCGTGCAGCGGCTTCACCTTGGCTGCGATGTCGCGGTACTGCGCCGGCGTCGGCGCAACGATCCCCTTGTTCGGGTTGCCTTCGGCCTCCCGGCGGACCTTGAGCCCGTCGTGCTCGAATCCGGTGCCGAGCTTGCGGCTCAACGCGAGGCCGCTGTTGCGCTTGATCGCGTCCTGCGCCTGTCCCGGCAGCTCGTCGAATTTCTTCCGGGTGATGCCGAGGAAGAACGCGCGAACCCCGAGCGGCAGGTCGACATGCGTCTTGATCAGGGGCGCGATCCTGAACAGCCCGAGCGCGCCCCACGAGGTGAGCGCGCCGTCGATGACGCCGCGGTTGAGCGACTCCGCCACCTGGGGAATGCCCATACCCACCGGCACGCCGCCCATCAGCTTGATCACCTCGGCCTCGCCCGGGCCCGCAGCCCGGATTTTGAGGCCCTTCACGTCGTCCACCGACTTGATCGCCCGGGTGAGGTGTAACGTCCCGTTGTCGTTGGCATAGACCGCGGCGACGTACACCTTGTCGAGACCGCCGATCAGCCCCTTCTCGTGCACCCGCCAGCCGGCGACCGAGGCCTCGATCGACCCCGTGCCGCGGAACATCAGCGGCAGCGTGAAGATCCCGAAATCGGGAAACAGCTTCTCGGTCGCGCTGGTGACGATGGCGGAGGCGTCCTGGATGCCGTTGAGCATGGCCTCGTATTGCTTCTCGGGCGTGCGGATCAGCTGGCCGCCCCAGAACTCCTGGAACTTCACCGCCCCGCCGCTGTCGCGCTCGATCGCGCGCATCCAGGGAAGGATGCCCTCGACGGTGGTCGTGCCGCCCGGCGGGGCGTGCGTGCCGTACTTGATGACCACCGGGTCGGCGGCCGACGGCGCCGTGGGGGCCGCGACGAGGATGGCGGCCGCGGCTGCGGCGCCGATGAGCATTCTCGCGATCATGGACACTGTCCTTCCTTGCAACTCGGGCGCGACCCGCCAGGGATCGCCGCGCCGAACGACCAGGCGGGCCCGGCGCCGCGCCGGGCCCGCCCGAAACCCCCGTTGCGCGGGGAAGCCCGCTCAACTGCTCGCGCGCAACGCCTTCAGAATATCCATGGTGGCGTCGTACAGCTTCCGGCGGTGGGCCGCATCCTGCTCCTTGATCCACGCGTCGTGGAACATCCGGAACTTCGCCGACCAGGCCGCGAGCTGCTCCCTCGACGGCGTCAGCACGATGCGGTCCTTCTCGGACTCCTTGCGCACCTTCAAGCCCTCGGCTGCCCAGTGCGCGCCGTGCGCCTTGGAGAACTCGAGCCCGCTGTTCTTGTCGATGGCCCGGCGCGCCGCCGCGGGCAGCCCGTCATAGACCTTCTTGTTGATCGCCATGAAGAACGCGCGCACGCCGAACGGCATGTCGACATGGGTCTTGATCAGCGGCGTGATCCGGAACGTATTGAGCGCGGACCAGCCGTTGAACGTGCCGTCGATCACGCCGCGGTTGAGCGACTCGGCCACCTGCGTGATCGCCATGGAGACGGGCGTCGCGCCCACCGCCTTGATCACGTCGGCTTCGCCGGGCCCCGCCGCGCGCACCTTCTTGCCGTGCATGTCGTCGAACGACTTGAACGCGCTGTTGAAGTGCATCCCGCCATTATCGTTCGAATACACGGCCGCGACGTACACCTTGTCGAGGCCGTTGATGAGGCCCTTTTCGTGGAGCTTCCAGCCGACGGCCGCGGACTCCTCGCTGCCCGTACCGTGGAACAGGAAGGGCAGCGAGAACAGCCCGAAGTCGGGGAACAGAGCCTCGGTGTAGCTCGGCAGGACCGGCGTCGAATCCTGGATGCCGTTGATCATGCCCTCGTACTGCTTGTTGGGCTGGCGGATCAGCTGGCCGCCCCA
>DASWJZ010000150.1:0-11727 GCA_036396875.1 Propylenella sp.
AACCTGGTATGCGATACTTAATCTGCCTGATTTAGCATAACGGGTTTGCGGCGTCATGGCAGCTTTCCGCCTACGTACTGCCGGCAACGAAGTAGCACGTCGCCAGTCCATTGTCGCTGCGGTTGTTAGCACGCGGCGAGAAGCCTGTCGCAGGTTTGCTCTGGGTTCAAATTCAGAAGTAGCTAGGCGTCATTGCCATGTCCGCTTTGACGCCGACTCCGGAAGTATGACTCCGGCTCTCCAAGATCGGAGCTTCGAATCATGCATTATGAACTCAGCGACTGTGAGTGGAGTGTCATCAGGCCGATGCTCCCGAACAAGCCACGCGGCATCCCCCGCATCGATGATCGTCGCGTGCTCAACGGCATATTTTGGGTCTTGCGATCAGGTGCGCCCTGGCGGGATCTGCCGGAAGGCTGCGGTCCGCACACGACTTGCTGCAATCGCTTCGTTCGGTGGCGGCGGGCAGGTGTCTGGGACCGGATCATGGAAGCGCTGGCCGCCTCTCATGATGCGGCGGTGCAGATGATCGACACGTCCATCGTGCGCGTGCACCAGCACGGGGCCTGCATCGCCGGCAACAAACAGCAAGGTATGGGTCGCTCGCGAGGCGGACTGACGAGCAAGATTCACGCGGTCGTGGACGCCGATGGTCTGCCGGTACGCCTTGGCCTCACGCCCGGCGAGGCACACGACAGTCGCCTTTGCTCGGTTCTCCTGACGGAATTGCAACCCCGAACGACGTTGCTCGCAGATCGCGGATATGATGCCGACTGGATCAGGGAGTTCGCGAGTCAGAAAGGTGCGTGGGCAAACATCCCGCCGAAACGCAATCGCAAAGAGCCGATCTGCTTCAGCCCTTACCTCTACCGAGCGCGTAACCTGGTCGAGCGATTCATCAACAGGATCAAGCAGTGTCGGCGCGTCGCTACGCGATACGACAAGCTCGCTGCCAACTATCTCGCCTTCGTCAAGCTCGCATCGATCCGGTTATGGCTGCGCGTTTATGAGTTCACGCCCTAGCCGGAAAGGACCGCCTTGGCCTCCGCCTGCCTCAGGAAGGAAAGGAATGCCGGAATCCGGCCCGGCCGCAACGGCGGTTTTGCTTGTCAGCTCAAGCCGGCGGGGCCATGTGCCTGACAAGAAGGGGGCGCCACCGCGTCGCGACCGCGCCGTGCGGTCATTCCGGGCGCTGGTCTGCGGCCGCGGCTTCGGCCTCCGCTGCCGGCGCTTCCGCTTCCTCAGCCTCCTCGGCCGGGGCAAACGCCTCCGGCGTGGTCAGATCCTCGCCGCGGGCCTGCCTCTCCGCCTCATCCTCAGAGCGCGCCACGTTGATGGTGATCGGGACCTCCACCTCGGGATGAAGCGCGATCGTCACCTCGTGCAGGCCGATCGTCTTGATCGGGCGGTCGAGGCGTACCTGGCGCCGCTCGAAAGTGAAGCCGCCGGCGCCGGCGGTTTCGGTGATGTCGCGGGTGGATACGGAGCCGTAGAGCTGGCCCGTCTCGCCCGCCTGGCGCAAGACCACGAAGGTGCTTCCGGAAAGCTTCGCCGCCACGGCCTCCGCCTCCGCCTTCGCCTCCAGATTGCTGGCCTCCAGCTGCACCCGCTCCCGCTCGAAACGCTTGCGGCTCGCCTCATTGGCCCTGAGCGCTTTCCCCTGCGGCAGGAGGTAGTTGCGCGCATAACCGTCGCGCACGCGCACCACGTCGCCCATCTGGCCAAGCCGGGCGATGCGCTCCAGCAGAATCACTTCCATATCCGTCTCCTTGCTGTCCCGCTTCCACGGTTAGAGGCGGCCGGCCGGCCGCCCCAGCGAACGATTCTGTGGCTACTTCAGAACGTAGGGCAGCAGGCCGAGAAAACGGGCCCGCTTGATGGCCTTCGCCAGCTCGCGCTGCTTTTTGGCCGAAACCGCAGTGATCCGTGACGGCACGATCTTGCCGCGCTCGGAAATGTAGCGCTCGAGCAGCTTCACGTCCTTGTAGTCGATCCGGGGCGCGCCCTCTCCCGAGAAGGGGCAGGTCTTGCGCCGCCGGTGAAACGGCCGGCGCGTCGGCAATTGTGCGATATCGACCATCGGCTATTCCTCGTCCTCGCGGCGGCGCTCGCGGTCGCGCCGGCGGCGCTCGTCGCGCTCCTTCTTCTGCATCTGAACCGAAGGCTCGGCTTCGAGCTCATCGACGCGGGTGGTCAGGAACCGGAGAACGTCCTCGTTGATGCCCATCTGGCGCTCCATTTCGTCCACCGCCTGATGCGGCGCCTCGATGTTCATCAGCGTGTAGTGCGCTTTCCGGTTCTTCTTGATGCGGAAGGCGAGGCTCTTCAGGCCCCAATATTCGGTCTTGCCGACCTTGCCGCCGCCCGTCTCGATCACGCCCTTGAACTGTTCGACCAGTTCGTCGACGCGCTGGCCCGACACGTCCTGCCGGGCGAGGAATACATGCTCGTAGAATCCCATGCCTGCTAGCCTTTCCGTGTGCGACCCGCCTTGGCGCGGAGCCCCGTCGAAGCCTCGTGCGGCAGACGCCGCGGAAAGGCTTGTAATGACGCCTTCGAGAGCGGAGACACCGGAAGCCGGATCGCCTGTCACGATCCTGCGGCACAAGCCGCCTTCCGTTCAGCCCCCGGCCGAAGCCGGTCGCGAAGGCGGCTATCTAGAACGTTCCCGTAAGGGTTTCAACCTTCCGGGAAGGGAAAGAAGGGAAACGCCCAGCCGGCCGCACCCTGCGCGCCCTTCGGGTGGCCGCAAAGCCGCGGCTTCGGCCCGCTGCCCCGCCCACTCCGTGCGCCCGAAGATCGTCACGTGACCTCCCGTTAACGTCGCGTTGCTATTTGATTTTCTCGTCGGATTTCCGTTTCGCGTGCGATCATGGCCTTCGACAACACCTCTGCAGCCTTCTTTCGCCAGCGCGCCGCGACTCCGGCGCGCATGGCGCGGCAAGTCATAGCCCTCACCAGCGCCGCCGAACGGCGGGTGTTCGCGCTGGTCGCCCTGCAGGCACTGATCGTCGCCGTCGCGCTGCCGTTTTCCGGTTATGCGCTCGACTGGCGTTCGACGCTCCCGACGCTGCTGGCGGCGGCGGCGTTGTTCGCGATCGGCATCTTGTATCGCACGCGGCGTCCAAGCGAGCGCATCGCTGCCATGACCATGGGTACGTCGGCGATGCTGCTCTTCAGCATGTCGATGGCGCTCGCGAACTACCTCGCCATCCGCCTGGAACGCCCGCTGATCGACGGGCTGCTGGCGGACTGGGACCGCGCATTCGGCTTCGACTGGCCTGCCATGGTCGCGGCGGTGCAGGGGATGCCCTGGCTCAAGATCACGTTCTCTGTCGCCTACGTGACGACGCTTCCCCAAATCGCAATTGTGGTGGTCGTGCTCGCGCTGTCGGGGCGGCTCGACCGCCTCGGCTTGTTCATGCTCTCCTTCTGCATCAGCGCGCTGATGACCGTCGCATTCTGGGCAATGTTCCCGTCGTTCGGGGCCTTTGCGTACTATTGGGAGGGGGGGCTCGCGCTGAGCGACCGCGGGCTCATCGTGGACGCCGACTACGCCCGCGAGCTCTATGATTTGCGGGCTGGGCGCATCGGCATTCTGGTGATCGACGAGCTGACGGGGCTCATCGCCTTTCCCTCCTTCCATACGGCCATCGCCGTGCTCGCCGCGTGGTTCCTGTGGCCGGTACGGTTCGTGGGAGGGATTGCGCTCGGGCTCAACCTGCTCGTTGTCCTGTCGGTTCCGTTCGATGGCGGCCACCATCTGGTGGATGTGCCGGCCGGCATCCTGACGGCGCTCGCCGGCATCGCCGTCGCACGATGGTGGCTCGCGGGCGCCGCTCCGCGCGGCGTCAAGTCGGCGACCGCCGCGAAAGAGCCGGCGGCTAGCGACGGCCGAGCGCAGCCCTGATCCTCTCCGCGTCGGCGGCGAGCGCGGCGGAATCCGCCATCGGCCCGGTATGTGGCTTGAGCGGCACGCCCTCAAAGCGCGGAATGATATGGAAGTGGGTGTGAAAAACGGTCTGCCCGCTTGCCGGCTCGTTGAACTGCATGACCAGCACGCCCGGGGCGTCGAACGCCTCCTTGACGGCGCGCGCCACGTGCTGGACGGCAAGGATCGCGGTCTTCAGATCTTCCGTGCCGATGTCGAGAAGGTTGCGGGACGCCGCCTTCGGGATGACCAGCGTGTGCCCCTTGCCCTGCGGCATCACGTCCATGATGGCGATCGTATGCGCGTCCTCGTAGACCTTGTGAGCCGGAAGCTCGCCGCGCAGGATCTTGGCGAAGACGTTTTGTTCGTCATAAGCCGGCGTCGGCATCCCCTTCCTCCCCGGTTTGTTCGCAGCGACCTCAGTCGGCGCCGCCGCGGTCGGCATGGCAGCGGCGGCGGAACGGACTGTGCTGCGCTAGGATCTGCCCCTGATGCGCGATATCCCGGCGCTCCTCCGCGAGATACGCCGCGACGGCGCGACGGAAGTTGGGATCGGCGATGAAATGGGCCGAATGCGTGGTCTGCGGCATGTAGCCCCGCGCCAGCTTGTGCCCGCCTTGCGCGCCCGCTTCAACGCGCGCGAGGCCGTGCGCGAGCGCAAAGTCGATGGCCTGGTAGTAGCAGACTTCGAAATGCAGGCACGGGTGCTCCTCGACCGCGCCCCAATGGCGGCCGTACAGGGTGTCCGACCCGATCAGGTTCAGCGCGCCGGCGATGTAGCGGCCCGCACGTTTGGCCATCACCAGCAGGACACGGTCGGAGAGGCGCTCCCCGAGGAGCGAGAAAAAGCGGCGATTGAGGTAGGGGCGGCCCCATTTTCGCGAGCCCGTGTCCATGTAGAAGGCGAAGAAGCTGTCCCAGTGCGTCTCCGTGATGTCGCCGCCGGTCAGCCACTCGATCGCGATCTCTCCCCCTGCCAGGGCGTCCCGCCGTTCCTTGCGGATGGCCTTGCGTTTGCGTGAGGCGAGCGCGGCCAGAAAACCCTCGAAGTCGCCGTAGCCGGCGTCCGACCAATGGAACTGCTGGTCGGTCCGGTGGAGAAAACCCATTTCGCCGAGAAGAGCCGCCTCCTCCTCGGGCAGAAAGGTGACATGGGCGGAGGAGGCGCCCGTCCGGCGGCACAGTTCGATCAGCGCCGCCGCCAGCAACCGCTTCCGGCCGGCGGCGTCCGGGCCGGCCGGCGCCAGCAGGCGTGGCCCACGGACCGGCGTGAAAGGCACGCTCACGTGCAGTTTCGGATAGTAGCGCCCGCCCGCCCGCTCCAACGCCTCCGCCCAGCCCCAATCGAAGACGTACTCGCCCTGCGAGTGCGATTTGACGTAGCAGGGCATGACGGCGGCGGGCCCGCCGGCGCCCTCCAGGACAATATGGCGCGGCGCCCATCCGGTCCGCGCCGAAACGCAGCCGGACCGTTCGAGCGCGTCGAGAAAATCCCAGGATACGAAAGGGTTATAGGGCGGGAGTGCAAGAGCCCCTTGGGCGGAGCCGTTCGAACTATGGGGCGGCGCCGGATTGGCGCACGCGTCCCAACCGGAGCGATCGATTTCGGCTATCGCCGAGACGATCCTCGCGCTCGCCGCGGCCGGCTCGCTGGTTCCTCTCATGCCCTGAACTTAGGCCGCGCATGCTGCGACGCAACAGGCGTGATGCCGCTACGGCGAAAACCCCTCGAAGGTGATCTGATCCGTCCATGCCCGCGCCTTCTTCAGCTGCGCCGGCGTCCTGACGGTCCAGCAGATCAGCGGAATCCTGAGACACCGGCGCGCAAACGCAGGCATCGGGGTCGGGAGATCGTCGATCGCATAGGAGATGAAATCGACCCCAAGGCGGAGGGTGCTCCGCAGGTGGCGGGGGGCGCTCCGCCAGTTCCCGTCGGCGGTCAGTCCGCGGGGAAGGTGTGGGTCGCCCGCCCTCACCTCCATCAGGAGCTCCGGATCGAAGGACATGACCGCCGCCGGACCGGCATAACGCTTCAGCCGGTCGGCAACGCCCCACGCAAGTCCGGCGTTGCGGCCCGGCATCGACTTCAGCTCGAGCACGAGAGGAACGCGACCTTCGACCACCGTGAGAAGCTCATCGAGAGTCGGAATCCACTCGGGCGTGTCAAGAACCCGCAGGTCCCCAAGCTCCGCCGACGTCCGGTCGCGTACGCAGCCCTCCTCTCCGGTGAGCCGGCGCAACTCGTCGTCGTGGAAAACGACCGGGACGCCGTCGGCAGCGACGTGCAGGTCGCATTCGATCGCATAGCGCGCCTGAATCGCGGCGACGAACGCCGCCAGCGTGTTCTCAGGACGAGACCGCCGCCAATCGTGAAACCCGCGATGCGCAATAGGGCGGGCCGTGAGCCAGCGCAATCGATCCCGGCGCATCGCGCCTCAGCCAACGGCCAGGATTGCATCGATTTCGACGGCGGCATCGAGAGGCAGCGCCGCCATGCCAACCGCCGCACGGGCATGCCGGCCGCGGTCGCCGAGCGCCTCGACAAGAAAATCGGAAGCCCCATTCACGACAAGGTGCTGCTCGTGGAATTGAGGCGTGGAGGCGACGTAGCCGGTGATCCGCAAGACCTGTCGGATGCGCTCGAGATCGCCGTCGAGCGCCGCTTTGGCCTGCGCCAGAATGTTGATGGCGCAGAGCCGCGCGGCCTTCCGGCCGTCCTCCATCGAAACGGATTCGCCGAGCCGTCCGCGCCATGCCACGCCCTGCACCGTCAGCGGCAGTTGGCCGGAAATGTAGAGAACCTCGCCGTGACGGGCGTAGGGCAGGTAGTTCGCCGCGGCCGCCGCGGCGGCGGGTAGGGTGACGCCCAGCCGGGCGAGCCGGGCCTCGATCGTCTCGTCCATCTGCCCCTCCACGGCACCAGTTAACTTCTGAGCCGGCTTCTCATCAATACTCGTTCAGAGTATTGATGTCCCGACATGCCGATGGCCGCGCTTTCGCCGCAGTCGGGAGTTCAATGAAGCCATGCTGATCGGCCCGCTGCTGCGCTTGGCATTGCCAGCCCCTCTCATTGTCATTTCGGCTGCGATGTTGACCGCGGAGGCCGCGCCCCCGCTCCGCGGCAATCTTGCATCGCATCGGGCCGTTTACGAGATCAATCTGGCCCGCACCGAGGAAGGTTCCGGCGTATCCAGCGCCAGCGGCCGGATGGTCTTCGAAGTCACCGGCAATGCCTGCGACGGCTACCGGATGCGCCAGCGTATGGTGGTGAACATCGGCGACGAGGAAGGGAACCTCGGGCTCCTCGATTTCCGGATCGCCACGTTCGAATCCAGCGATGGCGATCTTTACAGTTTCGATTCGAGGACCACCGTCAACGAAAAGGTCGTGGAGGCCGTGGAGGGAGAGGCGCGGCGGCTCGGTTCCAACATCGAAGTGAAGCTGAAGCAGCCGTTGGAAAAGACCGTCGTTCTCGACGGCGAAGCGCTTTTTCCGAGCCAGCATCTGCAGGCCATCATAGAGGCGGCCGCCGAGGACCGGAATTTCCTGTCGGTCGACATATACGAAGGCGCCGGCGCCGGCGACGCGAGCGATGCCGCGGCAGCGGCCATCGGCAGTGGCGCCCGCTCCAGCCGCGACAATCCGCTCACCGCCAACCTGCGCCATTGGCCCGTGTCGGTCGGTTATTTCGGCGATTCCGGGGACGACGACGGTGCCAGCGAGGAGCTGCCGAGCTATCAGATGAGCTTCACCCTCTACGAGAACGGCATCACGAACGACATCGTCATGGATTACGGCGACTACGCTTTGGCCGGATCGCTTCAGGAGATCGAGCCGATCGCGGGCCGCCGCTGCCTCTCCCGGTAGGTTTGTCCGACACCTTCGGCCTGAATGTCAGGCCGAGCGCGAGCCCTTCAGATCCGAAGCGTTCCCGAATTGCGTCTATCGCGCTTTCAGCCCGCGCGCGCTTGACGCGCTCGCTGTCCAACAGGTCGGCAGGGTCGGAAAGTTCGGCGCCGGCGAGATCGCTCACGCCGATGCCGATCAGCCGGAAACGCGTCCCGTCGATCTCCCCGGCGAGGAGATCGCGTCCTGCCGAGAAGATGCGGTCGGTGAGATTGACATAGCCCTCGAGCCGCACCTGCCGGGTGCGGAGGATGAACGTCTCCGTCTTTAGCTTGAGGGTTACGAGCCTCCCTGCCAGCCGCTCTGCCTTGAGGCGCGACGAGACCCGCTCCGACAGCGTGCGCAACACGCGAAGCAAGTCGACGGCGGTGGAGAGGTTCTGTTCGAAGGTGGTCTCGGCCGAGATGCCCTTGGCGGCGCGGCTTGAAACCACCGCGCGGTCGTCGAGCCCGCGTGCCAGCCGCGCCAGCCGAAATCCTATGGCGCCGTAACGTCTTGTGAGGGTGGCCTCATCGGCTTTCTGCAGATCGCCGACGGAGGCGAAGCCATCCCGGGCCAGGCGCTGCTGCATGGCCTTGCCGACACCCCAGATGATCGAGACGGGCTGCCGGGCCAGAAACGCCGTGGTCTCGGCGCGCCCGATCGCGGCAAAGCCGCGCGGCTTGTCGAGATCGGAGGCGATCTTTGCAAGAAACTTGTTGTGGCTCAGTCCCACCGACACGGTAAGCCCGAGCACATCCTCGACCCGCTTCTGAAACCGCGCGAGCGTGATCGCGGGCGGCGCCCCGTGCAGGCGCTCGGTTCCCGAGAGGTCGACGAAGGCTTCGTCGCTCGACAGTGGCTCCACTGCCGGCGTCAGCGCCAGCATGAGTTCGCGGACTTCGCGTCCGACACGGACATATTTTCCCATGTCGGGTCTGACGACGACGGCATGCGGGCAGGCTGCCAGCGCCTTGAACATCGGCATCGCCGAGCGGACGCCGAAGGTACGGGCGATGTAGCATGCCGCTGCGACGACCCCGCGCCGGCCGCCACCCACGATCACCGGCCGGTCGGCCAGCGAAGGATTGTCGCGCTTCTCGATCGATGCATAAAACGCATCGCAATCCACGTGGGCGATCGCCAGTTCCAGCAACTCCGAATGCGATACAAGTCGCGGGCCGCCACAGCGAGGGCAGCGATCCGCGCCGGAGAACCGGTTGAGACAATCGCGGCACAGGGTAACCGGCAGAGGCTCTTCGCTCATTGCATCGCGGCGCCCGCAGGCCGGCGACGCCGAGTAGGGCTTGGCCGGCGGCTTTCCGTTCTATAATTGTTCGCAACGTGTCGGGCAATGATTTGCGGTTCCTTAAAGCGGGGCATGCAAAGTGCATCGAGCGGGAGAATCGGGAAGACTGCTGCCGGGAGAATAGCCGGCGGGGAAGGAGATCATGGCAAAGACCGTCATGATCGTTGAAGACAACGAGCTGAACATGAAGCTCTTCAACGATCTCCTGCGCGCCAACGGCTATGGCACGATGCCGATGCGTAACGGCTACGAGGCGCTTGACGCCTTGAAGGAGCATCGGCCCGACCTCATCATCATGGATATCCAGCTGCCGGAAATCTCCGGGCTGGAAGTGACGCGCCGCATCAAGCAGGACGAGACGCTGCGCGATATTCCCGTGATCGCCGTGACCGCCTTCGCCATGAAGGGCGATGAGGAGCGCATCCGGCAGGGCGGCTGCGAGGGCTATTTGTCAAAGCCGATTTCCGTCGCGACCTTCATCGAAACGGTGAAGTCCTATGTCGGCGAAGCGTAGCGGAAGAGGGCCTCACCGGTGACCGCGCGTATCCTTGTCGTCGACGACATCGCCGCCAATGTGCGCCTCCTGGAAGCTCGGCTTCAGGCGGAGTATTTCGACGTACGCAGCGCGTTCAACGGTCGGGAAGCGCTCGAACTTGCGGTCCGGGATCGTCCCGATCTCGTCATCCTGGACGTCGTGATGCCCGACATGACCGGATTCGACGTTTGCCGGACGTTGAAAGCCGATCCGCGCACCGCGCATGTGCCGGTGCTGATTGTGACTTCGCTCGACGATGCGGAGCACCGGGTGAAGGGCCTTGAATGCGGCGCCGACGATTTTCTGACCAAGCCGGTCAGCGAAATTGCGCTTATCACACGCGTGAAAAGCCTGGTGCGGCTGAAGATGGTGACCGATGAGCTCGAAATCCGCGCCGCCGCTCTTCAGGCGGTCGGCCACTCGGCGGACATCTTTGCGACGACCGCCGAGGTCGGCGGCCATGTGCTGGTCGTGGACGATCGCGAGAACTCGATGCGGACCATCCGGCGCGCGCTGCGGCGCTCCTTCGATATGGAGATCACCGCCGATCCGGTCGATGCGATCGCGAAGGTTCAGGCGCAGAATTTCGATCTTCTGATCATCAGCCTGTCGCTGAAGACCGGCGACGGGCTGAGGCTCTGCACTCAGATCAAGACGATGGACCGGCTCAGGCAAACGCCGGTTCTGCTCATCACCGATGCGGACGAGACGCCCAGGCTGATGCAGGCGCTCGATCTCGGCGTGAACGACTACGTCATCCGGCCAATCGACGCGAATGAGCTGCGGGCGCGCGTCCGCACCCAGCTCCGCCGCAAGTCCTATGCCGAGCGGCTGCGCAACATGGTGTCGAGCGCCGTCGAATTGGCGATCACCGACCCCCTGACCGGGCTCTACAATCGGCGCTATCTGGACGCTCACATCGCCTCGGCGGTGGAACACGCCGGTGCGACGGGCAAACCGGTCTGCGTCCTCTTGTTCGACATCGATCACTTCAAGGCAATCAACGACCACTATGGGCACGATGCCGGCGACGACGTTCTGAAGGATTTCGCCGACAGGCTCCGCCGCGGCGTTCGCAACATCGACCTCGTTGCACGCTTGGGCGGGGAGGAGTTCGTTCTGGTCATGCCGGAGACCGACGCGGCCTTCGCTGCCGCGGTTGCCGAGCGCCTTCGCAGCGACGTGGAGAAGGTCGCATTCCCGACCCGTTCGGGCGAGTCGATCGCCGTCACCGTCAGCATCGGGCTGGCGGAATGGCAGGGAACGGCCGATACCGTCGAGTCCCTCGTACGGCGGGCCGACCAGGCGCTCTATGCCGCCAAGCGCGCCGGCCGCAACCGGGTGGTTGCGAGCGCCGCCTGACTTTAACCATTGTCAGGACGCAACAAATTTCGCTACAGATTTAACCAAATAAGAACCAACAGGTAGAAAAGCGGCGCTGGTTGCGCTTCATTCATGCCGCACGGGGAGGGGCGGCTTTCCGACCTGCCTCTCGCGGTAATTGAATACCCCATGGATTTGCTCAGGTCCGCCGCATCTCCTGGGTCCGTGGGGTCGGCCGGTCGGACGTGGTGAGTGGCCTCCTCGTACAGCCACGCTCCGGCCGGCCACTTTGTGCCGGAAAACCCACGAAAAAAGGCGCCCTCGGGCGCCTCGGGCAGCGGCGCTGACGGCGCTGCTATTTGATCTTCGCTTCCTTGAAAACGACGTGCTTCCTCGCCTTCGGATCGTATTTCCGAAGCGACAGCTTTTCGGTCATGGTGCGGGTATTCTTCCTGGTCACATAAAAATAACCGGTGCCCTCGTCGCTGACGAGGCGAATCTTAACCGTTGCGGCCTTGGCCATGGGCCCGTCCTCATCAATCAGGGAATTCGGGCTGAAATGACGGCTGCGGCGTCCGAAGTCAAGCCTTCGGACCGACCCGCTCAAGCGGTCAATTTCTAACAAAGCTGTGACGTAAGAGCGCGGAACTGCCTGCGGGCGCGGGAGTTTGCCTCGCGATCGGGGGCGACCAAGCTCTGGAGAGAACAATGCGCGTTCGATCTTTATCTCTGGCGGGCGGCTTG
>DASWJZ010000151.1:0-1904 GCA_036396875.1 Propylenella sp.
GATCTTGGCGACCGCGTGCTTGTAGACTTCCCTGCCCTCCATCCGCAGGTGCCCGACAGTTCCCGTCGAGGACGGCCCGCCGTCGACGAACAGTTTGTCCTTGAAGCGCCCGTCGGATCGAAGGTGCGCGGTAAGCAGGCCGCGGTCTTCGCGCCCGCCCGGCTGCGTATCATCGCGCACCATAACGACTGCCCCGGCGCCATCGCCAAAGAGCACGCACGTCGAACGGTCGGTCCAATCGAGGAGCCGCGAAAAGGTCTCGGCGCCGATCACCAGGGCCTTCGATCCGTGTCCAGCGCGCAGCAGCGCGTCCGTGGTCGCCAGCCCGTAGACAAAACCGGAGCAGACGGCCTGCACGTCCAACGCCGCTCCGGCTGTGATGCCGAGCTTCTCCTGGACCGTGACCGCCGCAGCCGGAAACGTGTTGTCCGGTGTCGCGGTAGCCATGACAATCAAATCGATGTCCTCGGCGGCAATCCCGGCGGCGGCCAGCGCCTTTCGCGCGGCATGCACGGCAAGATCGGAGGTCAGTTCTCCCTCCGCTGCGATGTGGCGCTCGCGGATGCCGGTCCGCTGCTGAATCCACTCGTCCGAGGTGTCGACCATCCGGGCGAGGTCGGCGTTGGTGAGCACTTTCTGTGGCAGGTACCCGCCGGCGCCGAGGATAACCGAGCGCATGCCCGTCACATCGCACCCGTCTTCGCCAACCTGGCATCCTCTTCCAGGAGGCGGCTCGCACGGTATTGCGCGAGATCCTCGTTGATCTTGTCGACGATCCGGCTCTTCGCCACCCCGCGGCCGATCTCGATTGCCGCCGCAAACCCCTCCGCGTCGGCGCCGCCGTGACTCTTGATGACAATGCCGTTGAGGCCAAGGAACACGCCGCCGTTGGAGCGGCGCGTGTCGAGCGTGCGCCTGAGGCGCCCGAAGGCGCCGCTGGCAAGCAGGAAGCCGAGACGGGCGAGCAGCGACTGATCGACCGCCTCGCGAATGTAGCCGGCAATCTGGCGGGCCGTGCCCTCGGCCGCCTTCAGCGCGATGTTGCCGGCAAAGCCCTCGGTCACCACTACGTCGGCGACCCCCTTGCCGATGTCGTTGCCCTCGACAAACCCGATGTACTCGAGATGCGGGAGCGCGGCCTCCTTCAGCATCTGGCCGGCGATGCGGATCTGCTCCAGGCCTTTGACCTCCTCGACGCCGATGTTGAGGAGCCCGACTGTCGGCCGTTCCTTGTCGAGCAGCGCACGCGCCATGGCCGCCCCCATGACCGCGAACTCGAACAACACGTCGGCTTCGGCACCGATCGTCGCCCCGCAATCGAGCAGGATGCTTTCCCCCTTGAGCGTCGGCCACAAGCCGGCGATCGCCGGCCGGTCTATCTCCGCCGACCCGCGCAGGCAGAACTTGGCCATCGCCATCAGAGCACCGGTGTTGCCGGCCGAAACGGCGTAGTCCGCCGTGCCTGATTTCACCGCTTCGATGGTCCGCCACATGCTGGACCGCCAGCGGCCCCGGCGGAGGGCCTGGCTCGGCTTGTCGTCCATTTTCACCGAGATTTCGCAATGCTCGAAGGTCGAGACCGCAGAGAGTTTTGGATGAAGCTTCAGGATCGGACCGACCACGGCCTCGTCCCCGAAGAGGCGGAATCTCAGGTCCGGAAAACGGGAAAGGGCGATTTCCGCGCCGGGCAGCACGACGCCAGCGCCCTTGTCGCCGCCCATCACGTCGAGCGATGCAGTGACAGTAGCCGCCATCTAGGCCCCACGCGCGTCCGAACGCCGCCGTCCGCACACGCGCGCGACCGCCGGATTGCAAAAGAACGCGGAGATTACAGACTTCGCCGGGCCATACAAAGGCTCTCTGCCCGATTTCCTGTGCACTCAGCCGTCCTCCTTGCGCCGCTT
>DASWJZ010000152.1:0-33104 GCA_036396875.1 Propylenella sp.
CGAACCCCGCAGCAAGCATGACGATGGTTGCCCAGTTCGCGCCACCCGCCATGCTGGCTGTCGTGGCGGCGTACCTTTGCGCAAGCCGCGCGCATGCCGTCCTGCTGCTGAGGACGATCGTGCTCTCCACGACTGCGCTGGCGGCCTATGGCTTGGCGGCGCAGTATCTCGGCTTTGACCAACCTTTCCTGATCGACAGCGACGCGTATCCGGGCAGCTTGACTTCCACGTTCGTGGGCCGGAACTCGGCAGCCACTTATCTGGCGATCGGACTCGTGAGCGCCTGCGCTATGCTTGGCGAATCCGTGAACCCGGCCGTCGGGTCCGGCAGCCGCTCCGCTTCAAGCCTTGAGCCCTTTCTCGCAGTTTTCTCTGGTAGCGGGATCTATCTCGTCGCGATCGCTGTTATTTTGAGCGCACTGCTCAATACGGGGTCGCGCGCGGGCGTGGCGGCCGGTCTTGCCGGAGCGCTCTGCGTTGCGATCATTTCGGTGCGTCCGCTCACGCCCGGACGATGGGTGCGGCTGGCCGTGCTGATGTTTAGCGTGGCTATGCTCGCCGTTGTCGCGATGGCATCCAGCACCTTTCTTTTCGAACGCTTCGCAACCGCGGATGTCGCCGAGGAAGCACGGTTCAACGTGTACCGCGACACTATTCGCCTGATCGCGGAGCGTCCTTTCCTGGGCCACGGGGCCGGCACTTTCTCCGATGTTTATCCGCTTTTCCAAAGTGCCTCGGTCCCGGCATTCTCCGTCTGGAACCGGGCGCATAATACGTACCTTCAGCTCGCGGCTGAACTCGGCCTGCCGATGACCGCGGCTCTCTACGCGGTCGCCGCCGTTGCTCTCTACCAGACTGCAAGGGGGCTTGCGCACCGTGACGAGCCAGCGCCGCTCTCGGTTGCGGCGGTCGGCGCCTTCATCGTCGTCGGCCTGCATTCTCTCGCCGACTTCAGTCTGCAGATCCAAGCTGTCGGAATCCTGTTCGCAGTGATCGCTGGGGCCGGATACGGCGAGTCCTGCCGGCTGCTGAGCGAGCGCAGAGGCGCACGGTCCGACATCTCCGATAGCGGCGAGGCCCCGAGGCGCCAGAGCAAGCTGCAAACGACCTATCTGGACATCCCTAAAGCTCTAAAAGCGAGCTCTTGCTCCTCTCCAATCGACCACGCCGCGCGAGTTCCGGACGGGTGGCGCATTTACGCGTTCGGCGACGTGCACGGCCGCCGCGATCTACTGGAGCGGCTTTACCTGGCCATAGGTGCGGATCTGGAGAGATCGAGGCCCGCAAAGTGCGTCGTGGTGGGGCTGGGAGACTATATCGACCGAGGGCCCGATTCGCGCGGCGCGGTCGAGCTTCTGATCCATGGCCTGGTGGCCGACACGGAGCTCGTATGCCTTCGCGGCAATCACGAAGAGCTGCTCCTCAGATTCATCGAGGAGCCGAACCGGCATGCCGGCCAGTGGTTCGAGTTGGGGGGACTGGAATGCCTGCGCTCCTACGGGGTCGACCGGCATCTCCTGGCCGCGCCGAAGCCCGATCCGCTGTTGCTAAGGGCGGAGCTGATCAAGCGCATTCCTGTGAGCCATCTGGAGCTCCTCCGCGCGACAGTGATCTCGTACACAGCCGGCGACTACTTCTTCGCACATGCGGGCGCACGGCCGGGGACGCCGCTTTGCAGGCAAGATCCTCAAGACCTCTTGTGGATTCGCCGCGATCAGACAATCGCCGATGCGCCTACAGAGAAGATCGTTGTCCACGGCCATTCGCCGATCGACCAGCCCTATTTCGGACGCTTTCACATCAACATCGATACGGGAGCGTACGCCTCGAACAGGCTCACATGCATCGCATTGGAATCAACCACATGCCGGCTGATCGAGAACTGATCGGCTCGCAAGGGGCGCGGCCTCGGCAGCGTCAGCGCGGACGCGGCGTATCCACGACCACGTTAACCAACGTGTTCCTTGTCTTTCGAACTCGCGGGAACTGTTGTATGGATTTGAGGCACTTGGCTGAAGGCCCCTGGCCGATTCTACCCGGTTGAGAAGGCACGAGCAGAGACTCCACGGGAGGGTCCGACACCTTTGATGAATCGACCTCTGCACGGGCTTGTGTCCCCCGAACCAGCTTCCCAGCGCCCAGCCGAACGTCCAATCGATCTTCGCTCGATGCTCGCGGTCGTGCGCCGCCGGATCGCGGTCATCGTCATTGCGGCGGCGACTGTCGTGATCATTGCCGCGCTCATTACCTCACAGCTCGAGCGCCGCTACACGGCGACCGCGCTTCTCGTCGTCGACGCGCGCGATTCGCAGCTGGTCGGCTTCAGCTCGGGGCCTGCCATGTTCGACTCCGGCGCGGCGGTCGATACTGAGGTGGAGATTGCCCGCTCGCCGGCTGTGCTGGCGCGCGCCATCGCGAAGCTCGACCTCCTCAATACCCCCGAGTTTGCACTGCGCCCGTCCGCGTTTGGCCGGCTCCTGACGGCGCTGGGGTTCGCAGAGGCCTCCGCCGGAGGAGAGCTGCCTTCGGAATGGAGGCTCCTGTCGGCGACCCAGCGCAACGACCTGATCGATCCTGTGTCCGAGATACTTGCCGTCAGCAGGCGGCCGCTGACCAACGTAATCGCCATCTCGGCAACGGCGGAATCGCCGACTCTGGCGGCGCGGATCGCGAATGCGGTGGCCGACTCTTACCTCGCTGAGCAGATTGACGCGAAGGTCAGCTCTTCGCAGCGGGCCGCCGATTTCCTGCGCAACCGGGTGAACGACCTAGCACGAGAGATCGACGATCTGGAAGCCCGCATCGATGCCTTCGCAACGAGCAAGCTCGCAGACCTCGGAACGCCCGAAGCGCGGGAGCTGCTGCGTCAGGTCGATCAGAGCCGGACTCGCCGGGCAGGGATGGCCTCGACGCTCAGCGGTCTGCAGGCCGCGCTGGATGAGCGCGACTATGATCGGATGGCGCAACTCCTCTCCACGGAGGCTCCCGATTTTGCGCGTCGGCGAAACGCGCTCCTTAACGCACTGGAGCCGGATGGCGCCGATGCCGCCGCCTTCGAGCGGTCGCGGCAGGACCTCTCGGCATTGGAAGATGAGATTCGAGCTGCAGCCGCAAGCAGGGTGGCGCTGCTCCGCTCCGAAGTTGCCTCCGCCGACAATCAGTCGGCTCGGGTTCGTGCTGAGCTCGAGTCGGTGCTCAGCCGGCAGAACATTCCCAGCGCGGTCGGTGCTGAGCTCTTTCGCATGCAGAGCGACGCGGAGATCCGCCGTGGCCTCTACAACAACTACCTGACGAAACTGCGCCAGGTTGAACAGCAGCAAGTCTTTGATCTACCGGACTCGCGCGTGATCGCCTCAGCGACGCCGCCCAGCGATCCCAGCTTTCCCCCCATGAAACTGATCGCCGCGGCGACGTTCTTCCTCTCTCTGACCTTCGGCTTCGGCGCCGGCTTCCTGCGGGAGAGCTTTATCGGCGGGGTGACGAGCACAGAGCATCTGGCAAGCATAACCGGCCTGCCGGTCATTGCCGCAGTGCCGCGTTTCAAGCCGAGCTCGGCGGCTTCCTCTTCCCCGCAGGATGCGGTGCTGGCCGAACCGGTCTCTCCCTTCTCAGAGTCAATACGGCGAATCAGGCTCGGCGTGGAGCTTTACGCTAACAAGGAGAAGCCCTGCGTGTTCGTCACCTCATCGCTTCCAGAGGAGGGAAAGACCACCATCGCGCTCGCGCTGGCCCGCTCCTTCGCGCTGACCGGCCTCAAGACGCTGCTGATCGATGCCGACCTCAGACGACCTTCGGTCAGCAAGTATGTGGACCTCCGCTCGGACTACGACCTCACGCGGTATCTCACCGACAGCTCGGAAGGGAGCGTGGGACGCCTTGGAATCGTGACCGAGTCAGCGACGGGGCTGTCCTTTATCGGGGGCCCTACCACGCCGGCGGCAGCTACGGACACGCTGGTCATGTCGTCACGCTTTCGCACATTGGTCGAACATGCCCGGTCGAGCTACGATGTGGTTGTCTTCGATACCCCGCCGGTCGGGCTTGTCGTCGATCCGCAGATCATCGCGCGCCACGCGGATGTCGGCGTCTTCGTCGCGAAGGCCGGGTCAACAGGCCAGGCTGTGATTGGTGAGTGCACACGGGAGCTGCGAGCCGCGACGGACATCCCGCTTTGCGCCGTTCTGAACTTGGACAACCACAGGGTCGGCTATGGCAAGCGCTACGGATACTACTACCGCCGGTGATCGCCGAGCTGGTGGCGCGCCAAATGGGCTGAGCAGTGCCGCCGGGAAGGCAGTGCAGCTCCTGCTGCTCGCCGGCTTGGTCATCATGCTGCTCGCGGGAGCCAGACTGGCGCTTGTGGTCGGCGGCGTGCCTTCAACGCGCTGGCTCGACGAGCTACCAGTGCTTGCGCTGCGTGACACGCCGGTCTCGGACCGCACTGTCGCGCGTGCCAGGTTTGCGGCAGAGATTATTGAGGATCCCTCGCTCGTGACTGCCCTGCTCGGCCCCTGCATGGAGGGACGCGATGCGGCCCGCGCCGCGGCAAGTGCCTCGGCATTCTACCGGTCCACGCGAGACTGCCTCGACGTCGTCGATGCGGGGCTGGCGGCGAACCCGCTGTCGGGCGAGTTATGGGTGGAGCGGTGCATCCTGCTTTTCCAGATGGGCGTCACCGGCAAGGAATTCGCCAGGTCCTTGCGCAACGCCTATCGGACCGCGGCGCGCGCGGGCTGGCTTGCCGGGCCGCGGGCGATCATAGGTGTCAGGGCCTATTCGTCCCTGCCCGACGACCTCAGAGGGAAGGTCAGGGATGACGTCGACCTCATCCTGGAAGATCGCCGCCTTGCCGGCCCTTTCGTCGCCTATTTCGTTGAGAGCGAAGCGTTTCGCGAGGCCGCGACTCGACTTGTCGAGATGGTTTCGCCGCCGAAGCAACGGCTCTTCCTTGATCTGGTAAAGTCGGAAACAGGCCGGAGAACCGACGCGCATCGGTTCCATAATGATCGATGAGTACCGTTTCGGCAAGGTCATCTCTGCGTAGCGCTATGACAACTGGGCAAGAACGTGCGGGAATCAGGCGATATGAGTAGCGTTGGGATAGTCAAAGCGGCGGCAATCGTGTCGGCGCTGACGGTCGGAATTGGGCTGCCGATCGGTGCTGCCGCCCAGGTCAGCACACCGGATGTGCCGGCCCATTCGTACATTGATACGCTCGTTGCGCGGGCGCAGGCTCTGCTTCAGGCACCCGAGCCGCAACGCAATTCCGCGCTCGCGGTCTCCATGCTCGAGGAAGCAGTCAAGGCGGACAACGTCGAGGCGATGATTGCGCTCGGCCAGCTGCTCGCCGCCGGTGACGGAGTCGAGGCCAGCCCGCTGAGAGCCAAGGGGCTTCTGGAGAGGGCGCTTGCCGACGGCGGCGGGCCGGCTGCCGCGGTGGCGCTGGGTGATCTGCTCTCCTCCGACACCCCTCTCAAGAACATGGCCGGCGCCGTGGAGGCCTATCAGCGGGCGGCCGACGAGAAAGATGTCGTCGCAATGGTCAGGCTAGCTGAAATATTGGCGACCGGGGGTGGTGTGCCCGGCGACCCGGAGCGAGCCACGAAGCTGTTGGATGAGGCGGTTTCACTTGCCAGTCCCAGCATGATCGCGGGGCGGCTGGCCGATCTCTACCTGGAGGTCCCTTCAATCCGCGACCCTGAGCGGGCCGCCGCGGCGCTTGAGAAGGCGAGCGACGGCGGGAACATGCAGGCTGCCTTGCGCCTTGGGAAGATGCTCTTGTCAGGCGACGGCATTCCGGTGGACGCGCCACGCGCCCTGGCTCTCATCCGGGAGGCGGTGGAGGCGGGCGACACCTCCGAAGGGGCCGAGGCTCTTGGCGATCTCTATTTGGAAGACACGGAGCTGCGCGACCCCGGCAAGGCGATGGAGGCCTACGAAAGGGCCGCGAACGAGGACAACGACTCGGCCACCCGAAAGCTGGCAAGCCTGCTCATCAGCGGCGAGGTTCCGGCTGATCCGCTGCGCGCGGAGGCTCTGCTGAAAGGTATGATATCCCGAAAGAGCCTGTGGCAGGGCGGTGAGGCGCTGGGCGACTTCTACCTGGTCGACACCCCGCTTCGGGACCCGCTCAATGCCATCGACGCCTACGAAATCGCGGTAGACGCAGGGAACCACTGGGCCATGATCCGGCTTGCGATCGTCCTGAGCAGCGGAGAGGACGTTCCGCCAGACTATGACAGAGCTCGGGAGTTGCTGGAGAGGTCCGTCTTACTTGGAAACATCCAGGCGGCTGCGACGCTCGGCGACTTCTTCATGGCGGACACACCTGCCCGCGATCCAGCAAGGGCGGTCGACGCCTATCAGAAGGCGATCGACGAAGGCGACGTCGCCTCCATGATCACGCTCGCCAAGTTACTGACGAGCGGCCGGGATCGCCCTGTTGACGCCAATCGCGCGGAGACGCTGTTCCAATCGGCTATCGCCCAAGGAAGCCCGCGCAATGCTGCTATGGAGCTGGGCGACCTTTATCTGGCGGACACACCGCTCCATGATCCTTCAAAGGCGGTCGAGGCGTACCAGATCGCGGCGGAGGCCGGGAATACTTGGGCCATGATCAAGGCAGCCTGGATGCTTGGCACGGGCGACCGCGTCGAGATGGATGGTGGGCGAGCAGTCGCCCTCCTGGAGCGTGCCATAACGGAGGGAAACGTTTACGAAGGGGCCGATACGCTGGGCGATCTGTATCTGGAGGAAACCCCTTTCAGGAGTACTGAGAGTGCCATTGCTGCCTACCAGAGGGCCATCGCCGAGAGGAACCCGCGCTCTATGGTCAAGCTCGCGCGTGTCCTCTCCGAGCCTGGCCCACACGCTGATCCTGAAGGAGCAAGGGACTTGTTGGTTGCGGCGATCGCAGAAGGCGCCGACAGCCGCGCCGGGGAACTGCTTGGCGACCTCTATCTCGCAGACACGCCCATCCACGATGCGGACAGAGCGCTGGATGCCTACCAGACCGCTGCCGAGGCGGGAAACACCTGGGCGATGATCAAGCTCGCGGACGCGCTCATCGCTGACAACGAGACGCAACCCGATCCGCAGCGCGCCATCCGGCTGTTCCGGCAGGCAGCGGCAAACGGCAATACAGCGGGTGCCGACCGCCTCGGGGACTTCTACGCTGCGGAGACGCCATACCAGGACATGACGAAGGCGGCAGAGGCCTATCAGCTCGCGGTCGATGGGAATAGCAGCTCGGCGTTGATCAAGCTCGCGGGCCTTCTCAGCGAGGGAGCCAGCGGGCCTGCTGACCCGGTCCGGGCCCGCAATCTTCTCGAGCGAGCGGTTGCACTGGACCCGGCGAACGCGGCCGGTGCGCTCGCCGATCTCTACCTTGAGAATACCCCGATCCGAGACCCCCGCAGGGCAGCTGCGGCCTACGAGACCGCAGTGGACGCCGGAGATGCGAGATCGGTGCTCAAGCTTGCTCGCATGCTGACCAGCGGGGATGGCGTCGTCGCGGATCCGGATAGGGCGCGCCGGCTTATCGAAACAGCGATCGCGGACGGCGATGTCGCGAACGGCGCCGACGCACTCGGCGACCTCTACCTGTCGGATACGAATCTGCGGAACCCGGCAAAGGCCGTTGCTGCGTATGAGAGAGCAGTAGAGGCCAGCAATACGTGGTCGATGATCAAGCTTGCCGAGCTGTTGTACTCCGGGGACGACGTGCAAATGGACCCTCACCGGTCCGAGGAGCTTCTCGAGCGAGCTGTCGCGGAGGGCAACATCCAATACGGACGGAAGGCGCTCGGCGACTTCTATCTTGTGGACACCCCTCTCAGAGATCCGGCAAAGGCCGCTGCGGCCTACCAGGCCGCAGCGGGCAGCGGCAGCACGAACGCGATGATATCCCTCGGAAGACTGCTCCTAGAAGGCAGGCTCTTGGATGACGATCCCGATCGCGGCGTGGCCCTCTTGCAGGAGGCGATAAGCTCCGGCGAGGGCGCCTCGGCGGCGCCGGTGTTGGCCGAGTACTACCTGCAGCGCGACAACGAAGGCGACCGGCTCAAGGCGAGGCAATTTCTTGAGATCGCGGCGGCGGCGAGCGACGCCAGCGCGCATCTGCAACTCGCCGAAATGGCCAGCGAGAGCTACCAGTCAATCTCCGAGCGCCGCTTGATGGTGCAGCACTTTGTCGAGGCCGCGGCGTTGATCGGCGGCGATGCAGTTGCCTTGAAGATGATGGAGCTGCCGCAGCGTCCTCTCGTCGCGGCGGTGCAGGAGTTGCTCGGATCGAACGGTGTACCGGTGGGGATCGACGGCATTCATGGCCCAAGAACGGCGGAGGGAATCGCTCGCTTCTGTGAAGCGAGGTCAATGCGCGACTGCCCGACGGAATTCGTGTCGGTGGGCCTCCTGACGGCGTTGCTGGGGGGCGAGCGACACCCCTGAGGTGCCCTCGGGTCGTGCCCGGGCTCGGGCCGCTGGACTTTATGATCTCGACGTGGAACAGCTGAACTCCAATCTCGCATTCGTGCTCGCGATCGGCGGCTTGGCCGGCGCGCTTGTGCTCGCTCTCGCGTGCGCGGGACACCGAACGGCGGCGAAGATTCTCTTCTTTCTTGTTGTCGCCTCATTCGATGTGACGTTCCGCAACCGCGGCTACGGCGACAAGGGACTTGATCTGCAGGTCCTGGCGAAGCTCTTGCTATGGGGCGCGGCGGGCTTATTCGCCCTGAGCCGCGCGAACCGGTTGCTCTCCGCGCTGTCCGAGCCCGCTGCCGCCGCCTGGCTCCTCTTGCTCGGATGGTTCGCGGCAAGCTCGGTTTACGCCCCGAACCCAATCTTCAGCTCGGTCGCTGTCGCGAGCCTGTGCGCCGTGTTCCTGTTCTTCCTGACGATCGTCCGCGAGATCGATGACAGTTGGCTCGGTTCGCTCGCTTTGTTGGCGGCGGGGACGGTCTGTGCGATCTCGCTGGTCGGTTATTTCGTATCGCCGGACACGATGCGCTTGTGGTCGTGGATCGATGGCAGCCTTGTGCGCACGTCGCGCATCGTCGGCATCACCGGGCACGCCAACGCGATCGGTGGAATCGGCGCCTTCGGCATTCTCATCGCAAGAATCTTCTGGAGCGTGATGGATAGTCGCGGGGCCTGGCTGCACGTTGCGGCAGTGGCTTGCTGTCTCGCCGCGCTCCTGCTCAGTCAAAGCAGGACCCCGATCGGCGGTCTCCTGGTCGTGCTCGGGTGTTATCAGCTGATGTATTTTCGCAAGGGCACGCGGCCGATGGTCGTACTGGGCGTGCTGACGAGCGTCGCGTTCGGACTGATCATCCTCTTCACCTACGACGCGGAGACGACCATCAGCCTGCTCACGCGGTCGGGAGACTTGCAGGAGATACTGACGGTTACCGGCCGTACAGCGATCTGGGGCGCGGTGCTTGACCTCTGGAGCGAGTCCCCAATTCTCGGCTGGGGCTACGGCAGCAGCACCTACATCATCCCGAAGATCAGCGCGTCCATCGGCTTCGTCGTAGCGCAGTCGCACAACCTAATTATCCAGGTGATGTTGAGCGGGGGGGTTGTCGCGCTGACGATCTTCACGGCAGCCGCCGTCATCAGCCTGCGCGCCGTTCTCAGGACACACGATGCGGCGTCGGCAACGCTGCTCGGCTTCGTGTTCATCGGCGGGCTCACGGAGGGCGCCGTTTTCAACAACACGCCCGACCTGAGCTTCGCGACGCTGTCGCTCGGCGTTGCCCTCCTGGTCCGGCGATCGCAGGCCGTCCGCTTGGCGGAGGAGCCGGAGATGGCCGTCAGTCTCCCGCCAGTGCGCGCGAGATAGCCGCTTCGTAGGTGCGGACGA
Organism: Propylenella sp.; assembly: GCA_036396875.1. Lineage (GTDB taxonomy): Bacteria > Pseudomonadota > Alphaproteobacteria > Rhizobiales > Afifellaceae > DASWJZ01. The sequence continues at coordinate 9,863 of DASWJZ010000152.1, forward strand.
TGCCGGCCACTGTGAAGGCGTTCAGGCCGCCTGAGGCCTGAAGCTCGCCGATCGACTGCTTGAGACGTTGTTGGTTGCGCAGAAGGTGGTGGAGGCCTGTCTCGATGTCAGCCTGATCGCGCGGGTTGCAGGCATAGCCTATGGCTTCGGCGGGCAGGTAGCCGTCGATCCCGCGGCCGCGCGAGAAGAGCACGGGAATGCCGGCGAAGAGCGCCTCGACGTAAACCAGCCCGAATGTCTCCCGCCGCGAAGGCATGGCGAGCGCCGCGTACTGATTGAGCGTCTCTATGACGCGCTCGTTGGGGAGCGGGCCGCGAAGGCGGACGAACGCACCGGCTTGCGCACGCTCGATGATGCGTCCTGCCTCCCGTATGGCCCTGGACCCGCCACCCCCAAAGATATCGAGCGCCAAGTGGGGCTCCTTTCGCCGCAGTCGCGCGACCGCATCAACCAGCGCCGCGGCGCCCTTGTTGCGCCAGTGGTCGAGGTTGAAGACGGAGATGAGCGACGGCGTCGTCACCGCCGACCTCATCAGCCGGTCATGCGTGGGCATGATCGGCAGCGGCACGACCTTCGTTCTGTCGAGCGCCAGGAGGCGCTCCAGCGCGTCCGCGGCCCAGGGCGCCGCCGGCAGCAGGAGGCGCGCCTTCGCCGCCACGCGCCGCCAGCGGTGCCGGAGATCGGGGCGCAGGCGGACAAGCTTGGCGTCGGTGTTTCCCCAGATGCCGCAGACGAAGGGGACGCCGAGCCGGTCGGCAATGCGCTCGCCGACCAGGCCCTCGATCGTGAGCTTGTGCGCATGGGTCACGTCGAATGTCAGGCTGCGTCGGGCAATGTCGGCGAGAAGGAAGGCGGCGAGCCGATCCAGGAAAACGGTGAGGAGGATGCCCTTCGGCGGCGCGCCGTAGGCGACCGCGACGCGATTGTCGGCGAACGGGACGGCCTCGATCCCTCGCCGCCAGCTGACGCGGTTAAGCGAATAGACGAAGTGGTCGAACGCGTCGGCTGCCCGCACAAGGTTCGCCACTGCCGGCGTCTTTGCCGCGACCAACGCGTCCGGGAAGTCGCAGGAAAGATGCAGAATGCGGGCGCGCCTTGTCATGTTGGCGGGGGACACGGTAGACGAACGCAAGATGCCCATGCAGATACCAATCGGCGGGAGCTAACTCTTGAGCCCACTAGGGTTGGCACGATCGCTTCCCAAGTTTCAGTCCGCTCGATACGCGTTAGGGTTAAGTTCTGCCGAGCAGGTATGGAGTGCGTCTCTCATTTCAAGTATGTTTGAGCACTGCAATTTTCCGTTATGCCGCGCATGAGAGGTGGCGCTTGTCAAAGTGGACATGAAGTCAACCGGTAGCTCATTGCCTCCAACCGGCCGAGTGTTTGGTCCCGCGTCATCGTCGGTCCGCGCTTCTGCTACCTACGGCGATCCCGGCTGCCGACCCAGCGGAGGACGGGGACCGCGCTCCAAAGGCGCGTTCAAGCTTCTCGCAGGCCGTCTTCTAAGGAGCTATCTTTCGTCGAGCGGTACCCTCTTGATCAGCATCCTCTGCCAGTTCGGCTTGCTCGCTCTAATGGCTCGAGGGCTCGGGAACGAGGAATTCGGGAAGCTCGCTGTCACGACGGCCATTCTGGCGGTAGCGGCCTCACTTTGCGGCCTTGGGGCGGGAGACGCCGTGACACGGCGTATTGCCCGCAACCCCGAAGAATATCCACGGATGCTAGGGCACGGTCTGATCCTGATCGCTGCGTCTGGACTCGTCTTGACACTGCTCACGGTCCCAATACTAGCTGCGATTGTAACAGTCTCGCCGTCCCTTTTGATCACCGTGGGCGTGATGACAGCCTTTGCAGTTTCGGGCATCATGCTGGTAGCGTTCATACGGTTTGCGGAGCGCGTTTTTATCGGGCGTCAAGAATTCTCAAAGGCAAATCTGATAAGCGCCAGTTTCTCTATAGTAAGGCTAGTAACTGGTCTTGTTGCCTTCCTGATCTTCACAATTGAAGATCTGTCGAGCTGGTGCCTCTGGAGCCTGATAGCGCATATGCTGACGTGCGCGCTTTGTGCGCGGCTCCTGCAGCCCCTGGGGCGCCCGGCCCTCCACCTGGACATTCGCGAGCTGCGCCTCGGATTCCACTTCTGCACACCCTTTATCGTTGACGCACTGCGCCAGAATGCGGATCGGGCCGTGCTGAGCTTTGTCGTCCCAATTGGAACCCTTGGGACCTATGCCGCCGCGATCAAGATCGTGGAGGGCAGTCAATTCGTCGTTTCGTCGCTCAATCGGGTGGCTTATCCGCTGTTTGTAAAGAACCCGGACCTCGGATTTGGCTCTGTTCCGAAAGCGGGGCTAGTCTACGCAACCGCCGTTTCTGTAATGTCGTCCGCGACGGCTTTTGGCCTCTTCATCTGCGCGCCGTATCTTCCTCTACTTCTAGGGCCGGACTACGAACCGACAGTGCAGAACCTCCAGCTTCTGTGTTGGCTCCTGGTGCCGCTCGCGCTGCTGACAGTGCCCTACGACCTACTGGGTGCAATGGAGCATCATCCGGTTCGCGCCAGAATCTACAATTCGGTATCGCTCCTGGGGATCGGCGGGATGGTGCTTGCTGTTTATGAGTTCCAGATGCTGGGCGTCTTCGTTTCGCTCTATGCTATTCAGGTCGCGGTCGCTCTCGCCCTATGGATAGTGCTTTTTCGTGTAAAGGCTGTCAACGAGAAGCCACGGGTTCCCGTCACGCGGAGCAGTGGATAGCGAGCGATGACTTCCATAGCCGTTCACAACAAAGGCGTTTATGAAACCGAGCGCGCGGTCAGAGTCTACGCGGAGCGATTCCCCTTCGTCCTGACGCCGGCGGAAGCGTATTGCGTGGGCCGGATTCCGGATGATGCTCGCGGCTCCATCCTTGACGTTGGAATCGGCGCCGGCCGAACGACGTGGGACTTGACGCGCCTCTTCGAAAGTTACGTGGGAATCGACTATTCGGAGAAGTTCATTTCGGCTGCGAAACTGCGTTACTCAGATCAAGACCTTCGTGTAGCCGACGCCCGCTCTCTACCGTTCGAAACCCAGTTCGATTGCGTGTTCTTCTCATTCAATGGAATCGATTACGTAGAGCTGGATGACCGCACCAGAATCCTTTCGGAGTTCTCGCGCGTATTGTTGCCAGGGGGCTACCTGATCTACTCAACGCACAATCTGCATCATAGCCGCGTAAAGAGCTGGCTTCGGTCGTTCTGGGTGAAGGAGCTCTTTGTCCCCATCCATCGCTTGCGATTTATCTTCAATCGTTGGCGCAATTTCCAAAGACAGCATTGCGACAACGCGGCGGGCATTGCCTATGTCAACGACCCTGGGCTCGGCTTCAGTTTGATCAACGCGTATCTGGATATTCCGCGAGAGATTATTAGGCTCAAGGGACACGGCCTCGATGTAGAGATGACGATGGGGTGCAAGAAGGCGAGCGCGACCTACGACAGCGCCGATTGTTGGGTCTATCTGATGGCCAGGAAGAGACGGCCCCGTCTCAGCCAATGAAGGCTTGCCTGGCCATCGAGCGCACGGAAGCGGCTTCCTGCTTCGCTATCGTTTCTGCGCTCGCAAGCGGTTCAAGAATGCGTAAATGCCTGCGCGTCCACGCTTCACCGGTTGCCCAGCCGAACTTCTCGCCACTGCCTCTCGTATCGCTAGCGCAGCAAGATAGGCTGCGCCGCGCCTAGTCGTGGCGATGGAGGCGCGAAAAAGCGGCACCTTATCCGCCCCAAAATTGTCCTTGTAGGCTTCGTCTCCCACGCCAAAATCGAAGACGCGGATGCCGCGCCCGTAGCACCAAGCGATTAGATCCTCGATCAGTAGCCGGCCGGTTGAGAAGCGCCGCCATTCGCCGGTCTCAAACGTCGGCATGAGCAAGTACAGACGACCGCCCGCGACCACACCCCAGTTTGTCGCAATGATGGTGTCGCCGGCATAAAGCACCGCGATCTGCACCTCGCCCGTTGCCGCAAACCTGTCAGTCATGGCGCGGAAGTATGAGCGGTAGCCGGGGCGGTCGAAACCATCCGCGCCGCGGGTTTCGATGTAGCGGCGACGCTTCTGGCGGATCATTGTGTCGTAGGCACGCTCCAGCTCATCGGGCATCTCGGCAATCGCAAAGCGGATGGGCGCGACCTCGTTCAGCCGCCGTCGCTGGCGCCGACTGTCCTGTGCGTGCCGCAGACGATTGACGCCATCGTGCTCCCATGTCCCTTTCAGCGCCAGCTCGTGCCCGGAGGCGATGGCGGGGCCCGTCGCGATCCATCGAAGAGGATTCGGCACGTCGCCAGCCATCTCCGGCATCTTGTCCAGCAAGACCACATCGAACGGCGGCAGCGCCGCGCAGATCTGTCTCCACAAAGCAGCCGTCGTTCGGCGGTTCAGGCGCTCGCTCTTGGAGAGCATGATCGGCGCGTTGTAGTCGACGACGCCCCCGTCGAGAAAACCGAGGACACCCGCGCCCCATCGAATCTCGATGCCGAGCGGGATGAGCATCAATGGCTCGCCGTCCATCGCGTCAACGCGCACGAGGCAAGCTTGCGTTCCGCGGGCCGCGCCAATCGTAGAAAGCCAAACCTCGAGGAGATCACGCGCCTGGAAGGCATAGCCCGAGGCGTCCGCCAACTCGGCCATTGTCGGCCAGACATCGGCGAGGTCGGCCATGTCCGCATGGACAGAAACCTTGAAGCCGAACATCGATTCGTTCGGCCGCCGAAGTGCGGCTTTCTGCGACGTGGACCTCGGCTTCGACGAGGGGGCCGCGTGGCTCCTGCTACGCGGCGGCATCCAACGCATCGATCAAGCGCTTTGTCTGCCGGATGTTCTCCCGGCTCGACGCCCCGAAGACAATCGATTCGATGTTCCCCTGTGCGGTCACATACTCCAAAGCCTCGCGCGGGCTGATGGCGCCGGAGGCAAAGACGGACATCGCGACGGGGCGGAATGGGCGATTAGCAATCGCCCGCTCATAGGCCTCAATGCCGCCACACATTCGAAATCCGATCCTGTTGATGCTGGCGCATACGATCGGATTCTCGATCCCCTGCCTCTCCAGCGCGTCCAGCAGGCGCGGCAGATTCATGGTGATGAACCCGGGCTCTGCTCCGTACCGCGCCTTGACGTGCTCGGCAAATATGGAGAAACCATCCAAGACGCCAAGCCCGAGCAGGAGATCGGTCACGACGTTCTGGAGGAAGACGACCGGCGTCCTTAACCCCGCGAACATCTTCATTTCGCTGTCGATCAGCATGCGAGCAATACTGGCCATATCCTTCCTCGCCAGCGATAGTCCGCCGCTCAGTATCGTGGTGAGCATATGGCCGTTGGGTAGAAACTGACGCAGCGCTTTCAGAATTCCGAGCTCAGTGACCGCGTCGGCGTATTTGTGCGCATATGGCATGCAGGGATAGAAGCTGAAGTCCCGGTATCGCTCCGGATTCGCACGGACATGGTCACAAATTTCGCCGACGCGGGCGTGCGTCGTGCACATGAATACCTTTATGCCCTCTTCATAGGCGGCGTCGAGCACATCAATCACGGCGCGTGTGGAGCTGAATCGAACAGACTGGGCTCGCGCCCGCTCTTCGGACATGTGGTTTATGCCGAAGAACTGGTTGTCGCCGAAGAGAACGCGGTCCAAGCCTTAGCCCCTCCCGCGCGCGGCCCAGCGCTCTCGGAACCTGGTCGTCGGCGCCGGCTGCGCCAGGGCTACAGCGGGCTCGGCCGATCGCCCGTGGGGTAGCGTCGGTCCGGCGGCATGGTCCGCCGCCATCTGCGCCATAACTTGATCGGTCTTGGAAGCGTCTTCGAATGAGGAGATATTCTCCAGGTTGCGGTCCTTGACGCGGCGAATGAAGTAGTCGATCTGCGCGGAATACTCTTCGCCGCGCAGGTAGTACCACATGGGCAGCGTCAAATCCGTCGTGTAACGGGTGTTCCATCCCTGAGTATGGCCGTGCCGTCCCCCCGAATCGTTCCGAAGGTAGGTCTGAACTTGCTGACGGTCGGCGTCCATGCGTCCGTTGCTGCCCCAGATCGAAACGCGCAGCGTCATTTTGCGATAGCTGGGGTCACTCCAGTTCGCCTCGATCTGCCCGGTCAGGCCGCCGGCGAAGACGAGATTGGAGTAGACGGCATCCTCAACGCCGCTCGAGTAGATGCTCGGCAGCATCGTCCCTGAAACGGCCACCGGCGCGCCTACGAGGAAGTTCACGAGGTCGATTGCATGGCTCGCATAATCGTAGAGACAGCCGCCACCCTCTTTTCTGCGCGCCCTCCAGGTGCCGCCTTTTGGCCGCAACACGACGGCTCCGTACGCCTCGGCTTTGATATGGTGCAGGCGGCCAAGCACGCCGCTCTCAAGAATCAGCTTCGCCTCTTGGAAGCTGGCAAGAAACCTTGCATGGTAGCCAACTTGGTTTACCAGTCCCCGCTCGACAGCCAGCGCCGCCAGGCTTCTGCCGCGCTCGGCGTTGAGGCAGAACGGCTTCTCATAGAAGACAGAGATGCTCCGGTCGAGTGCGGCCTTGACGATTTCCTCGTGGAGGCTCGTTGGCGTCGCGACGATGATGGCGTCGAGTCGCTCCCGATCCAGCATTTTCCGATAGTCGGAGAACGTTTTGAAGCCAGCGAACCTCCGGAGGCCGTCGAGGAGTAAGGAGGCATTGTCGCAGACCCCGACAAGCTCAGCATCAGGGTGGGTGTTGGCTATCGCCAAGTGCGAGAGCCCCATTTTTCCGACACCGATCTGACCGACCCGTACCACCGATTTGCCCTCACTGCTGCCGTATGGCTCGGTCGAGAAGGAAATCCCGAACGCGCCGGACGAACGCGGCAGGAGCCGAGGCCGGCAAAGCGCTAACACCACGAGGCCCCTCATTCAGCGCGCGCTGTATCCGGCTGGGAAGCTCGGCCTCTGACGTGGCAACGTATATCCCGGGATGACCTTGCAGGCGCCTGGCCGTGTGCAGCTGGTGATCCGTCGTCAGCTCCCTGGCGGAAGGGACTCGCGGCATGATCACGATTGGCTTCCCCGCCTCGGCCGCCACTATGATGCTGCCCATCCCCGCGTGCGCGACGACCAGGTCGGAGTTCGCGACCCGTTCGCAGAACCCCGCCGGCGTGATGGTGCGGGCCCACTGCATGTGGCGTGGCCAGTATGCGCCTTCGCCGATCTGCGCGAACACCTCTGCTTCTTTGTGCTCAGCAGCCCACTGATCCATGGCCTCGATCAGACGATCGAAGGGCATCATCGATCCGACGGTCACGAAGATCACAGAACCGCTCCCCAGTATTCGGGGCCGCCTTCGGAGCACAGTTGGGGCCATTGCGTGAGCCAGACGTCGGCGACGTGGCGTGCCCGCCGACCCGAGGTCGACATGCGCTCGCAATTTGCGATGCTGTCAATCCAGATCGTGCGGGAGCAAAGGCACACCTTCGCCAAGGCCAAGCCAATGAAACCCGGGGCGGAGCCGGTCGTGATCACGACGTCCGGCCGTTCAATGACAAGAATCCTCAGGAGCTGAAACGCCAGAATAAGGAAGCTGAGCTTGCTGAAGCGGTGCGCGTCACGCACGTAGTAGAATCGGTGCCCGGGCACTTGCTCGGCGTAGGCAGGCGAGACAGACACGAACGCTACGTCCAAGCCATCGAAGGCCGGCAGGAGCCTGCGGAGCTGAACCCAGTGGCCTCCGCCCGAAGCGATAGCTAGCACCCTCCTGCTCATGCCAGGAATCAAGTCGCCGAGCGCCGGAGGCAGGGGATCGGACTGTCTATCACGCCTGCCGCACAATACCCGGCTAGCCACCTCAGCTCACGCGCCTCCGACATGAGACTAGCAGCACACCGCGGACGAAAATCCGAGAGCGGAAAGTCGTTTGCCTGTCGCGAGGACGCAAAACCCACACGCATTACGCTGTGCCGCAAGAGAAGGCTCACCCAGTCAGTTCTGGTATACGATGCCTTCTCATGTAGCAAGAAAAAAGCTAAATTGTATATATTAGTTAAGTGGACACGCGCGTCGGTTGCTGCTTACGATAGCTTCCGGTTGTCGCCTGGAGTTGAATGACATGTGGACAGGCAAATTTCTAGAGAGCCTTTTGGTCCGTCGATTTACCTTACGGTGTGGAACGACGCCGAAGAGCAGACGCTCGACAAGACTACCGGACGTTTTGTGCCTAAAGCCGGCTTGATGCGGCTGAGCCATCAGCCGCCGCCGGAGGGCAGCTCGGTTCGGCGGAACGTGTACCGCGCACGCGTCGCACGCGTCCCCTGCAAAAAGGCGGCCGCCTCGATGGGCAGGGTAGCCTCAGCCGGACAAAGCGCCGGCCAAAACCTCTATATGCTGTGCCAGACCCAGACGCTGCCTGGTGACTGCACCGTCCGAAAACGGAGCCCAGACTGGTTCCAGCCTCTAATCCTGTCGGTCAGGTTGTCGAGAACCACGTCACCCTGGTCTGTTCTGACCACAAGCACCGCGTGCGGCTCACCCGATTGCGTGAAGGCCGTGGCCATAAGCAGGGCGCTTGTCGGCCAACCCGCACGCATGAGGCGCATCTTCTTGGTCAGCGCGAAGTCCTCGCAATCCCCCGCCTGACCGCCGACCGTCCAGCGATCTCCGCCGTCGGCGACCGCGCGCATCCCGCGGTTCACGTCGGAATTCGTCCTCACCAGCTGCTTGGCGAGCGCTTCGGTAAGGACGACCGCCCCGTTCCTGGTCGGCAGCTTCCGTGAGCTGACCGACTTGCAAACCGAATGGCCCTTGCGACAGAGCTCGAAGTAGCCCTTCGGCATGCCCGCCTGCTTTCGGGTCGCGAGGGGCCGCGCGCCTTCGATCTGCAGGAGCGAGGGTACCCGGAACAACGGAGCGGCGGACGACGGCGCTGCCCCGGCGAAGATCAGAGCGGCTGCTATGGCCGCATTCAACAACAGACGCATGACACGCTCCCCTTGTTTGGTGGAAGCGTGTCTCCCAAGTATTTCGAAATACTTTCTGTCGCCTCTGCAGGGCTACGTTCTGATTAGGAAGGTTAAGGCAGTCCGTAGGAAATCAGCGCAAGTTCATTCAAAATCGGTAGCGCGCCCACACAAATTGCAGCCGCCGGCTGGCCGCGCCGAGCAATCGATGGGCGCTCAAGAGCGAAAGAGCGGGTTCGCGGAAGCTTGCGGCGCCAGTCGCAGCCGGCTCACGGTCCCGCCGGCGCGCCGACGGCCACGCCGTCTTCCCTGAACACGCGATGCGCGCCCGGCTCCAGCGCGATGCCGACGGCCTCGCCGGGTGCAAGCGGGCGCCTGTCCCTGGGTCTCCACGAGGAACGCCTCGCCGTCGGCAGCGCCACGTAGAGGAAGTCCTCCCAAGCGCTATGTGTTCCCGGCCGACGATTCTCGGCTCCACCGGCCTTGAGCGAGTCGCTTGCCGGCGGGGTCGCTCTTGAAGGCAAGCCTAGCAGCCGAGGCGCCGTCAAGCATGCGGAGACGGTCTCGAAGTGATGGTTGATTGGAGCGGATGCCCGTATATTGAGGGCGGCTATGTCCTCGATATCCTGACGCCGCGCCTGGAGAAATGGGGCCGCAGCGGCTACGCGGGGAAGTCGATCCAATCTCCCGACAATCAGTGGCGCTGGCTGGCCGCGATGTGACTCGAAACCGCCGCCCCGTGGTCCCGAGGCGTGGAGCGTAGCGGCTTCGACGCTGGCGCTAGAGATACCTGAGAAGAACTTCGAGCCGGGCCCAGAAGTCCGCCTTCCCATTGTAGCCGTACATGCGGCCGACTTCCCTGCCGTGCTCGACCAGTATGAAGACCGGGGTGAAGCGCACCGGCTTGACGGCCCGCAGATTCTGCGGCCACCTCCGCCAGACATTGACTGGGCGGAGCGGCGCCCGCTTCCCGAGCGCGCTGGCGGCGTAGCTCGGAAGAATGTCGCGCTTGAACCTCTGGCAGTAGCTGCACGTGGGAGAGTCGATCATCACCAGTTCGGCCGCCTCGGCCATCGAAGCGACCGAGAACGTGAGCCCGAGCGCGATCAGGGCCGCCTTCACTAGGCGCAGCATCTTGCTTGTCTCCAGTGCGGACACGTGCCGCGATGGGACCGCACGGTTGAGTTTTTCGCTTCGCTTGAAGAGCCCCGCCTGGGCCAATGCGGGGCATTCCGGCAGACGGCCGGTGGTCGCTCTAACACTGATAGAATTCGCATCCCCCCTTGTGCCACTGGAGACATCGAAGTGCGCTGCGCGGAAGGTGGCCGAAAAAACCATATGTTTCGCCGGAGCGGCCGGTCTGGCCGTAACCTCTCACCGCCTCTTGAGGCGACACCCGGACCATTGCGGCTGAAAGTTCCCTGCAATCGATGGTCGCACTGGGAACCAGCGGTGTTCAGAGCATTCGTAGGTATTTAATCCTTGCCACGGCACGCACAAAAAAAAGCAGCACACCTACGAAAAAATTTGTATAATGACTGAAGTTTTAAGGTAGGGAGGACCAACGCGATGTCTTGGAGAACGAGCTTCGTTTCCTTCGCCGCGGTCTTAGTATTCGGAGTGACTGCGTCGCTATGCGGGTCAGCATTTGCGATCGATCCGAGTGGTCACGCCGTTGCAGTAGATCCCGCTGTAAACGCGGCGGGCCCCGGCGGAAGACGACTGATGGAGCTGGAGGGGGCTGTCTTTATGGGCGACGAAATCGTCGCCGGCTCCAAAGGCTTGGCTCAGATACGCTTCATCGACGATACTCGCTTGGTTATCGGCCCCAACTCGAGGCTGAAGATTGACACCTTTGTCTTCAATCCCGACAACACCGCCCAGCGCGTGACGATTAATGCGCTCAAGGGGACCTTCCGCTTCATAAGTGGACGCAGCCCTCCAAGCGCCTACAGCATCCGGACGCCGACCTCGACAATCGGCATCCGAGGCTGACCCGGGATGAGGGCGCCACTCTGCCGAATGACGAGCTATCGGCTCCATCAGCCGTTCGTCCTTTCCGATGCGTTCTTTCGCGGATTCCGAGATAGCGCTGCGGTCGATTTGTCTGGCGATTGAGCCGGCGGGAGGTAGTGATGAAGCAGGCCTCAGGTTACGTAATCGCGGTTTCGGCCATCCTGTTGGCGACCTTGTCTGAAGTCGCTCTCGCCCAGGAGGTGAGCATTGATGTCACCGTTTCCGAGGAGGCGACCGGCGTCGTGGTGTACTCCGGGGCAGCAAACGTCTGCGATGAGACGGGACAGAACTGTGTGATTGCAGAAGCGGGATGCGGCGCGGTCGTCGCAGACTCGCAGCGCATCGTGCCGGTCGATGAGGCCGAGAAAGTTGATTTCATCGAAGAGACTTTTCCCTTCGCCGTCGATCAGCAGCCGCTGCAGGCCGACTTCCAGGTCGAGACCGGAGACTGCTTCATCGTGCTTGACCCCATCCAGCCGGGCGTGATTCAACCGATCCCAGCAAGCGGTAACTGACGCAGCAGCATACCTTCCGTCTCAAGGCATCTCGCGCAAGACCCGGCTACAAGATCTACGATCGCTACCGGGATTGCGGCGTTGACGGGCTCACCGACCGCTCGCGCCGCCCCTACTCCCGTCGCCCTAACCATGACGTCCTCCCAAAGCTTATCCCCGCACTTCAGTCTACCGTTGCAGATTGCACTATCAAGGCTCTCAGTGATCCGCCGAGGCGCACGCGCTTCGCGCAGGTGTGCGGATTGGTTCGGGCGCAGCGCTCGCTGGAATCCGATCGCGATCTGGGCGGCAACCGAGACCAGGCCCAGGTGAGTCGCCCCGCCCTACGTAATTCCCTCTGTCCAGCGTGTGCCAGAATCCGCGAACGTAGGGCGCACAAACACCGCTTCCTGCCGGCTTCGCGCGATCAGAAACCCCGGATTTCCGACATGTTCACTGGTGGGCGCATTGTTGACATCGTAGGGGTCACAGGTTCGATCCCTGTCGCGCCCACCATTTTACCTCAGCGCCAGGCGCACACCCGCGCCGCATCGTTCACCCAGCAGCCGCCCTGCCGCGACAGCATGCCGAGGCCGTAGTGCGCATGGCTTTCGCCGTCCGGTCCGTTCCAGTATCCGGCCGCGCCGCCAGCGCCCGGCGCGAGATCGACGTAGGCGAAATACTTGGCGCGCGATTCGTCGCCGACGCCGACGGAAAAGCTGCCGTCCGCCTCCATCTCGATGTCGCAGGCGCCGTCGAGATAGGTCGTGCCGCCGACCTCGATCAGACACGTCCCCTCGAATGCGCCCGCGACCGGGCACGCAAGGATCACGAGGCCTGCCGCTGCAATTGCCCTGAACAAACGTTCGCGCCTTTCCGCCCGCCCGCCTCGCTTCCCGTCGTTTCCTTTACCGGAAAGCGAGGATAACGCGCATCGCGGTCACCAACGCGGACAGCCATGCTATCGTTGCCCGTTGCGGCGGATCAACGGATCCGGCCGCGGATCGGCGCAACCACGAGGAGCGCGTCATGGCGGATGATGCTCTGTTCAGGGAGAAGGCCCCGAGGATCATGGGCTGGCTCATGGTCGATTTCGGGCTGAACGACATCCAGGCGGCCGGCATCCTGGGCAATATCGGCCACGAATGCGCCGGATTCCGCACCATGCACGAGATCGGCCAGCCGGAAGGCAGGGGCGGCTACGGCTGGGTGCAGTGGACGGGCCCGCGGCGGGAAGCTTTTTTCGCATGGTGCCGCGAAAACGGCATGGACTGGCAAGCGGACGAAGCGAATTACGGCTTCCTCTGCCATGAGCTGAAGACGTCTGAGCGGCGGACGCTTCCGGCGATCCGGGAATCGAATACGCTGGAAGACGCCACGCAGACCTTCGAGCGGGAGTTCGAACGGGCCGGCGTCAAGCATTATGCGAGCCGGGAGAAGTGGGCGAGGACGGCGCTCGACGGTTTTCGCGCGATGTTCGGCCGATAAGGTTCCGCGGCTCCAGTCTTCGCCGCTACTTCCGGGCGAGGGACATCTCCTCCTCCAGCTTCGCCACCCGCGCGTTCAGCTCGGCGATGTAAACGTGCGCCATCTCCAGCTCGTTCAGAATTCCGGCGAGCTTGTCGGTGAGGTTCATCGGCCCTCCCTCCGGCGTCGGACCGACGGCCGGCAAATAGCCGGCCGCCCACATCCGCTCGGCATGCCTTTCGATCGACGGCCGCTCGTGGCCGTCCGAAAAGACCCGGTCGCAGCCGGCGCTGCAGCTGCCGCCGGTGGTGATCGTTCCCGGGATCGTAAGATCTCCATCTTTCGATAAACGGAGCACCGTCAGGGGCGTGCCGAGATATTCGACGATCAGGCTCGCGCCGGCGCCGATCTCCCATTCGTTTCCGTTTCCGGTGTTGGCGAGCACGATCTGCGGACGGCCGTTGTTCACCAGCTGCAGCAGCGTCCGCGCCGTCTGCGTCGTGGACTTCTCTTCCACGAGAATCCTGGCGGTGCCGCCGCTGCGTTGAATGTGCAGCGGGGCGGTGGGCGCGGGCGTTCCGATCCCGATATCGCCGCCGGCCGAAACGTCGATGCTGCTGGTCGGCGCGCCGGGGCGAAGGCGGAGCGGCAGCCGGCTGCCGTTGGTCACGTCGCGGACGAAGAAGTTCGCCTCGTTGGCGCCGATGTCCCAGGTCTGCGGCGACCAGCCGGCGCTGCCGTTCTGCTCAAGCCGCAGCCCCGGCGTGTCGCCGTCGACGGCGTGCAGGTCGAGGACGGGTATCGACGTGCCGATCCCGACGTCGCCGCCGCTGTCGACGAAGAGCGCATTGGAAGGCGCGCCGGCGTCCACCCGGAAGACCTGGCGCAGCGCGGTGGCGTCCTCGACCGCGAAATAGCTCGCGCCGCCGGCCGCCGAATCGTTCAGGACGATGCGCCAGTCGTTCTGCGGAAAGCCTGCGGCGACGCTCGTGTCGTCGAAGAGGATGCGCAGATTGTTCTCCCGCAGGATTTCGGTGTCGAAGCCGAAGGCCGGGCCGTCGGGGCAGTCGAACCCGACGCACAGGCTGCCCTTCACGACGACATCGGCATTGAAGACCTGCTGGGCCTCTGCCGCGGGCTGCGAGGCTTCGAGAAGAGCGGCCGCGCCGGCCAGGGTCCAGATCGCTCTGCATTTATTCATCGGCTTTACCCCCCGGCTCAATTCGGCATGTCGCGGTCGGATCCGCCGACGCGCCGCGATTCTTCCCAGGCGCGGCGGCTGGCGACGATTTGGCCGCGAACGACGAGGAAGCTGCCCGTCGCGGATATGCCCCGGCGCAGCCTCGGCGCATCGCGGTCGCGGCCGTCATCGGGCCCGCGCCTCGCTCTCAAAAACGCATCGCTCGCTGCCGTCAGCTCGTAGCTGTAGAGGCCGTCATCGACCGGGCCGAAATCGCGCAGGCGAAGCGACGGGGCGCCGCGCCGCGCAAAGGCGCGGGCGTAGAAATCGCCCGGCCCCGCCACGGTGAGCGTCACGTTCGCGTAGGGGCCCTTGAGGTCGAAGGCGAGGTCGCCCCTCAAAAAGCGCTCGACCAGCAGAAGATCGTCGGCCAGGCAAGGGCTGCAGGCGGCCAAAGCGAGGCAGGCGCCGAATCCCAATGCGCGCATGTCCATGATCGCCCCTCCATTTTTTCCGAGCCGGCGCGCGCTGCTGGCCGCCGGTCGATCGGGGCGACGATCCTCTTGCGAAGGTTGCGGGGGGTCAAGCCGCGCGCGGGGATATGGCGCGCGGCTCAAAGAATCGCATGCCGCTCCGGGAGAGCGGCGGCTTGCTCAGAATCCCATCTGCTGGCGGCCGAGATCGGTCAGGTCCTTCTCGGTGGCGCGGCCCTTGAAATCGACCTCGAAATCCATGGCGGCGAAATCGGGCGCCGAGCGGCCGGCGAGGAAGGCCTCCTTCTGCTTCGGCAGGTAGGCGCGGTTCTTGGCGCAGTCCGGCGCCGAACCGATGTAGATGACGCTCGCATATTCCTTGCCGGCGTGCTCGTCGCCGACCGCGTGGCAGATGTCGGTGTGCCACCAGACGGTGTCGCCCGGCTGCACCTCGGGGATTGAGACGAGGCCCGCCATCAGGTCGGCGTGCCATTCCTTGCTGACGCCGAGGGCGCGGCCGGGCGCGGCGCCGCAGAGGTCGTCCTCGGCGACGTCGTCCTGCAGGGCGCGCAGAAGCACGTAGGAGATGCCCTCCGCGATCGGGATGAGCTGCAGCGTCCCGTCGCGCGGCCCCTGCCGGGTCAGCGCCGTCCAGCCCTGATAGGTGCGGAACATCGAGCATACGGCCGGCGAGGGGATTTCTTCCGTCTCCAGCCGGTGCGCGGCGTCGAACGGATCGTAGCCGCGCCAGTTCCCCGCGAAAATCGGCGCATAGACGCGCTGATAGCCGGGGTCGATCCAGCGCTCGACCGTGCCGGCGTCCATGTGCGGCGAAAGACCGAGCGTCTTGTCGCCGGGCTGCCGCCGCCGCGCCCGGTCGGCATAGGCGCACTGCCGGTCGGGATTGAAGGCGCCCTCGAACTTCCAGAGCCGGTCGAGGAAACCGCGCGTCTCGGCGAGCTTCGGGTCCTGCCGCGCATTCACCTGCGGCTTCGACCAATAGACGTTGAAGATCTGCGGCTTGCCGGCCTTCAGCTGCGAAAAATACTTGTCGAGGCTGCGCTTCTCCACCTCGCGCCGCTCGTAGTCGTTCGTCTCAAGGTATTCGCCGAGCTCGGCAAACCAGCCGCTCGCGACCGAGGCCGGAAAGACGCCGCGCACGACGGCGCAGCCGGTGCGGCGGATCGCTTCGCGGGACGCCTCCGGCACCCTGCCGTCGCGGATGTCGCGGTAGTCGATCTCGGGTACGACCTGCCGTCCGGCGGCGGCATCCTTGCGGATCGAATCGACCGCGCGGCCGATATGATCCTTGACCTCGCCGAAGGCGCGCTTCAGCGCATCGGCGCGGGGGGCCATCTTGCGCTTGAAGGCGACGATCTTCTCGGTGACGTCGAACTTCTCATCCGTCTCTGCGTGCATCATTGGCGCTTTCTCCTTGCCGACCGGAACGGCCGGTCGCTCTCTCCCCGATCCTAGCCGATCCCGTCAGTTGACGGCGTGGCGGAGTTCGCTCCGATCGGCCCGGGCTTCGGTCGATCCGCTGGTCTCAAAAGCGAGGATCAGGATCTTGCACTTGCCGCAGGCGCGGCAGCGCTCGGCGTGGTCGGGGGACGAGACGACCGCGCCGGGGCAAGGCGACTGCTCGGCATGCGGGCGACCCGCGATCTCATTTGCGACCATCGGAACTCCTCCCTCGATCTCTCGTCGGCGTGGTCGTCTCCTAGACCTTTGAGGTGCGGCGGAGTTGGCCGGGTCGGGCTAAAAATGATACTGGAATGGCGTCAGGCGCCTTCTCAGGGGATGGTTGAGCGTCATTACTGCCGGGATTTTGGACATGCGTCCTCAATTCGAGAAAGTAACGGTGCCGCCGGGCGCCTCCTGGACCCTGCTCGACCGGCGGCTTGAAGACGGCATCCCGTTCCAGTGGCACTACCATCCCGAGTTTGAGCTGACGCTGACCCTGAACAGCCGCGGCCAGCGTTATATCGGCGACAGCATTGCCGCTTACGACGACGGCGACCTTGTTCTGATCGGCCCCAATCTGCCGCACACGTGGTGCTCGACGGAGCGGCTCGACCCCGGGCGGCCGCATATCGCGCTGGTGATGTGGTTCACCGAGGGGTGGGGGGAGAGCGTCACCTCGAAGCTCGCGGAGATGCGCGGCGTGGCGCCAATGCTAGCGCGCGCCGGGCGGGGGATCGCCTTCTCGCGCGCCATGGCGGAGGCGGCGCGGCCGATCATCGCATCGATTCCGGGGCGCGCTCCGGCCGAGCGGCTGTTCCGGTTGATGCAGGTGCTGGCGCTCTTGGCGACCGACAGGGGCGCCGAACCGATCGCCGGCCCGGGCGCGGTCCGCCGTACTTTCGCGACGCCGGACCGCGACCGCATCGAACGCGTCCTCGACTTCCTGCACGAGCGCTACCGCGAGGCGATTTCCGTCGGCACGCTGTCGGACGTGGCCGCGCTCAGCCCGTCGGGCTTCCACCGCCTGTTCCGGCGGCATACGCGGCTGACCGTCACCGACTACATCGCGCAGCTGCGCGTCGGGCAGGCCTGCGCCCTGCTCGTAAACACGCGGCGGCCGATCGCGCATATCGCCGATGAGGTCGGCTACGAGAACCTCGCCAATTTCAATCGACGGTTCCGGGCCTTGAAAGGAATGACGCCGCGCGAATTCCGCCGCAGCTTTGCAGGCTGAGAGCGGGTCAAATCTGCATGAGCGCCAACCCGCAGAGCACCGTGACGATGGAGGCTGCGCGCACCGAAGTCACCTTCTCGCCGAGCCATATCATCCCGATCAGCAGCGCGAAGAGGATACTGGTCTCGCGGAGCGCCGCGACGATCGGAATGGGGGCGACGGTGAAGGCCCAGATCACGATCCAGTAGGCGGCAAGCGAGAGTGCGCCGCCGAGCAGGCCCGGTATCCAGTTCGCTCCGACAGCCGCAATGAAGGCCTGCCGCCGGATGAGGAGCGCGGCCAGCACCATCGGCACGGCATCGACGACAAACAGCCAGATGACGTAGTGATGGGCGTTGCCGGCCGCGCGCGCGCCGAGACCGTCGCTCACCGTATAGGCGGTGATGCAGAGCGAGGTCGCGCCCGCATAGACCAGGATCTGCGGCGACGAGATGAGCGCCCGCCAGCCCCGGTCAAGCGTCAGGGCCATGATCCCGGTGGCGAGCACGACGATGCCGGCGATCTCGCTGCCGTTCACCGCTTCATCAAGAAAAAGAAGCGAGACGACAAGCGTCGTCAGCGGCGCGGAGCCGCGGACGAGCGGATAGACCTTGGTCAGCTCGCCGTGATGATAAGAGAGCGCCAAAAACGTGTTGTAGCCGACGTGGATGATTGCCGACGCGATCAGGTAGGGCCAGGCGGCCGCCGGCAGCACCGGAACCACCAACAGCCCAGGAAGCGCCATCAGGCCCGCCGCGGCCACCAGCAGCGTGATCGTGACGAGCTTGTCGCCGCGCATGCGGATCATGGCGTTCCACGACGCGTGGCAGAACGCGGCGACGAGGACGGCGAAAGTGACGGCTGCGGTCATACGCCGGGAGCGATGCGGGCGGGCGGGACTCCAGAGCGGCTCAAGCGGGCGACCGGTTCGGCCTGCCGGTCACGAAGCGAGCCGCGAAGGCTTCAGAGCGCCAGCCCGCTCGAGCAGCGGATAGGCGGTCGACGCCAGATGCGCGTCGATCCGCTTCAGGTCGCGCACGAGGTCGAGATGCAGGCCGCTCGTCTCGATCGACGACCGGCGGCCGTCGCGGACGCGGGCGAAATGTTTCTCCGTCGAGGTTCGCTCCATCTCGCGGAACTGCTCCTTCTCGGCGACGAGCCGGCGCGCCGCATCCACGTCCTTCGACATAAAGACGGCAACCGCCAGCCGCAGATGCTCGAGAAGCTGCGCGTACATGGTGTCGATCTCGGCAAGACCCTCGGGCGAGAGGCTGAGCTTCAGCCGCAGGCGCTTCGCAGCGAGCTCGGTGATGTTCTTGTCGATGATGTCGCCGATATGCTCAAGGTTGATGGCGAAGGACTGCAGCTCCGACAGGCGGCGCGCGTCCTCGTCGCTTAGTCCCTGGCGGGCGATCGCGGCGATGTAGCGCTGCAGCGCTTCGTGCAGGCGGTCGATGATGTCGTCCATACTGCTGGTCTCCGCCAGAACGTGGCGGTCATCGCCGTGAAAGGTCGCGCGGGTGCCGGTCAGCATCTTTTCCACAACGTCGGCGATGCGAAGCGCCTCGCGCGCCGCATTGGCGAGCGCGACGGCCGGCGTTTGCAACGCCGCCTGATCGAGATAGAGAGGCTTGGCGGGATCGTCCGGCACCGGTCCCGCCGGCAACAGCCTCACGAGCAGCTTCGCCATCAGAGGGAGGAGCCCGATGAAGAGCGCCGCCACGGCGAGGTTGAAGCCGGTGTGGAAATTGGCCGCCAGCCGGCCGTCGCCCGCGCCGAGCATCGACAGCCAGGCGGCGATCGGACCGAGAAACGGCAGCACGATCGCCGTGCCGATCAGGCGGGTCGCCAGATTGCCGAGCGGCAGCCGCAGCTTGACCGGATCTCCGCCGGGCCCCTCCAGCACCGGGTTGATCGCGCTCCCGATATTGGCGCCGAGCACCATGGCGAGCGTGGCTTCCGGCGACAACAGGCCCGAGCTGGCCAGCGAAATAACTGCGAGCACGACGACGACGCTCGAATGCGCGGCCCAGGTCAAGCCGGCGGCGATCGCGATGTTCAGAAGCGGCTCCTGCGTCAGCGACGTGAGCAGGTTTCTGACTGGAGTGGAATGTTCGCCGGGGGCGATCGACCCGCTCAGGAGATGGAGCGACAGGAGCATCAGCCCGAGCCCGATGGCGACGCGGCCGATATCCTGGAAGCGCGTGCCCCGGCCGCGCCCGAACATGAAGACGCCGGCCGCAATGAGGACCGGGAATACGAGCGCGATATCGAAGGACAGCAGTTGCACGATCAGCGTCGTGCCGACATTGGCGCCGAGCATCACCGCCAAAGCGGGGACGAGATCGACAGCGCCGGCGCCGGTGAAGGAAACGGCCATCAGCGCTGTCGCCGTCGATGACTGCAACGCGGCGGTCACGCCGAGGCCGGCGAGAAAGGCGTGGAATCGCGTCTTCAGCCCGCGACCGAGCAGACGCCGAAGGTCGCTTCCAAAGACGCGGACGACGCCGCTCTGCACCATGTGGATGCCCCAAAGGAGCAGGGCGATCTCGCCGATGATGTTGATGATGAGATGCGTCGCGGACATCGGCTGGCCGTCTCATTTGTTGTTGCAGGCGGCGTCCGGCCGCGTGAAGGCCCCACGGCAGATGTCACAAATCTGTCGCAAACTGGCGGATTCGCATTTGTTTATAGGTCTTTCCAGCCGAGCATTCCAGATGGCCCGCATGGATTGCGGACGGGGCTCGCCTTCCTCGCGGGGGTGAACCGCGCGGGCGGCGACGGGTCCGTCAACCGCCGAGGAGGCGGCGTGGTCCGCTGACAAAAGAATTGCCGCGCTCGAAGAAGCGGAGCGGCCGTTCGGCGTCCCTGGTGATGCCGATCCGCGGGGCGCTGACGACCTCTTTCGGCGGCCGGACCGCCGCGCCCAGCCACAACGCACCGTCGCCGCAGAGGTCGAGGCCGTCATGGGCGAGCGTCACGCGCATCGCGGCGGCAAGCCGGCCGGGCCCGCGAGCGACATCGTGGAGCCGCTCGGTCGCGCGGTGGCGGCGCATGGCATCAACCCCTTCCAGCGGCTCGAGCGCCCGGAGCAGCACCGCCGTGCCGACGCCAGACTCCTCGCTCGTCACATTGAGGACCGGCCAGCAGCCATAGGCGATGTAGACGTAGGCATGGCCGCGCCGGAGAAACATCGATCGGTTGCGCTTCGTCTCGCCGCGGAAGGCGTGATTGGCCGAATCGCCGACGACGTAGCCCTCCGTCTCGACGATGCGCCCGGACAGGAGCCCCTCGCCGGTCGCGTGGATCAGCGTCTTGCCGAGCAGGAAGCGCGCGAGCTCGACCGTGTCGAGCGGCAGCTCGTCGCGGGAAAGCGGACGGATCGGATCAGGGGAGGTGAATGAAGGGGACGAGATGGCCGGCATCCTGCAACTTCTCGATCGCCTCGCAGATCGGGATGGCCAGGAGGAAGGGCAGCGCCTCCAGGAAAGTTCGCCGCAGCCGGCGCGGGTGGACGACGATCGACTCCATGTCGCGCCAGAGGGCGAAGTCCGGTCCGAATCGCGGCACCCGCTTGAGGTATGCTTGGTACTCCGCCCCAAACAGCCTGGCGAGCGCCTTCTCCTCGCTCAGGATGACCGGATAAAAGATCGCAAGACCGAGTCCGAACGCCAGCAAGCCCATGACGATGCTGCCGGTCTGCAGGCCGATGCCGAAGACGGCGATCAGCGAGAAGAAGTAGAGTGGGTTGCGACTGATCGAATAGGGGCCGGTGGCGACGACCTCATGGGATTTTCGCCCCCCGATATAGAGGGCACACCAGGATCGGCCGAGAATCGCCGCGGCGATCAGACCCATGCCGAGGACCTCAAGGCCCTCGTGCAGCGGACCTTCGCCCGGGCCGATCGAATGAACGAAGGGCAGGGCGAGAAGCAGCGACGCGCCGGCCAGGGTGAAGCGAAGCCGACGGCGGCGCTGCACGGTTCCCAGCCCGGGCCCCGGCCGCTCCAGATGGTCCGTCGCAGTGTCGCTCATTCCGCAAACTCTCCCGACAGAAATAGTAGCGGGGCCATGTCGTGGCCGGGCCGACCACAGACTTCCGCAATGCGGCTGAATTTGGCCGATGTAAACTGATCGGTCGTGGAAGGGCGTGCGTCAAAGCGCTCCGGCGCGCGCTTTCGCGAGGCGTCGCTCCTGGGCGACATAGGCTTTCGCCTCGCCGGTCTGGAAGAGATCGAGCCGCTCGTCTTCGTCGTCGGCGACCGGCGTCAACGCCGCGTCCATGTAGAGGCGGCTGGCGGGGTCGCGCTTGATCGCCTTGTAGCGGCGGTACATGCGCCCCCAGAGCCAGAGCCAGCGGACCTGCTTCGCCAGCGTTTCCGCAAGAAGGCGCGGATAGAAGGCGAGCATCGGCTCCACCGGCATGCCGCTCCGGCGGTCGCGACGGTACTTCAGCCGGACGAAGCCGCATTCCAGCGGGTGGATGCGCTCGATGCGGATCGACCCGATAAACCAGTTGAGCACGAAGAGCACTTTGCCGACGCTGTTGCCGGTCGCCGCGGCCCGGCGCATTACGCGCTCCACATGTTCGTCGGAGTAATAGAGCTCCCACGCCCGCCAATAGGCGGCCTGCCACTCCGCCTTCGACATCGCCGGATGCTCGGCCACGGCGTGGTTCAGATCGTATTTGTTGAGGTCGGGATCCATCCAGACGCCCTTCTCCCACAATTTCTTGTGGTCCTCCGAGCCGGGGAGGGGGGTCAGGAAGAAGAATTCCAGAAGATCGATCGGAAGCTCCCGCTGCGCCACCTTGATGTCGCGCTCGATCCGCTCCGGCGTGTCGTTCGGGAAGCCGAGGATATAGCCGCAATAGGTGATGATCTTCGCCTGCTTCCAGGCGAGCAGCATCCTGCGGTACTCGGTGATCTTGTTCTGCCGCTTCTTGGCGGCGGCGAGGTTGTCGGGGCTGATGTTTTCGAGCCCGATGAAGACGCGCCGGACGCCGGCCCGCGCCGCCTTCTCGATGAAATTCGGCAGTCGGTGGCAGAGCGTGTCGACCTGGATGATGAGCGAAAGGTCGATGTCGTCGCGCTCGCGTATCTCGATCAGTCGATCAAAAATCTTCTCCCAGTCCCTGTTGCGGGCGAAATTATCGTCGGTGATGAAGAAGCGGCGGAGCCCGTGCTTGGCGTTCGCCCGCACGATGCGCTCCACGTCGTCGGCGGAGCGGCGGCGCGATTTACGGCCCTGCACGTTGATGATGGTGCAGAAGGAGCACTGGAAGGGGCAGCCGCGGCCCGCGTCGAAGCTGGTATTGGCGCCGTAGGTGCGCTTCACCACGTCGGCCGGCAGATGCGGGATCGGCACATGCTCAATCCCCGGCAGGTCGGCCATGAAATCGTAGATCGGCTTCAGACTGCCCGCGACCGCGTCGCGCAGCACCTCGTCGAGTCGGCCCTCTTCCGCCTCGCCGGCGAAGACGAAGGCGCCGAGGTCGAGCGCCCTCTGCACGTTGGACTCGATCTGCGGCAGCATCGCCAGCGTGCCGGAGACATGGAAGCCGCCGATGCCGACGGTCACGCCCGCGCGGCGGAAAGCCGCGGTCAGGTCGAGCGTGCGCGGGAACTGGTTCGACTGCACGCCGACCAGCATCACCATGCCGGCGCCGGCCCCCCGGATGGACTTTGCGATCGTGTCGGGGCGGACGCGGCGGTTCGTCTCGTCGATCGCGATAACTTCGAGCGCGATTTCCTGTCCGAGCGCACGCCGCTCGGCGCAGTCCAATGCCAGGCCGTAGAGGCAGGCGAGCGAATTCGCGGGAATCGGCGAGCGCAGCCACTGGATGACATAGCCGTCGTCGTCATAGTGCGACGGCTTGATCAGGTAGAGGCGAAAGGGGCGCGGCGCGCGTGGCGTCATCGAGCGTGTCTCTGGGATCGTTTGGGGCCGGACCATACCGGAAGTCGCGCGCGGCCCAAAGGCGCGAA
>DASWJZ010000153.1:0-5567 GCA_036396875.1 Propylenella sp.
GACATCGAGCGGCTGCTCGATCGTGTCTCCAAGAACACGGACGGCTACCCGCCCTACAATATCGAGCGGATCGCGGCGGACGGGACGGAGCCGGCGCGGATCAGGATCGCGCTCGCCGTCGCCGGCTTCGGCCGCGACGACATCGAGGTGACGGTCGAGGAGAATGAGCTGACCGTCCGTGGCAGCCGGACGGACGCGCCGAGCCGCGACTACCTTCACTGCGGGATCGCGGCGCGGCAGTTCCAGCGGACTTTCGTGCTGGCGGACGGTATGGAGGTCACCGGCGCGGAGCTGAAGGACGGTCTCTTGTCGATCGACCTCCGGCGGCCGGAGCCCGAGCGCCGGGTCCGGACGATTCCGATCACGCCGCGCGATTGAACGAAGTGGAGTTGGAGCATGACCACCGACGCGACCGTCAAGACGATGCCGGAGGACGCGTTTGCCGCGCTGGGCGGCGGCCAGATCGCCTATCTGAGGTCGCTGCGCTCGGAAGACGTGCGCGCCCTGTTTCCGCAGGTGCCGGACCTGGCGCCGGGACTCGAACTGTGGGCGCTTCTCTCCGCGGCCGGCCGGCCGATCATGCTGACCGATTCAAAGGCGGCGGCGATCGCCGGCGCGCACGAGAATGACCTCGAGACGGTGAGCGTCCACTGAAGGGAGGCTCGCCCGCAGTTCGAGGACGGGGCCGCGCGGCCCCGTTTTCATTCGCGCGATCAGGCGGCGTGCGAGGCTTCCGTCGGGCTCACAAGGATGGCGTGCAGCTCCGCGGCGCTTTCGGCTGACCGCAGGCGCTGAGCGACGGCAGGATCGCGCAGCACCCTTGCGATGCGCGCCAGCGCCTTCAGATGATCGGCGCCGGCGCCCTCCGGTGCGAGCAGCAGGAAAACGAGATCGACCGGCTGCTCGTCAAGACTCTCGAACTCGATCGGGCGCGTGAGCCGCGCGAAGACGCCGAGCAGCCCATCCAGCGCGCGAAGCTTGCCATGCGGGATCGCCACGCCATGCCCAACCCCGGTCGAACCGAGGCGCTCCCGCTGCAGGATGGTGTCGAAAATCTCGCGTTCGGAAAGCCCGGCGAGACGGGCGGCGGCGGCGCATACTTCCTGCAGGACCTGCTTTTTCGACTGGGCATGCAGCGACGGCAGCACGGCTTCCGGTCTGAGTAGATCGCTGAGATCCATGCTATTACCTTGAAACGGACGCGGAGGATCGGCCCCGCGTCAGTGGTCCTTGAGACGCCGCTTGTAGCGCCTCAACCTCTTGTCGAGGCGCTCCGCCGCCTGATCGACGCTCAGGTGAGCGTCGGCGTCAAGCCCGCGGACCTCGAGCACCACCCCCGTGTCCAGATGCAATGCCATCTCGGTCTCGAATTGGATTCCGCTCTTTGTAACCGTTACGTGTCCCGAGTAGCCGCCATCGAAATATTTGCGCACCGATCCGGTTACGGTCTCGTCGATACGGGTGCGGAGGGCCTGGCCAATGTCGACGTTCTTGCCGGAAATCCTCAGTCCCATGGCAGATGCGTCAAGTGGCCGGACCGTTGTTGCGGGGCGGACGTGTACGCGTGCGGTCCCTGCAAGTCAAATCAGAATGGGAGGGCTGAAGCGAGACGGCGAAGCAGTTCAGGACACGGCCTTAAGCCGCCTCAGGCGGCGGCGCTCGACCGACGAGCCGATATGCATCAGCTCGCGATATTTCGCGACCGTGCGGCGGGCGATGTCGATGCCGTCGCGCGCGAGGATCGCCACGATGGTGTCGTCGGAGAGCACCGCGCCGGGGGACTCCTCCAGAATCATCTTGCGGATGCGGTGTTTCACGGCCTCGGCCGAATGGGCTTCGCCCCCGGAGGTCGCAGGAATTGAGCCGGTAAAGAAGTAACGAAACTCGAATATGCCGCGCGGCGTGGCAATCGTCTTGTTGGCGGCCGCGCGGCTCACGGTCGATTCGTGGATGCCGAGTGCGTCCGCCACCATGCGCAGATTGAGGGGCTTCAGGAAGGCGGCCCCGTCGGCGAGGAACCCCTCCTGCCGGCGCACGATCTCCGAGGCGACCCTCAGTACGGTGCGGGCCCGCTGGTCGAGGCTCTTCTCCAGCCAGTTCGCCTTTTGCAGGCAGTCGGCCAGGTATCTCTTTTCCGCCTCGCCGGCGCAGCGGCGCGAGACCTTGGCGAAGTAGCTGCGGTTTATCAGAATCCGCGGCAGCAACGCATCGTTCAGCTCCACCGTCCAGCCGCCATCCGAAGCCGGGCGCACAAAGACATCCGGCACGAGGGCGCGGACGGGCTGGCGATCGAAAGCGAGCCCGGGCTTCGGATCGAGCGCGCGGATCTCCGCGATCATATCGTCGAGATCGTCGCGGTCGACGCCGCAGAGAAGGCAAAGGCCGGCGCGGTCGCCGGCTGCGAGGCGGTCGAGATTGTCGAGCAGAACCTGCATCGCCGGGTCGAGCCGGTTTTGCTCCGCAAGCTGAAGCGCCAGGCACTCCGACAGCGAACGCGCGAAAATGCCGGTGGGCGCCAGAGCCTGACAGCGCGCGAGTACGGCAGCAGCCGCCGCCACGTCCGCACCGAGCTGCCCGGCGACGGATTCCACCGTGTCGGTCAGGTAGCCTGCGTCATCCAGGCGAGCAAGGAAGACAAGAGCGATGGCGCGGTCGGCGGGAGCGTTCTGGAAGGCGGCTTCGATCCGCCGCTCAAGCTCGACCTCGAGGCTGTCGGGCGCGGCGGGGTTCCGGTCGAGGCCGAGTTCATCCCAGTCGGCGCTTCCGCCCGCCCGACCGGAGGGGGCGCCGCCCGGCCCAGAAGCAGGCCCGACCGGACCGCGATTGAGGCCGGCAGGCTCGGCATCGATTTCTTCGGACGGATCGGACGCGCCTGCCGCTTCGGACGCCCCGGAGTCGGCGGAGTCGCCGCCAAGGGCGCGGTCGGCGTCTGCGGAACTGTCCTCCTCAAGGAGCGGGTTCTGCTCCAGCTCGGTCGCTACGAAATGCTCGAGTTCCAAGCTCGACATCTGCAGCAGCCTGATCGCCTGCATGAGCTGCGGCGTAATGATCAGCGACTGGGTCTGCCTGACCTGAAGCCTGGCCGTTAGTGCCATTGACGCGCGCGCCCCGAACCGGCGGCCGGGAGCCTTCCCTGCTCCGTCTCACGCGCCGGCTATATTGCAGTGCAACTTAGCCGCCTCCGCGTTGGAATCAAAGCCTGAACCGTTCGCCCAGATAGACACGCCGGACGTCCGGATCGGCGACGATTTCCTGCGGACGGCCTTCGGTCAGCACCCGGCCGTCGTGGAGGATGTAGGCGCGGTCGATGAGCCCCAGCGTCTCGCGCACATTGTGATCGGTGATGAGGACGCCGATGCCGCGGCGCGTCAGGTGGCGCACAAGGCCCTGAATGTCACCCACGGCGATCGGGTCAATCCCCGCGAAAGGCTCGTCGAGCAGCATGTAGGCCGGCCGGCTCGCGAGCGCCCGGGCGATCTCGCACCGGCGCCGCTCGCCGCCGGAGAGCGAGATTGCCGGCGCCTTCCGCAGGTGGCCGATGTGAAATTCCTCGAGCAGCGCGTCGAGGTCATCCTGCCTCAGCGCGCGGTCCGGCTCGACGATCTCGAGTACGGCCCGGATGTTGTCCTCGACCGACAGTCCGCGGAAGATCGACGCCTCCTGCGGAAGGTAGCCCACCCCCAGCCGCGCCCGCTGGTACATCGGCAGATGCGTCACGTCGTATCCGTCGATCTCGATCCTGCCGCCGTCGGGGCGGATGAGGCCGGTGATCATGTAGAAGACGGTCGTCTTGCCGGCGCCGTTCGGCCCGAGAAGCCCGACGGCCTCGCCGCGGCGGAGGGCAACGGAGACGTCCTCCACCACCGTGCGGCCCTTGAAGGCGCGCCGCAGGCCCCTTGCGACCAGCCAGCCGCGTTCGCTGGCCCGATGGGCCTCGGCGGCGGCCGCCGCACGGGGCGCCTTGTCCCGCTCTCTCGCCCCTCCCCGCGCCGCCCATTTGATGCGGCGGCCAAGCTCCGCCAGCGGCCAGGAGTGACGGACGACCGGATTGTGCCTGTTCAACGGAAGGCGCCCCACAGCCGGTCGCACATCAGGGTGCGCCCGCCGGTGCGCCGCCGGACGGAGCGATAAGCGTCTGGACGCGCCCGCCCTCGACGCGACCCTCTTTGGTGGCGAGATCGACGACCAGCCGGTCGCCGCGCACGATGTTGCTGCCCTGCGTCAGCACGACGTTGCCGCTCATGGTGATGAGGTCGCGGCCCATGTCGAGGACGGCGGTGTTTCCGGTCGCCGTCTGATCGCCGGACCGCACCGTCACGCCCGGTCCGGCTTCGATGCGAGAGACCTGCGACCCCGGCACGCCGCCCGGTTCGGCCTCGCCCGCGTAGAAAACCCGAAGCTCGGGCGCTTCGAGCACCGTCTGCCCCTGCCGCACGCGGACATTGCCGCTGTAGACGGCCAGTTTCTCGGGGTCGTGCACTTCGAGCCGGTCCGCCTCGATCTGGATCGGATCGTCGGAGCCGGTGTCGAAACCGGAGAAGGCGGCGCCAAAATCCTGCGCCGCGGCGGGCGCCCGGCCGAACAGGGCAAGGGCAAGCGCCGTCGTCGCCAGGATGAGCACGCGCATCGCCTGCCTATTCCCCCGCCGGGCCTTCCGCCCCGCGCTTCGGCGGCATCAGAACCGTGCGGACGCCGCCCTCGAAGACGAGGCGGTCGCCGCCGTCGGTCACCGACATGCGGTCGCCGCTGACCGTGCTGTTCTCGTAGGTCACCGTCACGGGGTTCGGCGAAGCGAGCGTGCCCGCCTCGAAGTCGATCTCCGCGCCGGTCATGCGCAGCGCGTACCCCTCGGCCGAATCGATCGCGATGACCCCCTCCAGGCGGAGGGTCTTCTTGCCATGGTCATAGTCGCCGGCCTCGGCGGCGATCCTCGAGACGCCGCGGCCGGCGGCGGTGACCGTCGCCTCGATTGCCTCGAGCCGCACCTGGTCCGGCCGCGCGAGCGACTGAATCGCACGGTCGGCTGCAACGGAATACTCCCGGCGGTCGCCGTCGAACCCGGTCAGATGCGGGCTGTCCATGATGATGGCATTCCTGGTGACGCTCAGGCGGGCGGCTGACAGGTCGATGTCGCCGGGCAGCGCGAAATGGGTAGCCGCCACGAAGGCGACGACGGCGACAAGTCCCGAAACGGGCAGGAAAATCCTTAGAAACCGGACAAGGCGGCTGTGACGCCGCGCCGCCTGGAAGGCACGCCGCCGCGACGCGAATTCGCCGCGGCCAGCCGCGGCCGGGCCGGTATCCTGCCAGGAGGCGGAAAGGGCCATGTCCAAATCCGTCATCGCGCAAAGGCTTAGGCGGCAGAGTGTGGTGATTTGCGGGCGTCCGCAAGCCCGCGGCGGCCGTGATCAGGCTCAGGAATGGGCGAAGATGTCCTCCTCGTCCCAGCCGAGCAGGTCGAGTTCGGCCCGGACGGGGACGAAACGGAAGCAGGCTTCCGCCAGAGCGAGCCGCCCCTCGCGGCGCAGCCGATCCTCCAGGGCCGCCTTGATGGCATGCAGGTGCAG
>DASWJZ010000154.1:0-11330 GCA_036396875.1 Propylenella sp.
CATAGCCGTCGTCGTCATAGTGCGACGGCTTGATCAGGTAGAGGCGAAAGGGGCGCGGCGCGCGTGGCGTCATCGAGCGTGTCTCTGGGATCGTTTGGGGCCGGACCATACCGGAAGTCGCGCGCGGCCCAAAGGCGCGAAGGAGGCGGGCGCCGGCTTCCCCAATGCGCCGTTGGCTAGCGGCATCCAGCGCTGCGGGTTGGCCGACCCTCAGATCGATCGGGTGATACCGCCGTCCACGCGGATGTTCTGTCCGGTGATGTAGCCGGCGCCGTCGGACGCGAGGAACGCAATCGTTTCGGCGATCTCTTCGGTGCGGCCGTAGCGTCCCATGGGAATGCGGGCGCGGAACTCCTCCTTTTCCGGCAGGCTGTCGATGAAGCCCGGCAGCAAATTGTTCATGCGGATGTTGTCGGCGGCATATCGGTCGGCGAACAGCTTGGTGAAGGCGGCGAGGCCGGCCCGGAACACGCTGGAGGTCGGAAAGGCGGGATCGGGTTCGAAGACGGCAAAAGTCGAGATGTTGATGATCGAGCCGGAGCGCTGCTTCTGCATGACCGGCGTGACAAGTCGCGTCGGGCGGACAACGTTCAGGAAGTAGACCTCCATGCCCCGATGCCAGTCCTCATCGGCGATATCGAGCAGGGGCGCGCGCGGACCGTGGCCGGCGCTGTTGACCAGCACGTCGATGCGCCCCCA
This sequence comes from Propylenella sp., assembly GCA_036396875.1. Classification (GTDB taxonomy): domain Bacteria; phylum Pseudomonadota; class Alphaproteobacteria; order Rhizobiales; family Afifellaceae; genus DASWJZ01. Next base: position 700 of record DASWJZ010000154.1, read on the forward strand.
GGCTTCGAGCGTCTGGTCCACCAGCCGTTTGAGGTCGTCGGGCGACTGATTTGAGCCGGTTACGCCGACGCCGCCGAGCTCGGTCGCGAGCGCCTCGCCCTTGCCGGACGAGGAGAGGATCGCCATGCGGAAGCCGTCGCGCGCGAGCCGTCGTGCTGCCGCTGCGCCCATGCCGCTGCCGCCGGCGGTAACGACGGCTACCTTCTCTGCCATTGGAACTCCCGTTTGTCGTGCGCCCGTTGGAATTTCCAGTATTTCCTACCGCTGCGCGGTTCGCCAGTCCGGGTGCATCCAGGGCTGCAGGTTGGAGGCCGGCAGCGGGGCGCGGCCGAGAATGTGATCGGCCGCCTTCTCGCCGACCATGATCGAGGGGGCATTCAGATTGCCGTTGGTGATCTCCGGAAAGATCGACGAATCGACGACGCGCAGGCCGTGCGTGCCGATCACCCGGCATTCGACGTCGACAACGGCGTTCACGTCGTCCGGCGCGCCCATGCGGCATGTTCCGCAAGGATGATAGGCGCTCTCCACATTGTCACGCACGAAATCGTCGAGGGTCTCGTCGGACTGCGCGTCCTCGCCTGGCGCTATCTCCTTGCCGCGATAGCCGGCGAACGACGGCTGCGCAAAAATCTCGCGCGTCAGACGAATCGCTTTGCGGAAGTCCTGCCAGTCCTCCTCCGCGCTCATATAGTTGAAGCGGATGGAGGGCGCGGCGCGCGGGTCCTTCGACTTGAGCCGCACCCGCCCGCGCGAGGGGGAGCGCATCGGGCCGATATGCACCTGGAAGCCGTGCGCGGTCGCCGCCGCGCGGCCGTCATAGCGCACCGCCGCGGGCAGGAAATGCAGCTGCAGGTCGGGATAGTCGATGCCGGCTCGTGAACGGATGAAGGCGCAGGCCTCGAAGTGGTTGGTGGCGCCGAGACCGCTGCGGAAGGCGAGCCATTCGACGCCGATCCGGGCGCGCGCCAGCAGCCCGAGATGGGCGTTCAGCGTGATCGGGTGCGTGCAGGCCTGCTGCACATAGACCTCCAGATGGTCCTGCAGGTTGGCTCCGACGCCCGGGCGGTTCGCCACCACATCGATGCCATGGTCGCGCAGCTCCTGGGCGGGGCCGACGCCGGAAAGCATCAGGAGTTTCGGCGAGTTGATCGCCGAGGCGGCGACGATCACCTCCTTCAGCGCGCGGATCCTCTCGAGGCGCCCCCATTTGCGGATCTCGACGCCGATCGCCTGGCGGCCGTCGAAGAGGATGCGCTCGGCGTGGACGCCCGTCCGCAGCGTGACATTGGGCCGCTTCAACGCCGGCCGCAGATAGGCGTTCGCGGCCGACCAGCGGCGGCCGCCCCAGACGGTCATCTCCATCGGGCCGAAGCCTTCCTGCTTCGAGCCGTTGTAATCCTCCGCCGCCGCATAGCCGGCCTCCACGCCCGCCTGGGTGAAGGCGCGGTAAAGGGGGTTCGCCATCGAGCCGCGGGTCACGTGGAGCGGACCTTCGGCGCCGCGCCAGCCCTCCTCGCCGCCATGCGCCGTCTCCAGCCGCTTGAAATAGGGCAGCACGTCCTTGAACGCCCAGCCGTTTGCCCCGGCTTCCTCCCACCGGTCGAAGTCGCGCGCGTGGCCGCGGACGAACACCATTCCGTTGATCGACGAGGAGCCGCCGATGACCTTGCCGCGCGGGGTGGCGAGCCGCCGGCCGCCGAGATGCGGTTCCGGCTCGGTGCGGTAGCCCCAGTCGTAGACGGCGAGACTCATCGGGATGGAGAAGGCGGCCGGCATCTGAATCAGCGGTCCGACATCGCTGCCGCCATATTCAAGCACAAGCACGCTGTTGCGGCCGTCCTCCGACAGCCGGTAGGCGAGCGCGCAGCCGGCGGAACCGGCGCCGACGATGACGTAGTCGGCCTCAAGCATCTCTGCACCGAAGCGCCGTGTGGACGGCGCGCTCGACGAGAGCGATTGCGCCCTCCGGATCGGGCTCCACCTCGGCGAGCGAGCGGCGGATCCAAAGGCCGTCGATGAGCGCTGCCGCGGTCTCGGCGATCTCCGCCGCGCGCTCGCGCGTCGTCAGCTCGCGCAACGCATGCAGGAGGTTGCTTTCGAGCCGGCGGATATAGATGCGGAGCAGCCGTCGCGCTTCCGGATCGGTCTGCGCCTGAACATAGAAGGCGAGCCAGGCGGAGATGACGGCGGGGCGGAACTGGCAGGCGGAGAAATTGCCGCCGATCACGGCGGAGACACGCTCCTCGGGTGTGCGCGCCTCCGAGAGCCGCGCCTGAATCTCCTCGCCAAGCTCGGTCAGGAGGTGCCGCATCGTCGCCAGCAGCAGCTGGTCCTTGCCGCCGAAGTAATGATGCGCGAGAGCCGCGGAAACCCCGGCACGACGCGCAATCTCGGTCATCGTGACCTGACCCATGCCGCGGTCGTGGATCGTATCGATCGCGGCGGCGATCAACGCCTTGCGGCGCACCGGCTCCATTCCGATCCGTGGCATGTCGCAATCCCGCAGTTTGTGGAACCGGAATAGCGAAACTTGATTGATCGATCAATCAAGATAAGCTTGCATGCCCGCGCCAATTGGTGTTTCGATGACGTAACAATGCGGCCCGCGCGCGACGCAGGCCGCCGTCAGAATCGAACGGCAGGGAGACAGGCATGCGGTATTGGCTGAAGGGGGTAGCCGGCGTCGCGGCCGCGCTGGCGCTGGGCGGCGGGATTGCCGCGGCGCAGGAGCCGGACAGCTGCAAACTCGTCCGCTTCTCCGACGTGGGCTGGACGGACATCACCGCCACGACCGCCGCGACGACCACCGTCCTGCAGGCGCTCGGCTACGACACCGACATCAAGGTGCTGTCCGTGCCGGTCACCTACGCCTCGCTGAAGAACGAGGACATCGACATCTTCCTCGGCAACTGGATGCCGACCATGGAGGCCGACATCGCGCCGTACCGTGACGAGGGCTCGGTGGAGACGGTCGCCACCAATCTCGAAGGCGCGAAATACACGCTCGCCGTTCCGAAATACACCTTCGACGCCGGCCTGCAGAGTTTTGGCGATATCGCGGAGTTCAGGGAGGACCTCGACGGCAAAATCTACGGCATCGAGCCGGGCAATGACGGCAACCGGCTGATCATCGACATGATCGACCAGAACCAGTTCGACCTGTCGGGCTTCGAACTGGTGGAATCGTCGGAGCAGGGCATGCTGGCCCAGGTCCAGCGGTCGGTCGACAGGAACCAGCCGATCGTGTTCCTCGGCTGGGAGCCGCATCCCATGAACGCCAATTTCGAAATGGCCTATCTTTCGGGCGGCGACGACGTGTTCGGCCCGAACTACGGCGGCGCCACGGTCTATACCAACGTGCGAAAAGGCTACGTCGAGGAATGCCCGAACGTCGGGAAGCTGCTTCAGAACCTGACCTTTACGCTGCAGATGGAGAACGAGATCATGGGCTCCATCCTGAACGACGGCATGGAGCCGAGTGCGGCGGCCGAGGCATGGCTCAAGGCAAATCCCGATGTGCTTGACACCTGGCTGGACGGCGTCACGACCGTCGACGGCCAGCCCGGCCTCGAGGCGGTGAAGGCGAGCCCGCAATAGCAATTAGACCGAAGGGGAGGCGGTTCGGCCTCCCCGCGCATTTCCGGGGACAGCCTCGATGGAGTGGCTGACAAGCTACAAGATCCCGATCGGCCGCTGGGCCAAGTCCGGGGTCGACTGGCTGCAGGCCCATGGGGGCGGGGCATTCGACGCGATCGCGCTCGGCCTCAGAGCCATCATCGACGGCATCCTCTTCATCCTGCAGGCGCCCAATCCGCTCATCGTCATCGCCGTGATCGTCGCGGCGGCATACTTGATCCGCCGGTCGCTCGTCTTCGCCGCTTCGATCGCCGCCGGGCTGCTTTTCATCGTCAATCAGGGTTACTGGGAAGCGACCACCGAGACGCTCGCGCTCGTCATATCGTCGGCAATCATCTGCATGGCGATCGGCATTCCGATCGGCATTGCGGCGGCGCACCGGCCACGGCTCTACGCGGCCCTCAGGCCGATCCTCGACCTGATGCAGACGCTGCCGAGCTTCGTCTATCTCATCCCGGCGATCGTGTTCTTCGGGATCGGCATGGTGCCCGGCCTCATCGCCACCGCGATCTTCGTCGTGCCCGCGCCGATCCGTTTCACCCATCTCGGCGTCTCCTCAACGCCGAAACACCTGGTCGAGGCGGCGGAGGCCTTCGGCGCGACGCGTCGCCAGCTCCTGTGGAAAGTGGAGCTTCCCTACGCGGCGCCGCAGATCATGGCGGGGCTCACCCAGACGATCATGCTGTCGCTGTCGATGGTGGTGATCGCCGCGCTGGTCGGCGCCGACGGCCTCGGCGTCCCCGTCGTGCGCGCGCTGAACTCGGTCAATATCGGGATGGGGTTCGAGGCCGGGCTCGTGATCGTGCTGGTAGCGATCATCCTCGACCGGCTGCTCAGGGCGAACGAGAAGAAGGCCGACTGATTGTGGCGGACGCCTCCGGCACAACGCCTCGCGAGGTCGTCTCGTTCAAGGACGTCGATATCGTCTTCGGCGGTGATCCGAAGAGCGCGCTGGCGCTGATCGACGAAGGCAGGACGCGGGCGGAGATCGTCGAGGCGACCGGCCAGATCGTCGGCGTGAAGCATGCGAGCCTTGCCGTCCGCGAAGGCGAGATCGTCGTGCTGATGGGGCTGTCGGGCTCGGGCAAGTCGACGTTGCTCCGCGCCGTCAACGCGCTGAACGACATCACCCGCGGAAGCGTCACCGTCTTCGACGGGACCGAGGACGTCGAGGTGCACCGCTGCTCGGCGCGGCGGCTTCGCATGCTGCGCCGCAGGCGCGTCGCCATGGTCTTCCAGCAGTTCGGCCTGCTCCCCTGGCGCACAGTCAACGACAACGTCGCGCTGGGCCTGGAACTCGACGGCCTGCCGCGGGCGAAGCGGATGGAGCGGGTCCAGGCGCAGCTCGAGCTGGTGGGCCTCGCGGCCTGGGGCGACAAGCAGGTGCACGAGCTTTCCGGCGGCATGCAGCAGCGCGTCGGGCTGGCGCGCGCTTTCGCCACCGCCGCGCCCATCCTCCTGATGGACGAGCCCTATTCGGCGCTCGACCCGCTGATCCGGGTGCGCCTGCAGGACGAGCTGATCGAGCTGCAGCGGAAGCTGAACCGGACCATCGTCTTCGTCAGCCACGACCTCGACGAGGCCCTCAAGATCGGCTCGCGAATCGCGATCATGGAGGGCGGCGAGATCGTGCAGGTCGGCACGCCGCAGGAGATCGTGCTCAATCCGTCGAGCGGCTATGTGCGCGATTTCGTCGCCCACATGAATCCGCTGAACGTGCTCAGGGCGCAGGAAATCATGACGCCCTTCGCCACCCTGCCCCGGGCCGGCATGGACGGCGAAGCGCGGATCGACGAGGCCCTCACGCTGACGGCGGCCGGCGAGTGCCGCCGGCATGGCGAAGCGGTTGCCGTCGTCAGGATCGAGGCGGTCGGAGCGGCGCCGCGGCAGGCGCTCATCACCGTCGAGCGGGAAACGCCGCTCCGCATGCTGATCGACGCCCGCCTGCAGCATAGCGGGCCGTTCATCGTGCGCGAGGGCGAGTCGGTGAGCGGGCTCATCCGCGACGAGGATCTTTTCCGCTGCCTCACCAGTTCCCGCTCCGGGGGGGACGGCCCTACCGCTTCCAACCATTGACAACCGCCGCCCCGGGCACCTATCTGCCCGGCGAATACTTATGGCGCACTGGCCGAGCCGGGCGCGGGACGGCTGAATCCATGAAGATCAAGAACTCCCTGCGGGCGCTGAGGGCCCGCCACCGCGACAATCGCCTGGTCCGCCGCAAGGGCCGCGTCTACGTCATCAACAAGACGCAGAAGCGCTACAAGGCCAGGCAGGGCTGACACAGCGGCCTCGCGCGCGTTTGTTTTGACGGTCGAGCCGGGCAGCGCTTAGCATCCCGGCGATGTACCGGCTGATTCTTCTCGCCTTCCTGGGTGCGCTTCTCGCCGCCATGCCGGCGCGCGCGCAGGTCGACGACGCGGCTCCCCTCATCACCCCCCAGATGATCGGCGAGTTCACGCTCGACGAATTGTTCGAGCACCTGCCGGGATATGCCGGCATGCCGGCCGGCCGCCGGATCGAGGCGGAGATACTGAAGCGGTTCACCAAATCCGGCAGCGACACCGCCGATCTGCTCCTCGCCTGGGCGATGAAGGCGATGGAGGAAAGAAATTTTTCAGTGGCGCTCGACGTGCTGGACCAGATCGTGATCCTCCGGCCGGGCTTCGCCGAGGCCTGGAACAAGCGGGCGACCGTCCATTACATGAACGACGATTATAGCGCATCGCTCTCCGACATCAGGCAGACGCTGGCCCTCGAGCCGCGTCATTTCGGGGCGCTTTCCGGTCTCGGGATGATCTTCGACGCGATCGGCCGCAAGGAGGATGCGATCCGGGTGTTCCGGCGCGCGCTGGAGATCAATCCGCAGCTCGACAAGGTGCGGGAGTCGCTCGAGCGGCTGGAGAAGGAAACGGCGGGCGACGAGATCTGAGGCGCTGCCCCCCGGGCGCGCTGCCCGGTCAGACCCCCGACATCCCGTCGGGGCCGATGAACGCGATCCTCAGCAGGTTGGTGGCGCCCGGGGTTCCGAAGGGGACGCCTGCCGTGATGATGATGCGCTGCCCCGGCGACGCAAATCCTTCGCGGAAGGCGATCGAACAGGCGCGGTCCACCATTTCGTCGATATCGTGGGCGTCCTCTGTAACGACGCAGTGCAGACCCCAAATCACCGACAGTCTTCGGGCCGTCCTGCGCACCGGCGAGAGCGCGATGACCGGGACGGCCGGCCGTTCGCGCGAAGCGCGGATGCCGGTGGAGCCCGAGGACGTGTAGCAGACGATTGCGGCGAGCTCGAGGGTCTCGCCGATCTGCCGCGCGGCGGCCGTGATCGTGTCGGCGCCGGTCGATTCCGGGTCGGGACGCTGCGCCTGGATGATGGTCGGAAAGAGCGGGTCCCGCTCCACCGCCTCGGCGATGCGGTTCATCGTCTCCACCGCCTCGACCGGATACTCGCCGGCCGCCGATTCGGCCGACAGCATCACCGCGTCGGCGCCCTCGAAGACGGCGGTCGCCACGTCGGAAACCTCGGCGCGGGTAGGGACCGGCGCGGAAATCATGCTTTCCAGCATCTGCGTGGCGACGACGACGGGTTTACCAGCGCGGCGCGCCATGCGGGTGATCCGCTTCTGCACGCCGGGCACCGCCTCGAGCGGCATCTCCACTCCCAGATCGCCGCGCGCCACCATGATCCCGTCCGACAAATCCAGTATCTCATCGAGACGCTGAAGCGCCTGCGGCTTCTCGATCTTCGCCATGATGCCGGCGCGCCCCTGCACGATCTTCCGGGCCTCCGAGATGTCGTCCGGCCGCTGGATGAAGGAGAGGGCGATCCAGTCCGCCTCCGCCGCCAGCGCGGCGTCGAGGTCGCGCCGATCCTTCTCCGTGAGGGCGCTGGAGCGGAGCATCGTCTCGGGGAGGCTGACGCCCTTGCGGTCCGACAATCTGCGGCCGCCCACCACTTCGGTCACGGCGCGGTCGGCATGCGCCTCGAGGACCTTGAGCCGGACGCGGCCGTCGTTCAGAAGAACCGAATGCCCCGGCTCGAGCGCCGCGAATATCTCGGGGTGGGGGAGCGAAACCCGCTCTCGATTGCCGGGCGAGGCGTCGCTGTCGAGGACGAATGTCTGTCCGCGCTCCAGTTCGACGGATTCCCCTTCGAAGTTGCCGATCCGCAGTTTCGGGCCCTGCAGGTCGGCGAGCACGCCGACCGGGCGATCATGCGCGCTCTCGATGTCCCGGATTGTCCCGACGAGCGTCCGCATCGCCTCGTGCGAGGTGTGGCTCATGTTGATGCGGAAGATGTCCGCGCCGGCGCGGAAAAGCTGTTCGATCGTTTCGGCTGTATTCGAAGAAGGTCCGAGGGTGGCGACTATCTTGATCTTGCGGCGGCGTCTCATCGCCCTCCGATACCCCGGCTCGTCGGCTCTGTCAGCTGGACGGTCCAGTTATCCTGATCGCCGGTGTCGACCTCATAGAAGCCGGTGCGCTGAAAGCCGCGGGCGACGCAATCGTTCACGCCCTCGATCGTGAATTCCTTCTCCTGCGTGCAGAGGTAGGCGCTCTCGCCGCCCCATTCGCCGCCCTGATCGTAATCGACCGCATACATGTAGTAGTATTGGCTGACGAGCGGGCCGGTGAGAAGGGTGGCGCAGCGGTCGGCTTCCACCGTCCACCAGCCCTCGCTGGTCCAGTCGCGCTCGGCCTTGTAGCCGATCGCGATTCCGACGCGGCTCGTCGTCTTGTTGCAAATGCGCAAATCGGCTTGGGCGGCCGTTACCGGGAGAAGGGCACAGGCGGCAGACAGGACGAGAGAAGTCCCGCAGCAGCGGAGAAGCACCATGGCCCCACCCTTCTCCGTTGGGCACAAAGGTTCGAATTCGTTAACTTTATTGCCCATCGAAATTTCGCTTGTCAACGAGCACGCAGCGGAAGTCATTGACGTTGGTGCCGGTAGGCCCAGTGACGAACAAATCGCCGATTCGGTGAAAAAACCCCGTCGAGTCATTGTTTTTCAAGAAGTTGGCGGCAATGAGGCCGATTTCGCGAGCGCGGCCAACGGTTTCCGCATCCGCGAAGGCGCCGGCGGGATCGTCGGCGGCGCCGCCGCCCCCGTCGGTGCCGTCGGTATCGGCGGCCAGGGCCGTTACCGCCCCGGCCCCCTCGATGGCGAGCGCCAGCGCCAGCGCATATTCCTGGTTCGGGCCGCCCTTGCCGCCGCCGCGGAGCGTCACCGTCAGCTCGCCGCCGGAAAGCAGCATCACCGGCCGTCTAGCCCGCGCCAAAGCGGCGGCCCGCCGTCCATGCGCCGCGCCCACCTCCGATGCCTCTCCTTCGAGGGCGTCGCCGAGCAACATTACGTCGTAGCCGTGCTCCCGGCCGATGGCGGCCGCCGCCGCGAGCGAATCCGCCGGGCGCGCGATCAGGCGGAACGCGGCATGCGAGAAGACCGGGTCGCCGGGCTTCGGCGTCTCGCCCGCCGGCCCGTCGAGCACCGCCCGCACCGAAGCCGGGACGGGAATCTTCCAGCGGCGCAGCACCGCGAGGGCGTCGGCCGAAGACGTCGGGTCCGGGACGGTCGGCCCGGAGGCGATGATCGACGGATCGTCGCCCGGCACGTCGGAGATGCAAAGCGTGAGCGAGGGCGCCGGATGGATCACCTGCGCGAGGCGCCCGCCCTTGATGCGAGAGAGGTGCTTTCGCACGGTGTTGATGTCGGCGATCGGCGCGCCCGATGCGAGCAGCGCTCGGGTAAGCGCCTGCTTGTCCGCGACGGCGAGCCCCGGAGCGGGCGCGATCCAGTTGGCGGAGCCGCCGCCGGAGATGAGCACGAGGACGAGGTCGTCCGGCCCGGCTTCGCCGGCAAGGGCCAGAACGTCGGCCGTGCCCGCGAGCCCCGCTTCGTCGGGAACCGGATGCCCGGCCTCGATGCAGCGGATGCGCCGCAGGGGCCGCCCGTAACCGTGCCGGGTGACGCAGACCCCGACCAGGCCATTCTTGCCGACCAGCCCGCCGTCGAGATAGCGCCGCTCCACAACCTCGGCCATGTGGGCGCCCGACTTGCCGCAGGCGAGAACGATGAGGCGGTTCCCCGGGGGCGGCGGCAGATGCGGCGGCAGGCAGACGGCAGGCTGCGCGCGCGCCACCGCCGCCTCGAACATCGTCCGCAGCAGCTCGCGCGGATTCACGCCGGCCGCCTCGGCCGCGCAATGAAAATGCCGGCGAAGATGGCGGCGGCGCCGAGCGCCTGGGCCGCCGCGATCCCTTCGCCGAGGAACAGCCAGCCGAAGCAGGCGGCGGCGATCGCTTCCAGAAAGATGACGAGCGAGGAGAAAGCGGCCGGCAAGTGGCCAAGCGCGAATGCGAGGAGGCCTTGGCCGCCCGCCTGGCTGACCAGCGCCAGCGCCACCAGGGCCCCGACCCCGGCCAGCGTGAGCGGCAACATCCGGTCCTCGATGATCAGGGCCTCCGCCAGCAAGACGAGCGCCGTCACGGCGGTCGACAGAAAGATCGTGCGGCCCGAGCCATAGCCGCGACGGGCGCGGCGGACCGCGAGAAAATAGGCGCCGAAGAAGATCGAGGTGACGAGGCCGTAGAAGTCCCCGTCAAGCTGCGCCGGGTTCGCCGACCAGGTGCCGCCGATCAGCGCCGCGGCGCCCGCCATGCAGAGCGCCAGGCCGATAACGACGGTCCTCGCGACGCTTTCTCCGAGGAAGAGCCCGGAACCGAGCACCACCCAGACCGGCGCAAGCGTGGCGAGAAAGGTGGCGTTGGCCACCGAGGTGTTCATGATCGCGAGGTGCCAGAAGGTGAGATCGCCGGCAAAGAGGATGCCTGCCAGCACGACGGCGATGCGGGCGGCGGCGTCCGGCTCGGTTCGCTTGGAGGCGCGGCCTTCCCATTCCGACCAAAGCCACAGCGCCGGGAGCGCGAGAGCGGCCCGCCAGGATGCGCTCGCAAATGGACCGACCTCCGCGAAGCGGACGAAAATCGGC
>DASWJZ010000155.1:0-2461 GCA_036396875.1 Propylenella sp.
GTTGGCAGCGACGCCGACATCGTCGTCTGGGACCCGGAGAAATCGAAGACGATCACGGCGAAGAAGCAGCAATCGGTGATCGACTATAATGTCTTCGAGGGCGTCGAGGTGACCGGCCTGCCGCGCTACACGCTGTCGCGCGGCGAGATCGTCTTCGCGGACGGCAAGGTCACGGCCGAAGACGGGCGGGGAGAGTTCGTCGAGCGGCCGCCCAACCCGGCGGTCAGCCAGTCGCTCTCATCGTGGAAGGCGCTGACCACGCCGAAGCCGGTCGAGCGCAAGCCGGAGAACATGCCGGCGGGGGTTTAGCCCCACGCGACGCGGAGACACGGCGCCGTCACGCTGCCGCGCGCTCGAGATCCACCAGCTTCTCCAGCTCCGGCAGCAGCACCACGCTCTCCTGCTCGTTCGGATCGGTGCGGGCGATCACCGCCGTGCAGGGCTTGTCGCTCAGATTGGCGGGGAGGTGCGGCACGCCCGCCGGGATATAGAACATCTCGCCGGCCTTCACGATCGCGTGTTTCTCAAGCCGATCCCCGAACCACGTATGACATTCGCCGGAGAGCGCGTAGATGGCCGTCTCGTGGTTTTCGTGCTTGTGCGCCCGGGCGCGGCCGCCCGGCGGGATGCTGAGAAGATGCATGCAGATGCCCGTCGATCCGACGGTTTCCTTGGCGATTCCCTCGAAATAGTCGAAGCCCTGCTTGCCCTCGTAGGTGCCGCTGGGGCGGACAACGTGGCAGGTTGGTTCCGTAGCCTCGCGCATGGGATGATCTCCTTTCGGAGGTGAGGTAGAAATCGCCGATGCGCGCGGCAAGTGCAACGAGTCTGAGGCAGGTGCAGCCCGCGTGCGCCGCGCACTCTTCGGAAGGTCATTCAGGGCGGGGACGAATGAGCGAGGGCGGCTGGTGCTGAAGGCGAAAACGGAATCCGGCGCGAGCGCTGGTGCTGCTGCCGCGGCCGCCGCCAAACCGGAGGGTGCGGACTCCGTCATCGACATCCGCCAGCTGTCGCTGACCTTCGAGACCGCCGACGGCCCGGTCCAGGCGCTCTCCGGTATCGATCTTCGTGTCGAGCGCGGCGCCTTCGTGTCGCTGATCGGCCCGTCGGGCTGCGGCAAGACCACGCTGCTGCGGGTCATCGCCGACCTTGAGCGGCCGACTGCCGGCTCCATCCTGGTCAATGGCGTCTCCCCCGAAGAAGCCCGCACCGGCCGCGCCTATGGCTACGTCTTCCAGTCGTCGGCGCTCTATCCGTGGCGGACCATCGCCAGGAACGTGGCGCTGCCGCTTGAGGTGATGGGCGTGCCGGCGGCCGAGCGCAACGAACGGGTGCGAAAGAATCTCGATCTCGTCAACCTCTCCGGCTTCGACCGGAAATTCCCGTGGCAGCTGTCGGGCGGCATGCAGCAGCGCGCCTCCATCGCCCGGGCGCTCTCCTTCGATCCGGCCCTGCTCTTGATGGACGAGCCTTTCGGCGCGCTCGACGAGATCGTCCGCGACCATCTGAACGAGCAGCTCCTCGAGCTTTGGGCGAAGACGCGGAAGACGGTGGTCTTCGTCACCCATTCGATCCCCGAGGCAGTGTTCCTGTCGACGCGCATCGTGGTCATGTCGCCGCGTCCCGGCCGCATCTGCGACGTGATCGAGAACGACCTGCCGCACGAGCGCACTCTCGATATCCGCGAGACGCCGGAATTCCTGCGCCTCGCCGCCCGCGTCCGCCAGGGGCTGAGGGAGGGGCATTCCTATGAGGATTGAGGCGCCAGGCAGGTTCGGACGCCGTAACCTCCCCCTTGAGGGGAGGTCGAAGGCTGCGAGCGAAGCGAAGCAGGCTTCGGGAGGGGGTAGCTGCAGGCACCCCCTCCCGGATTTTCGTCGCTCGCTCCGCTCGCTGAAAAATCCGACCTCCCCTCAAGGGGGAGGTTAGGCACGAGCATGGCTGGCACTGCTCCGATTGCCGAGCCTGGCGGCGGCATCGGCTACGCGCCGCCCGTCCCATGGCACAGCCGGCTCATCGCCGGCAGCGCCGGACCCGTGCTCGTCGTCTGCGCAGCGATCGTTGCGATCTGGTACCTCGGCGCGGTCTTCCTGAACCTGCCCTTCACGCGCGAAATGCTCGACCGGACCGGCGAGCCCTACGGCGCCGGCGAGCTGATCGCCGCCACGCTCGAGCAGGAGCGGCCGGTGCTTCCTTCGCCGCATCAGGTCGCCGAGGAAATCTACAAGACGACTTTCCTGGTGAAGCCAAGCTCGAAGCGCAGCCTCGTCTTTCACGGCTGGGTGACGCTCTCCTCGACCCTGCTGGGCTTTTTGATGGGGACGCTCCTCGGGATCGCGCTCGCCGTCGCGATCGTTCATTCGCGCACCCTCGACAAGAGCCTGATGCCGTGGGTCATCGCCTCGCAGACGATTCCCATCCTCGCCGTGGCGCCGATGATCATCGTCGTCCTGAACGCCGT
>DASWJZ010000156.1:0-8568 GCA_036396875.1 Propylenella sp.
ACGCCGAGCCCGCGCGTCATCGATCCGGATGAAACCCCGCCGAGCGGCGGCGGCCACTATCAGCTCGGCAAGCCTTACGAGGTGGCCGGCAAGCGCTACGTCCCGCAGCGCGACTCGGACTATGACGAGGTCGGGCCCGCGTCGTGGTACGGCGTCGCCTTCCATGGCCGGCTCACCGCAAACGGCGAAGTGTTCGACCGCGCCGGGCTCACGGCCGCGCATCCGACGCTGCCGCTGCCGAGCTATGTCCGCGTCACCAATGAGGAGAACGGCCGCTCGATCGTCGTGAGGGTCAACGATCGCGGGCCCTATTCGCGCAACCGGCTGATCGACGTGTCGGAGCAGGCGGCGAAGCTCCTCGGCTTCCACCGCCATGGCCACACGAAGGTCAGGGTCGAATACGTGGCGGAGGCGCCGCTCGACGGCGGCGACCGGGAGACGCTGCTCGCCTCCTATCGCGAGAGTGGCGCCGGCGTCATGCTCGCTTCGGCGGAGCCTGCGCCGAGAGCCCGGCCGGCTCGGGCGGAGCGGGCGCAGACCGTCGCCTTCGCGCCGGCCGACACGCCGCAGCCGGCGATCAGCCCGGCGGTCGCAATGGAGAGCCTGTCGGAGCCGATCTCGGCGGAGGGGCGCATCTGGATGGCCTTCGAGGTCGCCACCGCTGTCGAATAGCCGTCGGGCCTTCCCGCCACGCTTGATTCCACGCCCCCGGCGTCGTTTCATGGCCGGCATGCTCCCGTCCGCATCCGCTTCATGAATCGAGCCCGAGACATGCAGATACCGGTCGTCGTCCTGGCGCTTGCGCTGCTCGCGCCGGGCGCCGCGCTTGCGCAGCTTTTCGATACGAAGGCGCCGCATGCGCTGCTCATGGACTACGATTCTGGCACCGTGCTCTTCGAGAAGGCGGCCGACGAGCCGTTCCCGCCGGCGTCGATGGCGAAGCTCATGACCATCGAATACGCCTTCCGGGAGCTGACGGAGGGCCGGCTCTCGCTCGACGATCCTTTCACCATCTCCGAGCACGCCTGGCGCACTGGCGGCGCGCCCTCCGGCGGATCGGCGATGTATGCCGAGATCCACTCAAGCGTGCCGCTCCGCTTCCTGCTGCGCGGCGTCATCGTGCAATCGGGGAACGACGCGGCAATCGCGCTCGGCGAGGGAATCGCCGGATCGGAGGCCGCGTTCGCCGACCTCCTCAACCGCCGCGCCAGGCAGCTCGGCATGAAGAACTCGCGGTTCCAGAATGCAAGCGGCCTGCACGACCCCGATCAGATCGTGACGGCGCGCGACCTCGCCATCCTCGCGCATCATGTCGTGAAGAATTATCCCGACTATTACGGCATCTTCTCCGAACCCGAATTCACCTGGAACAACATCCGCCAGAGCAACCGCAATCCGCTCATCGGCGCCGGCATCGGAGTCGACGGGCTGAAGACCGGCTACATCAAGGAATCCGGCTATTGCATGGTCGTTTCGGCGGCGCGCAACGAGCAGCGCCTGATTCTCGTCCTTGCCGGGCTCGAATCCGAGCGCGACCGGGAGACCGAGGCGCGCAAACTGCTGGACTGGGGCTTTCGCAACTTTCAGCAGGTGACCGCCTTCGAGGACGGCGAGATCGTCGCCGAGGCGTCCGTCTACGGCGGCGTCGTAGGGCGCGTCCCGCTGAAGGCGGCGGGGCCGATCCGGATGCTGGTCGCGCGCAACTCGGAAGACACGCTGCGGGCGCGGGTCGTCTATGAGGGGCCGGTGATGGCGCCGGTCGAGGCGGGCATGCAGGTGGGCCACCTCAAGGTCTGGAGCGGCGACAGGCTGATCCAGGAAACGCCGCTTTACACCGCCGAGGCCGTCGGCGCCGGTCCGCTCCATTCGCGCGCGCTCGACGCGCTGGGCGAACTCCTGTTCGGCTGGCTGTGACGGAGCGCGGACGCTTCATCACGCTCGAAGGCGGCGAGGGTGCGGGGAAGTCGACGCAAGCCGCGCGCCTTGCCGAATGGCTGAAAGGGGAGGGCATCGATGTCCTCCTGACGCGCGAGCCTGGCGGCAGCCCGCGTGCCGAAGCGCTGCGGGAGCTGCTTCTCGCCGGGCGGGTTGCACCGTTCGGCGCGGAGGCGGAGGCGCTCGTCTTCGCGATCGCCCGCGCCGAGCATCTCGGCGCGAGGATCCGGCCGGCGCTGGAAAGGGGCGCCTGGGTTATCTCGGATCGCTTCCTCGATTCGACCTGGGCCTATCAGGGAGCGGCGGGCGTCGCGGACTCACGGCTCGCCGAGCTCGACCGGATCGCCGTCGATGCCGACCGGCCCGATCTCACGCTGATCCTCGACCTTCCTCCGGACGACGGGCTGCGGCGCATGCGCCAGAGGATGGCGGCGGCGCCCGACCGCTTCGAGCGCGACGACCTTGCTGTGCACGCGGCGCGCCGGCGGCGCTTCCTCGATATTGCGGCGCGCGAGCCCGATCGCTGTGTGGTGATCGACGCCGGCCGGGAGGAGGGGGCCGTCGCCGACGCGATCCGGACGGCGGTGACAAGGCGGCTCCTGCCCGGCCGCACGGCGGCCTGACGTGGCGCGCGCAGAAACCATTGAGGAGGAGCGTCCGCCGCACGATGCGCTGCCGGGCATAAAGCTGCCGCGCGAGACGACGACGCTCGTCGGGCACGCCGCGGCGGAGCGGGCGCTTCTCGACGCCTATCGCTCGGGCCGCATGCCGCATGCCTGGATTTTCGTCGGCGAGCGGGGGATCGGCCGCGCGACGCTCGCCTTCCGGCTCGCCCGCTTCGTCTTCGCGCATCCCGATCCCGGCGCTCCGGACGTCGCCGCGGCCGTCGATCTTTCCGTCCCGTCCGATGTGCCGGCCGCCCGCCGCGTCGCCGCCGGCTCGCACGCCAACCTGCTGCACCTGCAGCGCGAATGGGACGACCAGCGGCGGCGCTACCGGTCCGGCCTGTCGGTGGCGTCGGTCAGGCGCATCAATTCGTTCCTCGGCATGACGGCAGGGGAGCCGGGCTGGCGCGTCGTGATCGTCGATCCCGCCGACGACATGACCATCAGCGCCGCCAACGCGCTCCTCAAGAATCTCGAGGAGCCGCCGCGACAGACCTTGTTCCTGCTGATCGCACGTGGCCTTGGTGCGCTCCTGCCCACGATACGGTCGCGCTGCCGCACGCTCGCGCTGTCGCCGCTGTCGCCAGCCGAGACCGAAGCCGCCGTCCGCCAGGCGGGGTTGGACGATACGGATTTCAGCGAGGCGAAGCTCGCCGCCACGCTCGCCGGCGGCAGCCCGAGGCGGCTGATCGAGCTCCACCGCGGCGACGCCGTCGAGATTTATCGCCTGATGCGGCGAGCGATCGAGCGGCGCGATCGCGAAGCGCAGCTTGCGCTTTCGGCGCGCGCCGCCGACGCGGCGCGCATCGACCAGTTTCTCGACCTGTTCGAAGGCTATCTGGCGCGGCGGGTGCGGGGCGAGCCGGAGCCCGAGCCGGGCGGCGCGCCGCCCGCGGCGCCGCTTGTCACCTGGGCCGAGCTATGGGAAAAGGCGGCGCTTTCCGGGCGGGAGGTCGACACGTACAACCTCGACCGCAGGCAGTTCGTCCTCGATCTCCTCGAGAGTGCAGCTGCTGTTTCCCGGCGCGGAAACCCGCCCAACCCTCAGTCCTGACGGGTGCAGATGGCCGAGACGCCGACCTACTACATCACCACGCCGATCTTCTATCCGAACGGCGTCCCCCATATCGGCCACGCCTACACCGCGCTCGCCTCCGACGTGCTCGCGCGTTTTGAGCGGCTTGACGGGAAGGACGTGTTCTTCCTGACCGGCACTGACGAGCACGGCCTCAAGATGCAGCAGGCGGCCGCCGCCGAGGGCCTGTCCCCGAAGGCGCTTGCCGACCGCAACTCGGCGCGCTTCCGCGAGATGATGACGGCGCTCGGCGTTTCGCATGACGACTTCATCCGCACCAGCGAGAAGCGGCACTATCGTGCGTCGGAAGAGATCTGGCGGCGCATGCGGCAGGCGGGCGACATCTATCTCGACAAATATGCCGGCTGGTACTCGGTCCGCCAGGAGGCCTATTTCGACGAGGCGGAGACGACCGTCGGGCCGGACGGCGTGCGCCGCGAGCCGCTCGGATCGGAGGTCCTATGGGTGGAGGAGGAGAGCTATTTCTTCCGCCTCTCCGCCTACCGGGAGCGGCTCCTCGCGCACTACGAGGCCAATCCGGATTTTGTCGGGCCGCGCGAGCGGCGGAACGAGGTGGCGAGCTTCGTGAAGGCCGGGCTCAAGGACCTGTCGATCTCGCGCACGACCTTCGACTGGGGCGTGCCGGTGCCGGACGACTCGAAGCACGTCATGTATGTCTGGGTCGACGCGCTCACCAACTACCTGACCGGTGTCGGCTTCCCCGACGAGGAAGCGCCGCTCTGGCGGTTCTGGCCGGCCGACCTGCACGTCATCGGCAAGGACATCCTCCGCTTCCACGCGGTCTACTGGCCGGCCTTTCTGATGTCGGCCGGCATCGCGCTACCGAAGCGCGTTTATGCGCACGGCTTCCTCTATAATCGCGGGGAGAAGATGTCGAAGTCGGTCGGCAACGTCGTCGATCCGTTCGCCATCGCCGCCCATTACGGCGTCGATCCCGTGCGCTACTTCTTCCTGCGCGAGGTCCCGTTCGGGCAGGACGGCTCCTACAGTCACGATGCGATCGTCAACCGCACGAACGCCGACCTCGCCAACGACCTCGGCAATCTGGCGCAGCGTTCGCTGTCGATGATCGGCCGCTATGCCGGCGGAAGCGTGCCGCAGCCGGGGCCGCTTACCGGGGCCGACGACGCGCTCCTCGCCGCGGCCGACGGGCTTTACGGCCGTGCGCGCGCCGCGATGAGCGAGCAGGCCATTCATCAGATGCTGGCCGCGATCTGGCAGGTGGTCGCCGACGCGAACCGCTATTTTGCCGCGCAGGAGCCGTGGGCGCTGCGCAGGTCCGATCCCGCGCGCATGGCGACGGTTCTTTATGTAACCGCCGAAGTGGTCCGGCAGGTCGCCATCCTGGTGCAGCCGGTCATGCCCGCCTCGGCGGCGCGCCTGCTCGACCAGCTCGCGATCCCGGCGGAGACGCGCAGCTTCGCCAGCCTCGGGCCGGCGGGGCGGCTCGCCCCGGGGATGAAAATACCGCCGGCGGAGCCGGTGTTCCCGCGCTATGTCGGGGCGGATGTCAAATCGGCCTGAAGCCGGATTTCCACGAGGAGTGTGGCTTGACGCGAAAGCCCACTTCTCATTGTCGCCCCCGGGGCTTGACCCTGAGGGCCCCGGCCCCGACGCGTTTTCCAACCTTCAAGAACCAGGCTGTGCGCCGCTTTGAACCTGGGATAGGATGCCCTTTTTGGGGGAAGCGGCTGCGGCGGCGGCGGTAACCGGCGGCAAGCGAAGGAGATATCGCATGAGGGTCTCTGGAGCCGCGGTGAGGTCCGAAATTGCCGCTGCCTTGTCTCCGCTATCCTCCTGGTCACCGCATGTAATCCGCTCGGTCGCGGCGGTCGCGGCCTGCGGCCTGTTCCTGGCGCTGGGCGCGGGCGCGGCTCAATCCGACACCCCGGAGAACAAGCCACGCATCCCGACCATCTATACGCAGGACGTGTCGAGCTTCCGGACGGGAGGGCCGGCGGCGCAGCTCGTGCGGAAAGCGCGCGAGGAAGGCCAACTCACCGTGCTCGTCGGCCTGCGCACCGTCGCGCGCATGGAGCATACGCTTTCGCCCACGGCGCTCGCGGCGCAGCGGTCGGCGCTGCGGAAGATGCAGGACAGCATCGTCGCGCGCGTTTTCGACACGCCGCCGCGGCGCGTCGACCGCTTCACCTTCATCCCCTACATGGCGCTCTACGTCGACGCGGACGAGCTCGAACGCCTGCTTGCCGACCCCGACGTGGCCAGCGTCCATGAGGACATTCTGCTTCACCCGCGCCTCGACGACAGCGTTCCCCTGATCCATGCCGACGACGTCGTCGCGAAGAATGTCGACGGCGAGGGCTGGGTCGTCGCCGTTCTCGATACCGGGGTCGACAGGACGCACAAGATGCTGAAACCAAACAAGGTGGTCTCGGAGGCCTGTTATTCGAGGCACGATCCGCCGAATGCGGTTTCCCTCTGCGTGGACAGCAATGGCCACAAAGTCGAGGAATTGATCGGGCCCGGTTCGGCCGAGGATTGCGCGTTCAGGGGCTGCGATCACGGCACGCACGTCGCTGCGATCGCGGCGGGCAATCCGGTCGGCGCCCTCTCCGGCGTTGCGCCGGGCGCCCAGATCATCGCCATTCAGGTCAACCACCGCACGACCGACGACCCGCCACGGATCGTCACCTCCATAGCCAATGCGGTGAAGGGTCTCGAGCGGGTCTACAAGCTGCGGAGAAAATTCGACATCGCCGCCGCCAACATCAGCCTCGGCGCGCCGTCGTCGAACGTCCCCTGCGATTCCGAAGACGATGCGATGACGATGGCCATCGAGGCTTTGCGCGCGCGCGGCATCGCCACCATCGCGCCGGCCGGGAACGACCACAGGAACAGCATCGACTTTCCGGCCTGCGTCTCATCGGCCATTGCGGTCGGGAACACCACCAAGCAGGACGTGCTCTGGAGGAACTCCAACCTCCACGCGCTGGTGAAGCTTCTGGCCCCGGGGAGAAACATCCGCTCGGCGATCCCCGGCGGCGGCTACAAGGAGATGACCGGCACCTCGCAGGCGGCGCCGCACGTCGCCGGCGCCTTCGCGCTGCTGCGTAAAGTGGTGCCGGCCAAGGCCGCAACGTCGATAGACCAGATTCTCGGGGCACTCTCCTGCAGCGGAAAGCCGATCGATCACCGGCTCAATGCGGCGGGCGACGTGGTCGAAATCGCCACCGTCAAGCCGCGCATCGACGTGCTCGGCGCCTACGATTTCTTGAAGAAGCCGCCGGACGCGCTGCGGCGATGGCTCTTCAACGATGCAAGCGACGCGGGGGATTGGGCTCCTTTCCGAGGAGGGTGGAAAGTGAGCGGTGGAAACTACGTCCAGACTCCAATCAGCAGCGGTTGGGTCGCCGCCTCGGTGGCGAACTGTGACGCAAGGCTAGAGGTCAGCGTGCGCATGCGACGCGTGGACCCTTCAACCGCCTTTTACAATACTGGAATATTCGTCAAATCAAGTCTCGACCACGTCAATGAAACGGTATCCGGGTATCAATTTCTTTTCAATAGCGTCACAAATCCATCTCCGACAAAGCCTGGCGAGGCTGTTGTCTGGAAGATCAACCAGCAGAACCTCGATACCGGGGCATGGGTCTCGGGGAGTAAAGTGATCGGATGCGAAAAGGACGTCGAAGTAAACGTAAACAAGTATAATACTATAAGGATAGTCAGTGATGGCGCCACACACAGCTATTACCTGAACGGAAAGCTGGTATGCACATTCAGCGATGCGACTTTTTCCACGGGCGCAGTGGCGATTGTCGGCGCCCTCCCCGATCCACCTACCGGCCATTCAATTTCGGTCGACACCGTTTCGATCAAGCCGCTCGGCACAGTGACAAGTGGAGCGCTAGAAGCGTCGACCATGATGAACCCAGCTGCGCTTGCGCCACAGCCTCCTGACGGCTCGACGCCCGAACACGCCAGCGCAGGTCCCAGAAGTTAGTGGATAGGGCCTGAAATTTGGATTAGGGCGGGGGGCATTCCCGTCGCCTTGGGCGCGCATGCGGGTTTTGCTGTGCGCGCGGTATCATCACGGGCCCTGCTAGGCGGCTGCATCGGCGGCTTGATTTCCATGGTGCGCCGAGGCCAAGTCCATTGGCACGCGATCAAAATGCTCGTCGACAGTCACTGCCACCTCGATTTTCCGGACTTCACCGACGATCTCGACAGAGTCGTCGCGCGGGCGGGCGCGGCCGGAATTGGCACGCTGGTGACGATCTCGACGCGCGTGCGCCACTTCGGAGAGGTGCGGGCGATCGCGGACAAATTCGACAACGTTTATTGTTCGGTCGGCACGCATCCGCACAATGCCCACGAGGAACTCGACGTGACGGCGGAGGAGCTGGCGCAGCTCGCCGAGGACGCTAAGGTCGTGGCGATCGGGGAGGCGGGCCTCGACTATCATTACGACAATTCTCCGCGCGAAGCGCAGGCGCAGGGCCTACGCACGCACATCGCGGCGGCGCGGATGACCGGGCTGCCGCTCGTCATCCACGCGCGCGAGGCCGATGCCGATCTCGCCGTCATCCTGCGCGAGGAGACGGGGAAGGGCGCCTTCCCGGCCGTGCTCCATTGCTTCTCGTCGGGGCGCGCGCTTGCCGAAACGGGCATCGCGCTCGGCCACTACGTGTCGTTCTCGGGCATCCTCACCTTCAAGAATGCGCAGGAAATCAGGGACATCGCCCGCGACCTTCCGGCCGACCGCCTGCTCCTGGAGACCGATGCGCCCTACCTCGCGCCGCCGCCGCATCGAGGCAAGCGGAACGAGCCGGCCTTCATCGTGAAGACGGCCGCCGTCCTGGCGGAGACGCGCGGCGTCAGCCTGGAGAAAATCGCCGCCGAGACGACCGA
>DASWJZ010000157.1:0-1656 GCA_036396875.1 Propylenella sp.
GCGCTTCCCGCTGGAGCTGGTGACCACGCACCGCTTCGGCTTGAACGACGTCGACAAGGCGATCAAGGCGGTCGGCGGCGAGGGCGTGCCGGACGTGATCCACGCCTCGCTGATGCCGTGGGAGTGAGCGAATTGATTTGCGATCGTCCTCGGGCTCCCCGCGCACTCAGCCTGCTCCCTCCCCCCTTGAGGGGGAGGGGTGGGGAGGGGGGTGGCTCGAAGGTACAGACCGGGTAGATACCCGACAATTTAGACCGGGATGATGGTCGACAGGTCAATCTGCATCGGAGGGAGGACCGCCGATGCCGTTTATGGAGACCTGTCGGATGGAAGAGCGCGTGCGGATGCTGTCGGATTACGCGAGCGGGAACTGGAGCGTATCGGAGCTGTGCCGCCGGTACGGAGTCTGCCGGGATACGTTCTACGCTTGGCGCAAGCGGCGGGAGAGCGGCGGGCCGGACTGGTTTGCGGATCGCTCGCATGCGCCGCGTCATTGTCCGCAGCGGACCGATCCGGCGCTGGTGGAGACGATCGTTTCGCTGCGGCGACAGTTTCCGCATTTGGGGCCGCGCAAGCTTGTGGCCCTGCTCGAACGCCGCCACCCCGAGAGCGGCTGGCCGGCGGCTTCGACCATCGGCGACATGCTCAAGCAGGCCGGACTGATCGCAGCGGTCAGGCGTCGGCGGCGGCCGATCGACCAGCAGCGGCCGTTTGCGGCCGTGAGCGCGGCCAACGACGAATGGGCCGTCGACTTCAAGGGCTGGTTCCGCACCGGCGACGGCACGCGCATTGATCCGTTGACGATGACAGATAGCCACAGCCGCTTTCTGATCGATGTGAACATTGTGCCGGCAACGATCGAGGGGAGCCATCCGGCCTTCGCGGCGGCGTTTTGTGCCTACGGCTTGCCGCTGTCGATCCGCTGCGACAATGGGGCGCCGTTCGGCTCGCGCGGGGCGGGTGGCCTGACACGGCTTTCGGCCTGGTGGCTCAAGCTCGGCATCGAGCCGCATTTCATCCAGCCGGCCTCGCCGCAGCAGAACGGCCGGCACGAGCGGATGCATCGCACCCTGAAGGCACAGACCTCGCGCCCGCCGGCGGCGAATACGACCGAACAGCAGGCCCGCTTCGACGCCTTCCGCCGGCACTACAACGACGAACGTCCGCACGAAGCCCTGGGCCAAAGACTTCCAGCCGAACTCTACGCTCCATCGCCGCGCGTCATGCCGGAGCGGGTCGAGGACCCCTGGTACGACGCCGATCACCAGGTGCGTCGTGTCCGCAGCGCCGGTGAGATCATGTGGAAGGGTGAACTTCTCTTCATCAGCGAGGCGCTGGTCGGCGAACTCGTTGGCATTGCCGAACTTGAAACCGGCGACCATGTCGTGCGCTTCTGCCACCGCGACATCGGCCTCATCGATCGCTTCCGCCAGTTCCGGCGCTTTGCTCCGCCTCGCGACGGGCGCCGCGTCGCGCCGGAACTGCCGCCAAACCCAAAACTGTCGGGTATCATCCCGGTCCAAAATGTCGACTATCAACCCGGTTGAACACGATAGTGCAGCGACATCATCGCTCCGAACGACCCCACCCCCGACCCCTGCCCACAAGGGGCAGGGGAGCGCGCCGAGAGCGCGGCACGATTGTGCATCAATTCCA
>DASWJZ010000158.1:0-4556 GCA_036396875.1 Propylenella sp.
TTCAGGCGCTGCACGATCAGATTGTCGTTCTCGCCCGCTTCGATGAACGGGCCGTCCTGGCGCATCCGCTCGCAGACCTCGTCCTTGCGATCCCCCTCCAGCGCCTCGATGGCGGGAAACGCCTCGCAGCCTTCCGCCATGACCAGTTCGACGAACGCGTCGCGCGTGCCGGAGGTGGGCGGCGGGCCGAACACGGTGATCGCGGTGTCGGGCAGCGACGGATCGATGTCCGACCAGTTCTTGTTGGGATTGGCGACCACCTCGCCATTTACCTCGACTTCGGCGGCGAGCGCCTGAAAAATCTGCGCCTTGGTGAGATCGAGGTCCGGTCCGCTCTGCGAATGCGCGATCGAGAGGCCGTCGAAGCCGAGCAGCACCTCGGTGATGCTGTCGACGCCGTTCTGGGTGCAAAGCTCGTACTCGCTCTTCTTCATCGCGCGCGACGCGCCGGTGATGTCCGGATGGTCGGGCCCGACGCCGCCGCAGAAAATCTGCATGCCGCCGCCGGTGCCGGTCGATTCGACGACAGGCGCGGGATTGCCGGTCGAGGCCGAATATTGCTCGGCCACCGCCTGGGTATAGGGGAAGACGGTCGACGAGCCGACGATGCGGATCTGGTCGCGGGCGGCGGCTGCGCCGCCGAGGCCGGTCGCGGCAATCGCGAGCACCGCCGCTGTGGTCAGAAGTCGCTTGGTCACGGAGGGATCTCCCTGTGTTGGATATCGGGGGCGGGATGAAGGCCCCGCACCCTTTCCCCTAACGATCGCTCCTGATGGTTTTATGACTCCTGGATGACAAGTGAATGACGGTCTACACTATTGATTCTATTTGACTAATTCATAGAGAACCCGCAGCCGGCAGCGGCAGCTCCACCGTGAACGTCGCGCCCTTTCCCGGCTCGCTCCGCACATCGAGGCGCCCGGCGTGCCGGGTGACGATGTGCTTGACGATGGCGAGGCCGAGCCCCGTTCCCTTCATCTCCCGGCTGGCGCCGGGATCGACGCGGTAGAAGCGCTCGGTCAGGCGCGGCAGATGCTCGGCCGCGATGCCGGGGCCGTAGTCCTCGACCTCCACGGCGACGGCCAGCCGGCCATCGGGGCGAAGCTTGAGGCGGAGGTCGACACGCCCGCCCGACGCGCCGTAGCGTATCGCGTTCTCCACCAGGTTCTGGACAAGCTGCACCAGTTCGTCGCGGTCGCCGGTCACGTCGACCGGTTCGCGCGGCGCGTCGAGGACGAGCTGGACGGCGTGCTCCGCGGCGAGCGGCGCCAGCGCGTCCCGGACATGGCGCAGCACGGCGGCGAGGTCGGCCTGGCCCGTCGGGCGGCTGTGCGCCCGCATCTCGGCGCGCGACAGCGACAGCAGGTCGTCGATCAGGCGACGCATGCGCCGCGCCTGGTCGAGCATCACGCGAAGGAACCGCTCGGACGCCGCCGGGTCGTCGCGGGCCGGCCCGAGCAGCGTTTCGATGAAGCCGGTCAGCGATGCGAGCGGCGTCCGCAATTCGTGGCTGGCGTTGGCGACGAAATCGGCGCGCATCCGCGCGACGGCGAGGCGCTCGGAGACGTCGTCGAAGACGACGAGGAGAAAGTCCTGGGCGCCGCCCGCGAGCTGCACTGGGTTGAACGTCATCGAATAGGTGCTCGTCCGCTCACCGGGCGCGTTGAACTCCACGGCGCCAGCTCGCCCCGCCCTTGCCTCCTCGAGGGCCTCGGCGATTTCCGGCCAGCGGAAGGTCAGCGTGAACGGATCGCCCGGACGCGTGGCCGCAAAGAGATCCGCCGCCGGCCGGTTGGCGTAGCGCACGATGCCGGCGGCATCGAGGATCATGCCGGGATGCGGGAGGGCGTCGACCGTCGCCTTCATCGTCGTGTCCGGCCAGACGGAGGAACCGGCGCGGCCCTCCGTGGCGCCCGTCGGGCGCCGCCGGCGTTGCGGCGCGAACGCAGCCGCAGCGACCACCGCCGCGGCCGCCGCCGCCGTGAAGAGCGGCGGCAGGTCCCAGAGGATAGTGGCGAGGATCAAGGCCCCGACAGCAACGCCGACCACATGGCGGCTGGATTGAAGGCGCCGGAGTGCCGTGCCCCGGCGGTCTTGCTCGGGCTCAGGCGGCAGCTCGGCCACCCTTCAGCGCACCCGCTCCGGACGCGGCGTCCGGCGGGGGCGGTCCTGCAGCGGATCGGGCTCAATCATGCGAGGCTGCGCCATGGCCGCCGAGTGTAGCCTGATTCACGCCCGCTCGCGTCTCCGGGAGCACGGCCGCAAATCGCGCCGAGCCGGAAAACGGCAAGGTGCGCGCGAAGTCGGTCGGCGCTAGTCTCCGGCGAGGCGCCCGTGGCTCTCCAGCCAGCCGATGATCTCTTCCGCCAGCGCCTCGGCCGAGGCGCTTGCCGTCTCGAGATGCAGCTCCGGCGCGTCCGGCGGCTCGTAGGGCGAGTCGACGCCGGTGAAGTTCTTGAGCTGACCGGCGCGCGCCCGGGCGTAGAGGCCCTTCGGATCGCGCGCCTCCACGATGTTGAGGGGCGTGTCCACGAAGATCTCGACGAACTCGCCGCCGGGCATGAGGCTCCGCGCCATCTCGCGCTCGGACCGGAACGGCGAGATGAAGGACACCAGCACGATCAGCCCCGCGTCGGCCATGAGCTTCGCCGTTTCCGCTACGCGCCGGATGTTCTCGACCCGGTCGGCGTCGGTAAAGCCGAGATCGCGGTTGAGCCCATGGCGGACGTTGTCGCCGTCGAGGATGGTGGTGTGCCGGCCGCGCGAATAGAGCCGCTTCTCCACCAGATTCGCGATCGTCGATTTGCCGGTGCCGGAGAGGCCGGTGAACCAGAGGACGCTCGGCTTCTGATGCTTCAGCCGGGCGCGCGCGGAACGGTCCACGTCGAGCGCCTGCCAATGGATGTTGGAGGCGCGGCGGAGCGAGAACTGGATCGTTCCGGCGGCGACCGTCGCGTTGGAGAAGCGGTCGATCAGGATGAAGCCGCCGGTCTCGCGGTTCTCCGCGTAGGGATCGAACGCGATCGGCTCGGCCGTCGACAGGTTGACGAAGCCGATCTCGTTCAGCTCCAGCACCTTCGCGGCGTTGTGCTCGAGCGAATCCACGTCGATGCGATGCTTCAGCTCGGTCACCTGCACCGGCACGGTGCGGGCCATGCTCTTCAGGAGATATTGCCGCCCCGGCAGCAGATGCTCGGCATCCATCCACACGAGATGCGCGGCGAACTGGTCGGAAACCTGCGGGCGCGCATTGGGCGGCGCCAACACGTCGCCGCGGCTGATGTCGACCTCGTCGGCAAGCGTCACCATCACCGACTGGCCGGCAACGGCGCTGTCGTGCCGCTCCATGCCGACCAGGATGCGGGCGACGCGGCTCGCCCGTCCGGAAGCGGCGACCACGACTTCGTCCCCGACCGAGATGCGCCCGGACATGACGGGGCCGGCGAAACCGCGGAAATCCTGGTTCGGCCGGCAAACCCACTGCACGGGCATGCGGAACGGGGCGGCCGCCGAGCGGCTGTCGGGCTCGATCGCCTCGAGATGCTCCAGGAGATAGGGCCCGGTGAACCAGGGGGTCCGGGCGCTCCGGCCCGAGACGTTGTCGCCGGCCCGGGCCGAGATCGGGATGGCCGTCACCGTGTCGATGTCGAGCCGGTCGGCAAAAGCTTCGAAGTCGGCGACGATCGCATTGAACGTGGCCTCGTCGAAGCCGACCAGATCCATCTTGTTGACGGCGAGCACCACGTCGCGGATGCCGAGCAGCGAGACGATGACCGCATGCCGCCGCGTCTGCGTCAGCACGCCCTTGCTGGCATCGACGAGCAGCACGGCGAGGTCGGCGGTCGACGCGCCGGTCGCCATGTTGCGGGTGTACTGGACGTGGCCCGGCGTGTCGGCGACGATGAACCGGCGGCGCGGGGTGGCGAAAAAGCGGTAGGCGACGTCGATGGTGATGCCCTGCTCGCGCTCCGCTTCCAGGCCGTCGACAAGCAGAGCGAAGTCGATCTCGTCGCCGTTGGTGCCGTGCTTCAGGGAATCGCGCTTCAGGTCGGCGAGCTGGTCCTCCATCAGAAGCTGCGAATCGTAGAGAAGCCGGCCGATCAGCGTCGACTTGCCGTCGTCGACGCTGCCGCAGGTGAGAAAGCGGAGCGTATCGGCGGTCGCCGCGGCGCTGACGGCCTCGAGCGAGAAGGCTTCCTTGTTCATCAGAAATATCCCTCGCGCTTCTTCTTCTCCATCGAGGCGGACGCTTCCCTGTCGATGAGCCGTCCGCCGCGCTCGGAGGTGCGCGCCGCGATCATCTCGGCGACGATCTCCTCAAGCGACGCGGCGGTCGATTCGACCGCGCCGGTCAGCGGGTAGCAGCCGAGCGTGCGGAAGCGGACAAGCCGTTCCTCCGGCGCCTCGCCGTCGGCCAGCGGCAGGCGGTCGTCATCGACCATGATCAGCTGCCCGCTGCGGACGACGATCGGCCGCTTCGCCGCAAAATAGAGGGGCACGATAGGAATTTTTTCGCGCAGGATGTAGGCCCAGATGTCGAGCTCGGTCCAGTTCGA
>DASWJZ010000159.1:0-7302 GCA_036396875.1 Propylenella sp.
GCCCCAGTGCAAATTCGAGCCGACGTAGACGTCGGCTGCCGAGAATCTGTCGCCGAGCAGCCACGGCGACGCCGCGACCGCTTCGGTCACGGTGCGCTCCATGGAGGCGAAGTCACCCCAGGCGACCTGATGCGCCGGCACTTCCCATTTGAAGAATTTTTCACCGAAGGCCGGCTCCATGACGCCGGCGGCGAAGAACAGCCAGCGGAGATAATCGGCGCGCCGCGGATCGGTCGGCGCGGGCGCCAGCCCGGCGCCGGGATATTTGTCGGCGAGATAAGCGAGGATCGCGCCGCTTTCGGCGACGGCGACGCCGTCATCCACCACCGTCGGCAGCTTGCCCATCGGATTGAGCCTTAAAAAGTCCGGCCGCTTGTGACCGGCCCCCGCATAGTCGACCGGCTCGATGCGGTAGGGCTCGCCGAGCTCCTCCAGGAACCACAGGGCGCGGAAGGCGCGGGTTCGCGGCGCGTAGAAGAGCGCGATTCTGGCGTTTTCGACTGGCGGCATGGGGAAGACCCTCGGAATGCGTCCGTCAGAACGGGGTGCGGCTCCGCATCGCGGCGGCGAGCGTGCCGTCGTCGAGATAGTCGAGCTCGCCGCCGACCGGCACGCCATGCGCGAGGCGCGTGACCTTGGCGCCCGCGCCGGCGATCTGGTCGGTGATGTAATGCGCGGTGGTCTGTCCTTCGACCGTGGCGTTCATCGCCAGGACGACCTCCGCCACGCCGTCTTCGCGGGCGCGGGTCATGAGCGTGGCGATGTTCAGATCCTCCGGGCCGATGCCGTCAAGCGGGGAAAGAACGCCGCCGAGGACGTGGTAGCGGCCGCGCGTCGCCGCCGCCCGTTCGAGCGCCCAGAGATCGCCCACGTCCTCCACCACGACGAGGATCGCCGGGTCGCGCGCCGGATCGCGGCAGATGGCGCAGGGGTCCTGC
The DNA here is from genome assembly GCA_036396875.1 of Propylenella sp. Classification (GTDB taxonomy): domain Bacteria; phylum Pseudomonadota; class Alphaproteobacteria; order Rhizobiales; family Afifellaceae; genus DASWJZ01. Next base: position 939 of record DASWJZ010000159.1, read on the forward strand.
GTGTCGACATTGCCGCAGACGGAGCAGACCTTGACGGCGGCGGCCGCTTCGGCAAGCGCCGCCGCCAGCGGCGCCATCAATTGCTCGCGCCGCTTGATCAGGTGGAGCGCCGCGCGGCGGGCTGAGCGCGGCCCGAGCCCGGGCAATCGGGCGAGCAGCTGGATCAGCCGCTCGATCTCCCCCCCGATGCTGGGATTCGCCACGCCGCCTCTCAAAACGTCTTGAAGCTATTGCCGTGACGTTGAGGAGGATTTTACTATGAAATGCAATGGCGGGGATGGTCGGCATGCGACGCTTTCTCGGGCTTCTGACTGCTCTTGCGTTTCTGTTTCTGGCAAACGCCTCGGCCGACGCGGCGCGCCGCGTCGCGCTTGTCGTCGGCAATGACGAATACGAGCATCTGTCGGTGCTCGAGAAAGCCGTCGCCGACGCTGCCGGCTATGCCGCGCTGCTGCGCCAGAAGGGCTTCGACGAGGTCTTCGAGCAGCACGATCTCCGCCGCCAGGATCTCGATTTCGCCATCGCCGAGTTCCTGTCGGCGATCCAGCCCGGCGACACGGCGGTGTTCGTCTATTCGGGACACGGCTGGAGCGACGGCAGCCAGAACTACATCCTCGGCGTCGATGCGCCGAAGTCCGGGGCGGAACCGCTGCTCGCGCGCATTTCGATCCCCTTGCAGAACGGCGTAAACGGGGTGCTCGATGAGATGAGCAGGCGCGGTGCGGCGCTGAAGGTCGCCATCGTCGATGCCTGCCGCGACAATCCGTTCGCGCCGCTCGCCGCCGGCCGCAGCGTCGGAATCTCGCGCGGCCTCTCGCGCGTCGATCCGCCGGGAGGCACTTTCGTGGTTTTCTCCGCCGGCACGGGCCAATCGGCGCTCGACCGGCTGTCGGACGCGGATTCCGATCCGAACAGCGTCTTCACCCGGACGTTCCTCCCGTTACTGCGCGCCGACATGCCGCTGCTCGATGCGGTCAAAAACACGCAGGAAAAGGTCTATCAACTCGCCCGCGGCATCTCGCATGCCCAGGAGCCGGCCTATTACGATCAGGTGCGCGGCAGCGCCTGCCTGTCGCCGAGCTGCCGGACCGCGGAGGCTGACCCGGCGCCGGTCGTCGCGCCGCCGGCGGCGCTGACGTTCGACCGTGAGAGCGTGTTCTGGAGCTCGGTGGCCGGCTCCAGCAACGCCGCCGACTTTCAGGCTTATCTCGAGACGTTTCCGGATGGTCTTTACGCACCCCTGGCGCGCAACCGCATCGCCGCATTGCAGCCGCCGACCGTTCAGGAGATCGAGCCGGAGCCCGCGCCGGCGCTCAGCGAGTGCGACGCACTCGCCGCGGCGCATACCGACGCCGACAAGCAGGCGAGCATGCCCGGCGTGCAGTTCAACGTGCTCATTCCGAATGCCGGCCGCGCGATCGAGGGGTGCCGGCAGGCGGTGTCGACCGATCCCGGCAACCGCCGTCTCATCTATCAGCTCGGGCGCTCGCTCGACGCGGCGGGGCGATATGCCGAAGCGCGGCGGGAATACGAGCGTGCGATCGGCCTCGGCAGCGCCGCGGCGATGACCTATCTCGGTTATCTTTACGAATACGGGCAGGGCGTCGAGCAGAATTACCCCGAGGCGATACGCTGGTTCGAGAAGGCGATCGCTCTGAACGATCCGGCAGCCATGACGGCGCTCGGCTACCTGCATGAAAAGGGCACCGGCGTCACGCAGAGCAACAGCGAGGCCCGACGCCTTTACGAGCGGGCGGCCGGGCTCGGCGACCCCACTGCCATCTTCAACATGGGCGTGTTCTACGAGAACGGCAGGGACGTCGCGCAGGACTATGTGGAGGCGCGTCGCTGGTACGAACGAGCCGCCGCGCTCGGCGATCGTGACGCCATGTACAATCTCGGTGTTTTGAACGAGCGGGGTCAGGGCAGCGAGGTCGACTACGCGACCGCACGCGACTGGTACGAAAAAGCCGCGGCGCTTGGCGCACCGAAGGCCTACCACAATCTCGGCGTCTTCTACGAGGAAGGCAACGGCGTCTCGCGCGACATCTTCAAGGCGGGCGAGCTGTACGTGCAGGCTCTGCAAGCGCGGAACGAGTGGACCTTCGACCAGTTCCGCACGAATTCGGAGGCCTACTCGGCGGAAGTGCGCCGATACATTCAGCAGTTTCTGATCAATCAGGGCTATCTGAACGGCAGCGCCGACGGCGTCATGGGGCGGCAGACGCGCGCCGCGCTCGACGCCTTCCAGAAACGCTGAACAGGCGGCGGGCCCGGTCAGAACGGGAGCTTCAGCCCCGGCGGCAGCGGCAGGCCGGCGGTCAGGTCCTTCATTTTGGCTTCGGCCATCGCCTCCGCCTTGCCGCGGGCGTCGCGCGCGGCGGCGACCAGAAGATCCTCCAGGATCTCGATCTCGTCGGGCTTGGCGAGCGCGGGGTCGATCTTGATGCTCTTGACCCCGCCTTTCCCGTCGACGGTCACCGTGACGAGGCCCGCCCCGGACGTGCCGGTCGCCTCGAGCTCGGCGATCTCCGCCTGCAGGCTCTGCATCTTCTCCTGCAGCGCCTTCGCTTCCTTCATCATCCCCATGAAGTCGTGCATTCGATCAGTCCTCGGGGTTCGCATTCTGGGCGGAATCCTCGATCCGGTCGTCGATGGACGCGCCGTCCGGCACTCGGCGCTCACGCACATCGACGATTTCCGCGCCCGGAAAACGGTCGAGCACTCGCCTTACCAGCGGTTCGGCGCGCGCTTCGTCGATGAGCGCGGCGCGGCTCTTCTGGCGAATTTCGCGGACCGTCTCCACCGCAGTCGTATCCTGGCCGACGGCGACGACCCACCGGCGGCCCGTCCACGATTGAAGAACCTGGCCGAGACGCTGCGGCAGACCGGGCTCCGCGTCCGGCGTCAGAACGATCTCGACCTGTCCCGGCTCGAAGCGCACCGGCCGGACGCATCGTTCCAGCGCATTGGCGAGAACGATGTCCCGCTCCGCCCGCGCGCGCGCAATGACGTCCTCGAAGCGCCTCGGATCCGGCTCGCCTTCCGCATTCGCAAGCGCGGCCGCCTGCAGCTGTAGTCCGGGCCGGCCCCGCGCGCCTGGCTGCGCCGTTCCCCCGGCCCCCGCCGGACGATGGCCTGCGTGCAGTGCAGCGCCGTCTCCGTCGAGCATCCGGATCGCCTCGTCGGGGGTCGGCAGGTCCGCCGCATGGCAGAGCCGAACCAGCACCATCTCGGCTGCGGCAAGGGGGCGAGGCGCCTCGGCTACCTCCTGGATTCCCTTCACCAGCATCTGCCATGTCCGCGACAGAACGCGCACCGTGAGAACGTCGGCGAAAAGGCGGCCCCGAACGCGCTCCGTCTCCGAGATCGCCGCTTCCGCAGCGGCGTTCGGAGCGACCTTCAGACGGGTGACGTAATGCGTGAATTCGGCGAGGTCGGTGAGCACGACGACCGGATCGGCCCCCGTTTCATGCTGCGCCCAAAGCTCGGCCAAAGCGGCGCCGGCGTCGCCCTTCATCGCCTGCTCGAACAGGTCGACAATGCGCGTCCTGTCGGCGAGGCCCAACATGTCCTGCACGACGGCGGCCTCCACGCTGCCGGAGCCATGCGCGATCGCCTGATCGAGCATCGACAGCGCGTCACGGACCGAGCCCTCGGCGGCACGGGCAATCTGGCGCAGCGCTTCGCGCTCGGCCGCGATGCCTTCCTTCCCGGCGACGGCGGCAAGATGCTCGATCAGCAGCGAAGCCTCGACCCGGCGCAGGTCGAAGCGCTGGCACCGCGACAGGACGGTAACCGGCACCTTGCGGATCTCCGTCGTGGCGAAGATGAACTTTACATGCGCCGGCGGCTCCTCGAGCGTCTTCAGCAGGCCGTTGAAGGCCTGCTTCGAGAGCATGTGCACTTCGTCGATGATGTAGACCTTGTAGCGGGCGGAGGTCGGCGAGTAGCGCGCCGAATCGATGATGTCGCGGATGTCGTCGATGCCGGTGTGCGAGGCGGCGTCCATCTCGATCACATCCGGATGCCGCCCCTCCATGATGGCGCGGCAGTGGATGCCTTCGCGCACGAGCTCTACTGTCGGCGCGCCGCTGCGGTCCTCAAGCTCGAAATTCAATCCGCGCGCAAGGATGCGGGCGGTGGTCGTCTTGCCGACGCCGCGCACGCCGGTCAGCATCCAGGCATGCGGAATGCGCGACGCCGCAAACGCGTTCGTCAACGTCCGCACCATCGGCTCTTGGCCGATCAGGTCGGCGAAGCTCGCCGGCCGGTATTTGCGCGCGAGCACCTGATAGCCGGGCGCTTTCTCAGTCATGGCGATGCCGGCTTCGCTCCGCGTCCGTCGAGGGGAAATGGGCGGGAGGCTGGACGGGCAACCCGTACCGGAACTCGTTAGGGCTGCTTCCTTCCGGACCTGACCCGGTTGGCGAGTGGCACGTCCGCCGCCAACCTCCCTGGCTTTATATCGCCGCTGTCGCAGCTTGGCGCAAGCCTACGTCTCCTCGGCGATCTCGTCATAGCCGCGGCCGAGGAACTGGACGAGGCAGAAACCGTGCCCGAAGGGGTCGGCCATCAGGGCCAACCGCCCCCAGTCCCCGGTCTTCACGGGCGCCTCCAGCGTGGCTCCGGCCGCCTCGGCGCGGGCAATCGCGGCGTCGATGTCGTCGACGACGAAATCGAGATGCACCGGGGTCCAGTGACGGCGGTAGTCGCGCATTTGCGGAGCGTCCGGCGATGCGGGCGTGCCGGCGGCCTTCGCCAGCAGGTAGATCGGGCAGGACGCGCCGGTCAGCTCCGCGATGTCCGATCCCAGGCGGCGGCCGGGTGTCAGGCCGAACGCCGCCTGATAGAAGGCGATTGCCTTCTTCAGATCATCGACGTCGATGTTGACGAGGATGCCGGGCATTGCCTGCCGGCCGCGCCACGGGCGGAACGACGCCGCTCGCTGCCGCGCTCCCGACCGCGTCGGCGATCTGGGCGACGAAGCGGGAGAGATCGTCGGTGACGAAGTCCACGTGATCGTCGTCACGCCCCTCGAATTCCCACTCTGCGTGGAAGACCTCGCGCGTGCCGGGCGGCACGACCAGGACGGTCGTCATGCCGACCGATTTCGGCACGACCAGGTTGCGGGCGAGATCCTCGAACATCGCGGCGCGTTCGGGCTCCACGCCGAACCGCCGCACGAAGCGGTCATAGGTTTCCGGCTCCGGCTTCGGAACCAGATCGGCTGCGACGATATCGAAGATGTCCTCGAAGTGTTCCGTGAAGCCGAGCCGTTCCGCCACCTTCTCGGCGTGCTGGCGCGAGCCGTTGGTGAAGATGTATTTGCGGCCGGGCAGGCGGAGGATGGCGGCGCCGAGCGCCGGATTGGGCTGCACGGCGGTGTGGTCGATGTCGTGCACAAAGGTCAGGAACTCGTCGGGATCGACGGCGTGATTGAGCATCAGCCCGCGCAGCGTCGTTCCGTGCTGCCGGTAAAAACTCTTCTGGATGCGCTCCGCTTCGTTCTCGTCGACATTCAGAAGCTTCCGGACATAGGCGCGGATTCGCTCATCGACTTGCCGGAAGAGATCGGTGCTGCGGGGGTAAAGCGTGTTGTCGAGGTCGAAGATCCACGCCTCGACGTTGGCGAAGACCTTGAGATCGCGCGGTTTGTGCGGCGCGACGGCCTCTGCGGTGAGACTTTTCATGCTTCCAGTATAGGCCGATGCCGTTAAGACTTCATCGACCTTGATGTTTTGCGGCTAACGGCGGCGCCGGGCCGCCCCCGGGCCTGCATCCGCCCCCGTTTTCGCCGCCCCGGCGTCGCCGCTTGCCGCCGACGCCGCTCCGCGCTCGCAAGAGAGTGAATGGCGTGCGGGTGGAAAATGCGGGAACGAATAGCCGGGCGGCACGTTCGCGACAGCGGCGCCAAACAGCCGCAAGGGAGAGTAAGCATGCGCGCAATCTCGACAGGAACTGTGGTTCTTCTGGCTGCCGGCATTTTGGCGGGCGGCACGGCATTGGCCGAGGAAAAGCAGATGACGGTGGAACTTTCCGCCGCACAGGAGGTCCCGCCCAACGACAGCGCCGGCGCAGGGACGGCCGAAGTGACCTACGACACCGACAGCAAGGAGCTTGCCTGGACGGTCGAGTTTTCGGGCCTGACGGGCCCGATGACGGCGGCGCATTTCCACGGCCCGGCCGCCGCCGGTGAAAACGCCGGGGTGCTGATTCCGATAGAAGGCTCCGAAAGCCCGCTGGAAGGATCGGCGACGCTGACCGACGAGCAGGCCGCGCTCTTGGCGGACGGGATGCTTTATATCAACGTCCACACCGAGGCGAATCCGGGCGGCGAGATCCGCGGCCAGGTAACGGGCGA
>DASWJZ010000160.1:0-7978 GCA_036396875.1 Propylenella sp.
CCGGGCGAGGCGGCGCGCTATCACCTGATGCGCGCACAGGAGGACACGCGATTCTGGCTCGGACGGGTGCGACGGTTGACCGGTGCGTGAGGCAAGCCTCGACCGGTCACGGGTCGCGCGTCAGGATCGTATTCCCCCTGAGCTTCCGCGCGACGCGGTAGCCGCGCTCCAGGCACAGCGCGATGCAGTCGACCGACCAGCTTCGCCGGCCGAGATGCTCCGATGATACAAACGGGTTGCTTAGCGGTTCCGCTTCATCAAAATGGACCAGCATGTGTCGGCCTCGCGAATGGAAATTTGCATCATTCCCGGTTCAAACGCCCGCCGAAATGGTCCTCGACAAAAATGATCATCTCGCATTTGCATCGCTTCATCTTTTTGAAGACACGCAAGACCGCGGGCACGAGCGTCGAGATGGCCTTGTCGGCGCTTTGTGGGCCGTGCGATGTGATCACGCCGATGTCGGCCAAGGAGGAAGCCGTCAGGCTCGGTCTGCACGCGCAGAACTACGTCATACCCAAGCAGTATCAGCCTAAGTTGCGTAGGCTGCTCCACAGTTTCGGAGCCAGCCAAAGGGCTGCGGGGATCATCTATTACAGCCATATGCCGGCGGCGCTCTTAAAACAACGTGTACCGCCGCCAATTTGGCAGGATTATTGTAAGGTTACAATTGAAAGAAATCCTTGGGATCGCGAGCTGTCGCACTATTTCTGGCGCTCCCCGGGCCTGCCAAGCCCTGCGGATTTCGAGAAGTTCGTGATGCGACCCGGCCGTCACATCAACAATTTCGATATCTATTCGGTCAACGGCGAGATCATCGCTGACGTGGTCATCCGCTACGAGAGTCTTGCCGAGGACTTTGCCGCTTTCGTTGGTGATCTTGGTATCGAGGCGATTTCAGAACTGCCGCGGGCGAAGGGGCTCTTCCGTCCGGCGTCGTCGCATAACTATCGCGGCTACTATAATTCGCGGACGCGCGACGCCGTGGCGGAGCGTTATGCGCGCGAGATCAAGGCGTTCGGATACACGTTTTGATCCTCGCTCCGCGTACATCACTCACGCCAAGCCTCGTTTCAGAAAGTCTCTCGCCGCCACGTCGCTCGATTCTCTTCATTACCCGCGCGTCAGGATCGTATTCCCCCTGAGCTTCCGCGCGACGCGGTAGCCGCGCTCCAGGCACAGCTCGATGCAGTCGACCGACCAGTTCTGCCGGCCGAGATGCTCGATGATCAGGTTCCGCGGCCAGAGGCGCTCGGCATCGGCCGCAAGCAGGCCCGGCAAAATGCGGTCCTCGTGGCCTTCGATGTCGATTTTCATCAGATCGATCCGCTCGATTTTCTTTTCCCGGAGCAGCGGCAGGAGCTGCCGGATCGGAACGGTCTGGCCGGGCGCTTCGGCGCCGAGACGCCCGGTGCCTTCGCCGCCCGGTGCCGCGAGCACGCCCTCGCCGTCATAGTCGCTGAGCGCCACGGGCGCGATCAGCACCGTCACGCGATCGGCAACGCGTCCGCTCCGGCGAGCGAGGTCCAGATTGAAGCGGAACCGGTCGACCAGAACCGGATTCGGCTCGACGGCGAGAATCACGCCGCCCGGCGCGGACGTCAACGCGGCGTGCAGGCTGTAAAGCCCGACATTGGCGCCGATATCGACGAAGACGGAAGGGGCTGCCGCCATGATCGTTGCGAGCAGCGCATGCTCGGCCGGGTCCATCGCGTCCGGTCGCATCAGCGCCTTTCGCTCGCAGACATTGTTGTACGGGTAGAGCCGCGCGGGCACGCCGAAGACGTAGTCGTCGACCGGCCCTTTGTGGACCTTGGCGAGGAGTCTGGTGAGCATCTTTCGGCCGGTGCTGTGGCCCAGCACGGTGCGCCGCGACAGGCCAATCAGGAAGCGCGCCGGCAGACCGGGACGCGCCGTGCCCCAATCGGCGCCGGCCGGTTCCGGCCGCGCCGGCGGGCTCGCGGCTCCGGCCGGCTGAACGTTTGGCCGGAGTTTCATGGCGCGGCGGGAATGCCGAGCCGCGCCTCTCGGCAGCCGCGGGCGTCGATCTCCGCGCAGGCCAGAAAATCGAGCGCGCGGTCGAGGCAGATCCTGACTTCCCGCAAGAGGCCGTCGCGGCAGGACAAGGCGATCTCGTCGGCGTCGAGGCCGGGATTGGCTGCCATGAACGCCGCCTCGACCGCCGCCGCCGATCGCGCCCCTGCGCCGGCCGACGCCTGAAGCGCCGGCGGAATCTTTACGCGCGCGAAGGCGGCGCGGGTCGTGGCAAAATAGTCCTCCGCGGCGAGGCCGCTGCACGAACCGTGCTTCCGCCATTGATGCGCGACGAGCCCGCGGTCCGGCATGATGTCGAGCATCGAGGCGACCAGGCGGCGGGGCAGCCGCCCGACGTCCCCGCAATATTCCGGATATCCCTCAAAATATTGCGGCCAGAGGCCGTGCGCGACGAAGCGCGATTCAGCCGCCTCGCCGCATTGCGGCGACGCCGCCGACCCGGCGTCGGTCGCGCACCAGGCCGGGCTCCAGCTGAGCGAAAGCACGTAGAAATCGAAGTCGCCGGGTTCGCCCGGGCGTTGCGCGGCGGCGGGAACGGAAGCGAACAACGCCAATGCAACGACCGCGGCGGCGCGGATCATCTGACCGTCCGGCAGGCCCCGTCGTGCACATGCCATGGGTCGAGCCCAAGCACGCAGAAATCCACGTAATTGCCGATCGACGCAAAGCCGACCCCGAACTCGATCGCGTAATAGACGGTGCGGATATCGCCGTTCGTCATCGGCGAATCGGCCATGCAGTACTGCCGCTCGATGATGCCGGGCTCGACATAGGGATGGCCGGAGAGGCGCGGATTGTCGAGCGAGGCCATGACGAAGCCGCGACGCCAGGTGTTCCGCTCCGCCCAGGCGAAGCGCGCCATGATGCGGTCGAGCACCGCCGGATCGGCGCACGCCGTATCGATCTCGAGCGGCGCCGGCACTGCGATCCGGCCGGGCAGGTCCGCGGCCTGCGCGTGCCCTGTGGCAAGCAGCATCGCAAGCACCGCCGGCAGCCGCATTCCGCGCATCCGCATCTCCATTCCTCCGAATCGAAAGCATGCGTCGCGACGGGGGCGGAATCAAGAACCTGCGGGCTGCGAGGGAGCTGCGAGGAAGCTGCGAGGGGAGAAGGCGGAGAGAAGGCGGGCGGCGGCTCTTGCCAAATGCGCCGCCGCCTGAAAGCATTCTTCCCCGGCTCCGGATCGGGGCGTACGTTCGTGGCGGACCTTTCGGGCAGTTTCGCGTCAGCGCACCCTGCCGGAAGGCTTGAAGAGGCGTTCTGCTCCCGCGGGGGCCGCAATCGGGGTCGAGGCAAGGCCCCGTCTGCCGGCAGGGAGGAGATATGACCGACAATGGACGCAAGACGGGCCCGCGATGCATTGCAATCGTGGGTCCGTTCGCGAGCGGCAAGACCAGCCTGCTCGAAGAAATCCTCGCCCGCACCGGCGCCATCGAAAAACCCGGCTCGGTGACGAACGGCTCGACGGTCGGCGACTCCTCTCCCGAGGCGCGCGCCCATCTGATGAGCGTGGAGATGAACGTCGCCGAGGCGACCTTCATGGGCGAGGCCCTCACCTTTCTCGACTGCCCGGGCTCGGTCGAATTCGTCTACGAGAGCGAGCCGCTGCTCGCCGGCGTCGATGCGGCGATCGTGGTGGCCGAGCCGGACGAGAAAAAGATCCCGGCGCTGCAGGTCGTGCTCCGCAACCTCGAGGAGCGCGGCATTCCGCGGTTCCTTTTCCTGAACAAGATCGACAAGGCGTCGATGGGCGTGCGCGACGCGCTGGCGCTCCTCCAGCCGGCCTCGGCGACGCCGCTCGTCCTCCGCCAGCTCCCGATCTGGAAGGACGGCATCGCGACCGGCTTCATCGATCTCGCGCTCGACCGCGCCTTCGTCTACCGCGAGCACGCGCCGAGCGAGGTGATCGAGGTGGAGGACGGCGAGCAGTCGCGCCGCGACGAGGCGCGCTTCACGATGCTGGAGCGCCTCGCCGACCATGACGACGCGCTGATGGAGCAGCTGCTGGAAGACATCCAGCCGCCGCGCGACAAGGTTTTCGCCGATCTCGCGGCGGAGCTGCGCGCCGGGCAGATCGTGCCGGTGCTGATCGGCTCGGCGCTGAACGGCAACGGCATCCTCCGCCTCCTGAAGGCGCTCCGCCACGAGGCGCCGAACGTGGAAGATACGCGCGCGCGTCTCGGCGTCGCCGACGCCGGCCGGACCCTGTTGCAGGTGATGAAGACGATCCACACCAGCCACGCCGGAAAACTGTCGCTCGTGCGCGTGCTCGGCGGCAGGGTCGACGACGGGATGGAGGTTTCGACGCCGCGCGGCGAGGTCGGCAAGCTCTCCGGCATCTACCGCATGCTCGGCCAGAAATCGGCGAAGCGCGGCGCCGCGGCGGAGGGGGAGACCGTCGCCATCGGCAAGGTCGATCCGGCGCGCACCGGCGACACGCTCGGCGGCAAGGGCCAGAAGGTCGCCCCGATCGCGATTTCCGCCCCGCCGCAGGCGGTGCTCCGCCAGGTCGTATCCCCGGCGGAACGGAAGGACGAGGTGAAGCTCTCCTCCGCCCTCTCCCGCATGGTCGAGGAGGATCCCTCGCTCAGCGTCGATCACCGGCAGGACACCGGCGAGACGCTGCTCGGCGGGCAGGGGGAGATGCATCTCCGCGTCGCGGTCGAGCGGCTCACCAGCCGCTTCGGGCTGAAGCTCGATACCCGGCGCGCCCTCGTCCCCTACCGCGAGACGATCCGCGCCACCGTGACGAAGCGCGGCCGCCACAAGAAGCAGAGCGGCGGGCACGGCCAGTTCGGCGACGTGGTGCTGGAGGTGAAGCCGTTGCCGCGCGGCGCGGGCTTCGTGTTCTCCGACACGATCACCGGCGGCGTCGTGCCGAAGAACTACATCCCGGCGGTCGAGGCCGGCGTGCGCGAGGCGATCCACAACGGTCCGCTCGGGGGTTTTCCGGTCGTCGACATCGGGGTGACCTTGACCGACGGCTCCTACCATGCCGTCGATTCCTCCGACCAGGCCTTCAAGATGGCCGGCATCCTCGGCATGCGCGAGGCGCTGCCGGAGGCGCGCCCGGTGCTGCTCGAGCCGGTGCTGAAGGCGAGGATCGCGGTGCCGAACGACTACACGGCGCGCGTCAACGCCATCGTCTCGGGCCGGCGCGGGCAGATCATGGGTTTTGATGCGCGCCCCGGCTGGAACGGCTGGGACGTGGTGGAGGCGCTGATCGCGGAGGCCGAGATCGCCGACCTGATCATCGAGCTGCGCTCGGCGACGGCCGGCGTCGGCACCTTCACCACCGAGTTCGACCACATGGCCGAGGTGACCGGCCGCCTCGCCGACGAGGTGCTGGCGCAGGCGAAGAAGCAGGCGGCGTGAGGGGATGGGCGGCGCCGTTGGACCGTTGCGGCGCCACGGTCGCAGGCCGCCGCGGGCGCCGACCGGCGTGTTGCGCCGCAACTGTAACGGTCCCTCCAGACCTGAACGTCACATGTGGAAATGACCGCAACTGACGTCTGAGACGAGAAATGCGCTTGCCCCTCAACAAGCACATCGGCCGCCTCGACCGGTTCATGGCATCTCTGTACGAGCCGGTCAGCGCCCAGTCCCTCGCCGTCCTTCGGATGGCGTTCGGCCTCATCATGGCCTACGACGTCTGGCGCTTTTTCCATTACGACCGTATCCATCGCTACTACGTCGAGCCGGAGTTCTGGTTCACCTACTACGGCTTCGGCTGGGTCAAGCCGCTCCCCGACCCCTACATCCACTACGCCTGGTTTCTGGTCGGTGTACTGGCCGTGTTGGTCGCCGCTGGGCTGTTCTATCGGATGGCGATCGTCGGCTTCACGCTGCTGTTCAGCTACTTCTTTCTCCTCCATAAGGCACAGTACCTGAATCACTTTTACATGGTAATCTTGTTTGCAGGCCTGCTGTGCCTGTTGCCGGCGCACCGTGCCTATCCGCTGGATGCCATCCTGTTTCCTCGCCGGCGGTCCGAAACAGTGCCGCGCTGGTCGGTCTGGGCGCTGCGGACGCAGACCGAGATCATCCTGATCTACGCGGGCCTCGTGAAGATCACCGAGGACTGGCTGAAGCTGGAGCCGCTCGGCATGTGGCTGCGCAGGCATGCCGAGGACATTCCGTTCGGCCAGCTCCTCTATTACGCCTGGGTGATCGCGCTCGGCGCCTATGGCACCATCGCGCTGCATCTCGTCGGCGCGCCCATGCTTCTTTTCAGGCGCACCCGCCTGCCGACCTTCATCGTCTATTGCTGTTTTCACCTCATCAACGCCTTCTTCTTCAATATCGGCGTTTTTCCGTGGCTTACGATCGCCGTGACCACGATCTTCTTTGCACCTAACTGGCCGCAGCTGTTCGCGCGCTGGCTACTGGAACGCTTTCAGGCGCTCCCGCCGCCGCCGGAGCCCGTGCATCCGCCTGCGCCGCAGCCCACATGGGCGACGCGAGGTCTGGTCGGCGTGCTTGTGGCGTGGATGGCGCTGCAGGTGCTCATCCCGCTGCGCCTCGCGCTTTATCCGGGGGAGGTGCGATGGGCGGGGGAGGGGCATCGCTTCGCCTGGCGCATGCGGATGTACGACCGCAAGGCGCGCGGCTATTTCGAGGTGGTCGACCCGCAAAGCGGCGAGCGCTGGGACGTGGAGCCGACCGAATACCTGACGGATCGGCAGGCGAGAATCATGCTGACCCGGCCGGACATGATCCTCCAGTTCGCGCACTATCTTGAAAGCGTCGCGGCCGGAATGGGCTATGGCGACGTGAAGGTCTACGCGCATGTCGAGATGTCATTGAACGGGCGAGAGTATCAGCCGCTGGTCGAGGCGGACGTGGACCTCACCACACGCCACACCAGTCCCTGGCGGGCGGCCGACTACATCACCGAGCTGACCACGCCGTTTACCCACTGGATCGAACGCCAGAGCGCCAGCTACGACGGACCGCAGGGGTGAAACTGAACGTTGGATCGTCGCCGCCCGCTGCGGCAAGCGATCCTCTCCCCGCCTGGGAGAGGTCGCTGCGAAGCGGCGGGTGAGGGGGGCGTGCAACCCACGGCCGACACGTTGGCGGCGCCGGAGGGGCGGAACGCGCCCGTCCTCGTCTATGACGGGGAGTGTCCGTTTTGCTCCGCCTATGTGCGGATGGTGCGATTGCGCGAAACGTTCGGGGCGCTGCGGCTGGTCGATGCGCGCTCGGGCGATCCGCTCGTCGGAGAAATCCGCGCGGCCGGTCTCGATCTCGACAAGGGGATGGTCCTGAAGCTCGACGGCGAACTTTATTTCGGCGATCGCTGTCTGCACGTGCTGGCGCTGATGAGCACCCCGTCGGGCGCCTTCAACCGGGTGACCAGGGCGCTCTTCGCATCGCCGCGTCTGGCGCGCCGGCTCTACCCCTTCCTGGTCGCGGGACGGAACGCGGCGCTCATCCTGCTCGGCCGCCGCAAGATCAACGCACCACCGTCATTGTGATGTCCATCATCACTATGGCATGAGGGGTACCAGGGCCGAGTTTGACTGCATGGCCGAGTGACGGGCCGCCTCTCCGACGAGATGCTGGCGCAGGCGAAGAAGCAGGCGGCGCAGGAAAAGATCGCCGCTAATTCCGCTTTGAAGGGGAATACCCCTGTGACGTACGTGGACGAGCGCGACTCGGCGAACACGAGCGTCAAGGTCACCAATCAGTTCGGCGAACAGGAGCTGCGGGTCCGGAAGGCCCCCGGCAGACGGTGACGCGCGCGGAATTGCGCAGCCCCCCGCATCGCCCGAACGTGATCCGCTTCGCAAGACTCGCCGGCAAATACGCGCGAGCGGCTCCCGCGCAACATGTCACTCAGGGACGGCGAGGGTCCATCGCTCCGCGCACAGCCCGGTCGTACCTTGCCACCCTTTCGTCGAGCGTGCGCCGCCATCTC
>DASWJZ010000161.1:0-17568 GCA_036396875.1 Propylenella sp.
CACCGGGCCGATTTTCGGCGCCACCGCCGCGCATGTGCTTGCGTGGATTCACGTCGGCGGCGGGCAGGAGCTCTACAACGAGCTGATCCAGGACGTTCTCGGCCTCAACGTCGTCGGCTTCTTCGCGATGCCGATGCCGACGCAGCCGTTCGGCTGGTTCAAGGAGCCGGTCACCGAGGCCGGCCAGCTGCAGGGGCTCAAATACCGCACCGTCGGCCTCGCCGCCGATCTGTTCCAGGCGATGGGCGCCGCGGTGACTCAGCTTCCGGGCGGCGAGATCGTGCCGGCCATGGAGCGCGGCGTGATTGATGCATTCGAGTTCAACAACCCGACCTCGGACCGCCGCTTCGGCGCCCAGGACGTGGCCAAGAACTACATGCTCGGCTCCTACCATCAGGCCAACGAGTTCTTCGAGGTCATCTTCAACAAGGACACCTATGAAGGCCTCGATCCGGACCTGCAGGCGATCCTGAAGCATTCCGTCGAGGCGGCCAATACGATCAACTATGCCACCGCAATGGACAATTACTCGCGCGACCTGCAGGGTCTCGTCGCCGAGGACGGCGTCAACGTCATCCGTACGCCGAAGGAAGTGATGGCGGCGCAGCTTCCGGCCTGGGACACGCTGCTCGTCGATCTGCTGCAGGATCCGTTCTTCAAGAAGGTGGTCGACAGTCAGAAGGCGTGGGCCGAGCGCGTCGCCTACTACGACTTCATGAACTCAGCCGACTACGTGTCTGCGTACGAACACCACTTCCCGGGTCGTCTGCAACTCTGACGACGGCCGGAAGTCGAGAAGCAGGGCGGGGCGGCCCGGCGGCCGCCCCGCCTCTAGTATGACCTGGACCCTGTCGCGAGCGCATCATGGAAGCCTATATCCAGTTCGCCGATAAGGTGTCCGCCTGGTTCGGAAAAGCCTTTGCCTGGTGCATATTGGTGATGGCGTTCGGCGTCGGCTACGAGGTGGTCGTGCGCTATTTGTTCCGCGCGCCAACGGTCTGGGCGTTCGACGTCTCCTACATCATGTATGGCACCCTCTTCATGATGGGCGGCGCGTATACGCTGTCGCGCAACGGTCATGTTCGCGGAGATTTCATCTATCGGCTCTGGCAGCCGAGGACGCAGGCCAAGGTCGAGCTGGCGCTCTACTTCTTCTTCTTCTTTCCGGGCATCCTGGCGCTGATCTTTTCCGGCTGGCGCTATGCGAGCCGCTCCTGGCGCTTCGGCGAGGTCAGCTCGATGAGCCCGGCCAACATTCCGATTTTTCAGTTCAAGTCGATCATAATCGCCGCCGGCATTCTGCTGCTGATCCAGGGCATCGCCCAGGTGTTCCGCTGCGTCCAGTGCATCAGGACCGGTGAGTGGCAGATCGCGGTCGACGACGTGGAGGAACTGGAAAAGATGGGACTCGAAGGGCGCGCGGCCGAGGTGCTCGAGCACGCCACCGATACGCATCACCCCTCCGGCCCGCCGGACCGGCGGGCCTAGCGCGACACAAGAAGGCGGGGCAGAGCAATGACGGATCCGCAAGTCGCCGTGATGATGCTCGGCGTCTTCATCGTCATCATCTTTCTCGGGTTTCCGATCGCCTTCACGCTGATGGCGATGGGCGTCGGCTTCGGTTACTTCGCCTATTACGATGCCGCCCGCATGTGGCGCTCGTATTACCGGGCGGTCGAGGACGGCGCGGACTTCTGGACGCTCACTGAAACCTGGGTCGGCGGCTTCTTCAACAACCGCATCTTCGATCTCTTCGTCAACCAGACCTATTCGGTCATGGCCAACGACGTACTGACCGCGGTGCCCCTGTTCCTGTTCATGGGCTATATCGTCGAGCGGTCCAACATCGTCGACCGGCTGTTCACGACGCTCAATATCGCGGCCCGGCGAATTCCCGGCTCCATGGCGGTTGCGGCGCTCATCACCTGCACGCTGTTCGCCACGGCCACGGGCATCGTCGGGGCGGTGGTCACGCTGATGGGCCTGCTCGCCTACCCGGCGATGCTGAAGGCGCGCTACAACACGAGCTTCGCCTCGGGCGTGATCTGCGCCGGCGGCACGCTCGGCATTCTCATCCCGCCCTCCATCATGCTCATCGTCTATGCCGCTGCCTCCGGCGTGTCGATCGTCCGCCTCTATGCCGGCGCGCTCTTCCCCGGTCTGGTGCTGGCGGGCCTCTATCTGACGTATATCATCGGGCGCTCGATCTTGCAGCCGAGCGTCGCGCCGCGCACCACCGACGAGGAGGTCGGCAGCTTCGGCTACGGCGAACTCATCTGGATGATGGCGACGTCGTTCCTGCCCCTGGCGGTGCTCATCCTCTGCGTGCTTGGCGCCATCCTGTTCGGTTTCGCGACGCCGTCGGAGGCGGCCGCCGTAGGCGCGCTCGGCGGCCTCGGCCTTGCCGTCGCCTACCGGGCCCTGACCTGGCAGCGGCTGAAGGAATCCGTCTATCTGACGGTCAGGACCACCGCCATGGTGTGCTGGTTGTTCGTCGGATCGTGGACGTTCTCCTCGGTCTTCTCCTACCTCGGCGGCGAGCAGATCATCACCGAGTTCGTCACCGGGCTCGACATTTCCCCGCTCATGTTCCTGATCCTGGCGCAGGTCATCATCTTCCTGCTCGGCTGGCCGCTGGAATGGTCGGAGATCATCATCATCTTCGTGCCGATCTTCCTGCCGCTCCTGCCGCATTTCGGCATCGATCCGCTTTTCTTCGGTATCCTGGTGGCGCTGAACCTGCAGACGTCGTTCTTGACGCCGCCGATGGCCATGTCGGCGTACTATCTGAAAGGCATTGCGCCGCCATATGTACAGCTGGTGGAGATTTTCCGGGGGTGCATGCCGTTCCTGAGCCTGGTCTTCCTGTCGATGATTGTCGTCTACGTCTTCCCCGACATCGTCTTCTGGCTGCCGTCGATCTTCTACGGCCGCTGACCATGCCGCGATTCAGGGCAAATCTGGCGGATCTGACGGCGCTTCAGGCGCGCGACGAAATCGCCCGCGGCGCGCTCAAGGCCGTCGAGCTGGCCGAAGCCTGCCTTGAGCGGATCGCCGAACGGGAGCCTGACGTACAGGCCTGGGAGCACCTCGACCCGGATCTCGTCATGCGCCACGCCGAGGCGGCGGATCGCTTCCGCGCCACCGGCCGTCCGATCGGCCCGCTGCACGGCGTGCCGATCGGCGTCAAGGATATCATCGACACGCGCGACATGCCGACCGAGAACGGCACCGTGCTCGACGAGGGGCGCCGGCCGCGGGCGGACGCGGCGGCAGTGGAGCGCCTGCGCGAGGCGGGCGCCATCATCCTCGGCAAGACCGTGACGACCGAGCTCGCCGTCTATCATCCCGGCAAGACGCGCAATCCGCACGATGCCAGCCGCACGCCCGGCGGCTCCTCGTCCGGCTCGGCGGCGTCGGTCGCCGCGCAAATGGCGCCGCTCGCCCTCGGCTCGCAGACCAACGGCTCCGTCATCCGCCCCGCCTCCTATTGCGGCGTGGTCGGCTTCAAGCCGAGTCGCGGGCTTATTTCCCGTTGCGGCGTCCTTGTCCAGTCGCCGACGCTCGACAGCATCGGCGTCTTCGCGCGAAGCGTGGAGGACGCCGCGCTTTGCGCCGACGCTCTCGCCGGCCATGACCCGCGCGATCGGCAGACCGAGTTGGCGGCCCGTCCCGAGCTGCTGCGGACTGCGACGAGCCGACCGCCCGTCAAGCCGGCGCTCGCTTTCGTCCGCTCGCCCGTCTGGGAGCACGCTGAGGAGGACGTCAGGGCCGGCTTCGCGGAACTGGTCGAAACGCTGGGCGAAGGGGTTGAGGAAGTGGAGCTGCCAAGCCCTTTCGAGCGCGTGCACGCGCTGCACTCGGCGATCATGCTTGCCGATATCGCGCGCAGCTTCTCGCGCTACTTCGAGCACGGGCGGGACAAGCTGAGCGGCAGGCTTACCGGCATGATCGAAGAGGGTCGGAAGGTCCTTGCCGTCGACTACGCCGCCGCGCTCGACTGGATCGAGGTCATGAACGCGGCGTTGGAGAAGCTCTTCGAGCGTTACGACGCCATCCTGACGCCGGCCGCCGCCGGCGAGCCGCCGGTCGGACTGGAGAGCACCGGCAGTCCCGCGTTCTGCACCATCTGGACCTATTGCGGGGTGCCGGCCGTCACCCTTCCGCTCCTGGTCGGCAGCAACGGCCTGCCGATCGGGGTGCAGATGGTGGGGCGTCAGATGTACGACGGGCGGCTGTTGCGCACGGCTCGCTGGCTGACCGGGACGCTGCGCGAGGAGGGACAGGACATCAAGGTCGTGACGGGGGTTGCTTCATGACGCTTCTGGACCGCATTCTGGCGCCCCTCGCGCTCTTCTGTTTCGCGCTCTATCTCGGCGTTCTTGTCTGGCGCGTCCCGCTGCCCGCCCTCATCATCGTCTGCGTCGGCGGCGTGCTGCTCGCCGCATTCGATTTCGCCCGCAGCGCCGCCTGGCAGCGCCGGATGAACCGCAACAATTAATCGGCGACCGGGAAGTAGGCCGTCGGCCGCCGAACCTCCGCCCGAGCGCAAGCCGTCCGGCCTCAAACAGATTGGGGGAAGCGACATCATGGCTGAAAAAATCCGCTGGGGCGTCATCTCGACGGCCCTCATCGGCACGAAAAAGGTGATACCCGGGATGAAGCGCTCCAAACGCGGCGTTGTCGCGGCGATCGCGTCGCGCGATCTAGCGCGCGCCAAAGCGGCTGCGAGCGAACTCGGCATTCCGAAGGCCTACGGCTCCTACGAGGAGCTTCTCGCCGATCCCGACATCGACGCGATCTACAATCCGCTGCCGAACAATCTTCACGTCCCGTGGACGGTGAGGGCAGTGCAGGCGGGCAAGCACGTGCTCTGCGAGAAGCCGATCGCGATGGATGCCGAGGAGGCGGCTCAATTGCGCGCCGTTGCCGACGGGCGGCAGGTCATGGAAGCCTTCATGATCCGGCATCATCCGCAATGGCTCAGGGCGCGCGATCTCGTCCGCTCCGGCCGGATCGGCGCTTTGAAGGCCGTCCAGGTTTTCTTCGCCTATGACAACCGCGATCCGAAGAACATTCGCAACATCCCAGAGACCGGCGGCGGCGGCATCTACGACATCGGCTGCTACGGCATCGTCTCCGGCCGCTTCACGTTCGAGGCGGAGCCGGCGCGCGTCGTGTCGCTGGTCGAGCGCGACGAAGCTTTCGGCACCGACCGGCTCGCCTCGGTGATCGCCGATTTCGGTGGCGGCCGGCATCTCACCTTCACCATCTCCACGCAGCTTGGCCCGCATCAGCGCGTGACGCTGGCCGGGACGAAGGGGCGGATCGAGATTCTGATCCCCTTCAATGCGCCGCAGATGGAGGCGACCCGCATCCTGATCGACGACGGCAGCCAACTCGGCGGCGCGTCGTCGGTGGAGGAAGCCTTTCCGGCGGTGGACCAGTATGCGGAGGAGGCGGACGCCTTCGCCGAGGCCGTGCTCGGCGAGAAGGAACTCCCCTACGGCATCGAGGACGCGGTGAAGAACATGCGGATCATCGACGCGATCTTCCGCTCCGAAAAGTCCGGGCGATGGGAGACGATCGGGCTCTGATCGCGTGAGGAGTTTGCGGGCCGCCCTCGGCGGGCGAGGCTGCACTGATTCTGCCACCGTGCCCGCACACAGCACCCCTGCTCGCGCGAATCTCCCGAAGCTGTGAACGGCCTGCCGGTTTTCCGCCCGCCTGCAGGGCTTAAATTCCCACGTTCAATGCCAATGCATATTTGAGCCAGGGAGGCGCCGGTGAACGACATGCCAAAAATCACGCAGGAAATGGTCAACGCCTACGACGACTACACCCATCTGACGCTCGACCGCCGCGACTTCATGCAGAAGCTGACGAAGCTCACCGGCTCGGCGGCGGCCGCCGCGGCCGTCGTCCCGATGCTGGAGGCGTCGAAGGCAAAGGCGGCGATCGTCGCGGAGGACGATTCGCGCATCAGGGCGGAGATGACCACCTGGCCCGGGGCCAACGGGCAGACGATGAGCGGCTATCTCGCCATGCCGGCGGACGCTTCCGGTCCGCTGCCGGCGGTGATGGTGATCCACGAGAACCGGGGGCTCAACCCGCATATCCAGGACGTGACGAGGCGCTTGGCGCTCGAAGGTTTTCTGGCGCTCGGACCCGACTTCCTCGCGCCGGCGGGCGGCACGCCGGAGGACGAAGACCAGGCGCGCGAGATGATCGGGGAACTCGACCGGCCGCAGACGATCGCCAACGCGGTGGCGACCGTGCAGTTTCTCAAGAGCCATGAAATGTCGAACGGCAATGTCGGGACCGTCGGCTTTTGCTGGGGCGGCGCGATGGTGAACCAGGCGGCCGTCCATGCCGGCGGCGATCTGGCGGCCGCTGTGCCCTATTATGGCTCGGTGCCGGAGCCGGAGCAGGTCGGCCGGATCGAGGCGAGGCTGCTCCTCCACTATGCCGGGCTGGACGAGCGCATCAATGCCGGCATCCCGGCTTTCGAGGAGGCGCTGAAGGCCGCCGGCGTCGACTATCAGATCCACGTCTATGACGGCGCCAACCACGCCTTCAACAACGATACGTCCGAGGCTCGCTACGACAAGGAGGCGGCCGATCTCGCCTGGTCGCGGACGGTGGAGTTCCTGAAGAGCACGCTCGGCTGACCGCCGAAAAGCTGACAAGGAACGAGTGAGGAAGCGGTGATCAGCGGGCGTCGCGCCGGCCCGCTTACGAGAACCTCAGCGGCGGTGCCGCGGCCGCGCGGCGGCGGCGATCGGGGATCGCTCCGTCTCCAAGGTCGGCGCCTCGCTCGCGGCGGCAGGAGACTCCTCCTCGGCCGGTTCCAGCGCCTCGCGGATGGCCTCGTCGACGTTCTCGAGCCAGACGAACTCGAGTTTCCTGCGCGCCGATTCCGGGATCTCTTCGAAGTCGCGGCGATTGCGTGCCGGAAGGAGGACGCGGCGGATGCCCGCACCCGCCGCGGCGACCACCTTCTCCTTGATGCCGCCGACCGGCAGGACGAGGCCCCTCAGGCTTATCTCGCCCGTCATTGCGGTGTCGCTCCGCACCGTGCGCCCGGTCAATAGCGAGGCGAGAGCCACGAAGATGGCGACGCCGGCGCTCGGGCCGTCCTTCGGCGTGGCGCCAGCCGGAACGTGGATGTGGACATCGCTCTTCTCGAAGAGCTTCGGATCGATTGCGAGCGAGGCGATCTTTCCCTTCGCAAGGCTGAGCGCCGCCTGCGCGCTCTCGCGCATTACGTCGCCGAGCTGGCCGGTCAGGATGAGCTTGCCGCTCCCCGGCACGCGCGTCGCCTCGACGAAAAGGATGTCGCCGCCGACCGGAGTCCAGGCGAGGCCCGTCGCCACGCCCGGCACGCTGGTGCGCATCGCGACTTCATTCTCGAAGCGCGGCGGCCCGAGGATGGCGGCGAGATCGTCGGCGCCGATGCGGACCGTCTCGGCGCTTCCCTCGGCGATCCGCACGGCGGCGTTGCGCAGCGTCTTGCCGATCTCACGCTCCAGATTGCGGACGCCGGCCTCGCGGGTGTAGCGCCGGATGATATCCTTGAGCGCCGCCTCGTCGATTTCCGCCTGCCCCTCCTTCAACCCGTTCGCCTCGAGCTGGCGGCGCACAAGGTAGCGGCGGGCGATTTCGAGTTTCTCCTCGTCGGTGTAGCCGGCGAGGCTGATGATCTCCATGCGGTCGCGCAGCGGGCCGGGGATGGTGTCGAGCATGTTCGCCGTCGTGATGAAGACGGTGCGCGAGAGGTCGAACGGCACTCCGAGATAATTGTCGCGGAAGGTGTTGTTCTGTTCCGGATCGAGCACTTCCAGCATCGCCGAGGAGGGGTCTCCGTGGATTCCCGCCCCGAGCTTGTCGATCTCGTCGAGCATCATCACGCCGTTGCGCGTGCCGGCCTTCCGGATCGCCTGGATGATGTTGCCGGGGAGCGCGCCGATATAGGTCCGGCGGTGGCCGCGGATCTCCGCTTCGTCATGCACCCCGCCGAGGCTCACGCGCGAGAACTTGCGGCCCATCGCGCGGGCGATGGACTGACCGAGCGACGTCTTTCCGACGCCCGGCGGCCCGACGAAGCACAGGATCGGCGCCTTGCCTTGCGGCGCGAGCTTGCGCACCGCCAGATATTCGACGATGCGACGCTTGACCTTGTCCAGGCCGAAATGATCCTCGTCGAGGATGCGCCGCGCCTCGTTGATGTCGATCGGCGGCTCCTCGGAAAGCCGCCACGGCAGCTCGATCAGCCAGTCGAGATAGGCGCGGATCATGCCGTGTTCGGGCGAGGCCTCCGGCATGCGCTCCAGCCGCCGCAGCTCCTTGCGGGCCTGCTCCTCCACCTCCTCCGGCATGCCGGCCTCGGCGATCGCCTTGCCGAGTTCGCCGATCTCCTGCGCCTTGCCGTTGCCCTCGCCGAGCTCGCGCTGGATCGCGGCCATCTGCTCGCGCAGCAGCACTTCGCGCTGGCGTTCGTCGAGCGCCGACTTGGTCTGCTGGCTGATCTCCCGCGAGATGCGCAGCACCTCGATGCGGTGCGACAGGAGCCGAGAAACCTTCTCCATCCGCGCCGGCAGGTCGATGGTCTCCAGGATCTCCTGCTTTTCCTCCGGCTTCACGTCCATATAGGCGGTGGTGACGTCGGCGAGGGTCCCGGGCGCATCTATCCCGCGGATCGCCTCGACCATCTCGGCCGGCGCCTGCGGCAGAAGCTGCAGCGCTTCGACCGCCTGGCTCTGCAAGTGCAGGAAGCGCCCTTCGATTTCCGGGTTCTGGGTCTGCGGCTCCGGAATGCGCACCACGCGCGCGGCAAGGAACGGCAGGCCCTCGATGAAGTCGGCGACCCGGAAGCGCTGCTCGCCCTGCGTCACGACGTGGTGGCTGCCGTCGGGCGTGGTGACGTAGCGTACGATGTTGGCGACCGTGCCGACCTGGTGGAGGTCGGCCGGGGTCGGCTCGGCAACCTCCGGATCGCGCTGCATGAGAACGCCGATCGGCTGCTGCAGGCGGACCGCCTCCTGCGCCGCCGCGATCGAGGCGGCGCGGCCGATGGAAACGGGGAACACCACGCCGGGGAAGAGGACGAAGTTGCGGACCGGGAGGATGATCAGCGCGTCGGGCGGCAGCAACGGCTGCGGACCCGAGGCGGTCTTGTCCGCGTCGTCGGCTGGCGTTCCGGGCTTTGCTTCGTCGGACAATTCTCAGGCCTTCCTCAACGTGATGACGAGGCAGCCGTTCGCCGCGCTGCGGCTCACCTTGTCGTAGCGCCCGCCGGGAAGCGGCAGCCGGCGCTCGAACCGGCCCTGCGGGAGCTCCAGACGGTGAATCGTGGCGGTCCGCAATTGCGGCGGCAGGACGCGGTCTCCGACCACCAGCAGCATGCCGTCCTCGATCACCGCCACCGCTTTCTCGGGATCGACGCCCGGCAGGGCGAGCAGCACCAGAACCTCTTGCGCCGTCTCCAGCACATCGGCCGGCGGCTCCCATACGGGAACCGGCCGCTCGCGGCGCAGCTGCGCGAACTGCCGCTGCAGGCGCTCGGCGCGCGCCAGCATGTCGCATGCTTCGGACCACATGAAACTATCCCGGTCGCGCATAGCCCTCGTCCTCGCCCCGCAATGGCGACAGATAGGGTGGCGGCGGGCGGTCCTCAATGCGGGGCGTCAATTGCCGACGCGCTGGCCCCCGCCTAATTCCCGTCTCGGCTCGGCGTGGATCACGATGCGCGCCAAATCGGGTTTGCGGGCGCGCACGAGCCGCTCCAGGTCGTCGACCCGGCGGTGGACGCTTTCCACCGTCGCCGCGGGATCGAGCCGGCAATGGGCGACGAGCACCGCCCCGCGCTCGCTCCAGCGGAGGCGGACATTGTGGATGTCCGACAGCCCGTCGACCTCGCCGGCAGCCTCCTCGAGCGCGGCGATATAGCTCCGGCGCAGCGCCTCGGACATCTCCCGCACCTCCGTGCTCTCCGGCTCGAGCGGCTCGATATGGATCTCGATTTCGGTTGCCGCGCCGAACTCGCGCCGGATCGACGCCTCCAGCCGGTCGGCGACCCGATGCGCCGCGGCAAGCGGCAGCGCTCCGTCCACCTCCAGGTCGAGCGCCAGCGCGAGCCGCGTCTCCATCTGCTGCACGGTGATATGATGCACGGCGACCCGCTCCCGCGCCGCGACGAGATGGATGCGGTCGCGCACCGTCTCGTCGCTCGGCGACACCGGCTCGGATTGGATGGTTACCTCGGCGCCGACGAGGACGCTGCGCGCTGCGAGCGTGGCGTGGTCCTTCACCTCGGCCACCTGCTCGATACCGAGCGAACGCGGCACTTCGATCGTCGCCTCGACGAAATGTCGCGGTCCGACCGAGCGCAGGCGCAGGCTCTGCACGCCGAGCACGCCCGCCACCCCCATGATGCGGCTCGCAATGATGTCGGCGACGCCTTCCGGGGCGCGGTCGACCAGCGCGTTGACGGTGCTCACAAGCATCCTGAGCGCCAGCGCGGCGATCAGCGCCACCACAGCGATCGCCGCCGCTGCGTCCCCCCAGCCGAAGCCGAAGGCGACCAACGCGAAGCCGGCGAGCACCGCCAGCGAGGAGAAGACGTCGGAGGCGAAGTGCAGCGCGTCGGCTTCCAGCGCCGCACTTTGCGTCGCCCGTCCCACCCGCCGCAAGGCGCGCGACCGCCAGGTATTGATGACAATCTCGACGAGCAGAACGGCGACCGCGATCAGGCTAAGCGCCGGCGGGGGCGCGCCCGACCGGATCCGATCGACCGCTTCCACCATCACGCCTCCCGCCAGCAGGAGCAGCAGGGTCGCCTCACCGAGCGCGGCGATATTCTCGAACTTGCCGTGCCCGTAGGGATGCGAGGCGTCCGGCGGCCGGTCGGCCACGCGGACCGCGACCCAGGTGACGCCGGTCGCCAGAAAATCGACGCAGGAATGGAGGGCGTCGGTGATGAGCGCCAGGCTCCCGACTGCGACCCCGATGACAAGTTTCGCCGCCGCCAGGATCAGGCTTGCGGCAAGCGAGACGGCGGCAGTGCGTTCCTTCAGCGTCATCCGTGGCCCGTATCGCGCTTCGCCGCCAGAGCGCAACGATTCGTCAAGGATGCCGGGCATCTATTCGGCATGGACGCAATATTGCATGATCCGGCTGCGGCGACGCCCGAGCGACGGATCGGGCACGGCGGCGCGTTGAAGCGGCGTCGGGTAGCGGGGTCCGTGCCGGAAAATGTCGGTTTTGAAACAAGTCCTTGTCTGTTTGGTGCTGATTGCCGCTGCGGCCGTCGGCTGGTACGCCTACCAAAACCCCCATATAGTCGGATTCGCGCGGGAGGCCGCCGGGAGCGCAAAAGTCGCGACCGAAGCGTCGGGAGGCGGCGGCATTCCGGGGCTGCTCAGCGGCAATGCCGTCAATGTGATCACGGCGCCGGTCAAGCTGGACGAAGGGGGCGAGACGGTCGCCGCGCTCGGCACCGCGAAGGCGGCGCGCTCCGTCACGCTCTACCCGGAAGTGAGCGGAATAGTCGCGGAGGTGCTGTTTCGGTCCGGCGAACAGATCCGCGAGGGTGCGCCGCTGCTGCGGCTTCAGGACGACGAGCAGCGGGTTGCGGTCGACCGCGCGAATGTCGCACTCAAGCAAGCGCGCAGTACCCTCGAGCGGTCGCAGGCGCTGGCAAAATCGAAGACCATCTCCACCGTTGCGCTGTCGGACGCCGAGACCGCCGTCGCACTCGCGGAGATCGAGTTGCGCGGCGCCGAGATCGAGCTTCGGCGGCGCACCATCAGCGCCCCGTTCGCGGGCGTGATAGGGCTCACGGACGTGTCGCGCGGCGACTACGTCACGACCAGCCTGCCGATCGCGACGCTTGACGATCTCTCCACCGTGCGCATCGGCTTCGAGGTGCCGGAGCGCTGGGCCGGGCGAATCGCGGAGGGCCATCCGATCGCCGCTACCGCGCAGGCACTGCCGGGCGCGGAATTCGCCGGCCGCATCGCGGCGATCGACAACCGCATCGACGCAACCACGCGGACGCTCCGCCTGGAGGCCGAACTCGCCAATGAAGGCCGGGCGCTCAAGGCGGGCATGGCGATCGGGGTCGGGCTGACCTTCGAGACAGATCAGGAACTGATGGTGCCGAGTCTCGCCGTGCAGTGGGACCGGAGCGGTTCCTTCGTCTGGAAGGTCGCGGACGGCGCCGCGCGGCGGGCCGACGTCGCGATCGTTCGACGGCACAGCGGCGTGGTCACCGTGCGTGGCGATCTGGCTGCCGACGACCGGGTCGTGGTCGAGGGCACCCAGCGGCTGCGGGAGGGCGCCAGGGTGGCGGACGTGACCGAGCTGCCGGGCATCCTGGAAAGTGCGCCGGACGAGGATGCCGCGCCCGGCGATGCGGGCGCGCCGGCGATGAGCGGCGCGGGGGCGCCGCAGCGGGCGCGTAGCTGACCCGATGGCACGGCAATTCGAGGACGCCCGAGCGCGGCTGGTTGAGGCGACCAAGGGGATCTCGGCGCTCTGCGTTCGCCGCCCGGTCCTCACCATCGTCATCAATCTGCTCATCATCGTCGCCGGGCTTGCCGCCTTCCAGGGCGTCGAGATCCGCGAGCTTCCGGATGTCGACCGGCCGGTCATCACGATCCGCGCCAACTATGACGGAGCGGCGCCGGAGACGATCGACACGCAGGTGACGCGCGTCCTGGAGGGGGCGGCGTCGCGCGTGCCCGGCGTGAAATCGATCTCGTCGTCGAGCGAGAGCGGCGACAGCCGCGTCGTCGTCGAATTCGACGAATCGAGCGACCTCAACGTGGCGGCGAGCGACCTTCGCGACGCGGTCGGCAATGCCGAGCGGCAACTGCCGGACGAGGTAGAGGACCTCTCCGTCGTCAAGGCCGACGACAATTCGGATGCGATCATCCGGCTGGCCGCGACGGCCGAGAACATGACGATCCAGGACCTGACGAAGCTGGTCGAGGACAATGTCGTCGATCGGCTCGCGTCGGTGGAAGGGGTCGCCGACGTGACGCTCTACGGCGACCGCGAGCCGCTCGTCCAGGTCTTCATCGATCCGCAGGCGCTTGCCGCGCGCGGCCTGACGATTTCCGACCTGGAGCATGCGCTCGGCACCGTGGCGATGGACGCGCCCGCCGGCAGCCTCACCGGAAGCGGCCAGATGCTGCTGGTGCGCGCCGACGCGAGCGTGGCCTCCGGCGAGGAGGTCGAGGCAATGCGGATCAATGCATCGACGCGCGTCGGCGACGTCGCGGACGTGATCTTCGGCCCGGCCGAGAAGCGGAGCGCGCTTCGCATCAACGGCCGCACCGGCATCGGCATGGGCATTCTCAGGCAGGCGCAGTCGAACACCCTCGACATCTCCGACGGCGTGCGGGAGGCGGTGGCGGAACTGAACACCAGCCTGCCGGACGGCGTCTCGCTCGCCGTCACATCAGACGACGCCACCTTCATCGGCGGCGCGATCGAGAAGGTCCTCCTCACGCTCGGCGAGGCGATTCTTATCGTCGTGGCGGTCATCTTCCTGTTCCTGCGGTCGCTGCGCGCCACCATCATCCCGGCGGTCACCGTGCCGATCGCGTTGATCGGAACCGTTGCCGCCATCTATCTCGCCGGCTTTTCGCTCAACATCCTGACGCTCCTCGCCATCGTGCTGGCGACCGGCCTTGTCGTCGACGACGCGATCGTCGTGCTGGAGAACATCGAGCGGCACCGGGCACAGGGCATGGGCCCGCGCGCCGCCGCCGTGCTCGGCGCGCGGCAGGTTTTCTTCGCCGTCGTCTCGACCACCGCCACGCTCGCCGCCGTCTTTATCCCGATCTCCTTCTTCCCCGGCACCGCGGGGCGGCTCTTTGCCGAGTTCGGTTTCGTCATGGCGTTCTCGGTCGCGCTGTCGATGGTGGTGGCGCTGACGCTCTGCCCGATGCTCGCCTCGCGAATTCTCAAGGAACATTCGGAGGAAGAGACCCGGCGCCGGAATCCGCTGATTGGCGCGCTCGATGCGATCGGCACGCGCGCCGAACGGCTCTACCACCGCATCCTCGACATGGCGCTCGGGGCGCCGGTGGTCGTCCTCGCTATCGCGTTCCTTTTCGCCGGCGCGGCCGCGGTTGCCTACACGTTCCTGCCGGAGCAGCTGACGCCGGCCGAGGACCGCGGCATCATCCCGATATCGGTGCGCGGCCCGCAGGGCGTTGACGTCGACTACATGGACATGCGCATGCGGCAGGTCGAAGCCGTGGCGGCGCCGCTCTTCGAAAGCGGCGAGGTCACCAGCATCTACATGATCGCCGGAAGTTGGGACCGCAATTCCGGCTTCATCCTGCTCAGGCTGGCGCCGTGGGAGGATCGCTCCCGTACGCAGCAGGAGATCGCCGCCGAGATCGAACCGAAGCTGCGCGCCATTCCCGGCGTCGAGATCTTCATGCGGCAGGCCAACAGCCTCGGCATCAGGGGCGGCGGCCAAGGCCTTCGCTTCGCCGTCACCGGGAACGACTACGATGCGCTCGCCGACGAGGCGATTGCGCTGCAGTCCGCGATGGAGGACCTGCCCGCCTTTCAAAGGGTGACGCTCGACTACGACACGACGCAGCCGGAACTGTCGATTTCGATCGACCGCGAGGCCGCGGCCGATCTCGGCGTTCCCGTCGACACGCTCGGCACGGCGCTCACGACCCTGCTCGAGGGCCGTGAGATGGGCGAGTACTATGTCGAGGGCGACGCCATCCCGGTGCGGGCGCAGGCGCCGGACGGCATGATCGACGATCCGGGCGATCTGGAGAGCATCTACATTCGCACGGCAGGCGATCGGATGATCCCCCTCTCGTCCTTCGTGACGATGAGCGAACGCGCGGTGGCGCCGGACCTTCGGCGGGAGGGGCAGCGCCGCGCCGTTCCGATGACCGCCACGCTGGCGCCGGGGGTGGACCTGCGGCAGGCGATGGACACGCTCGAAGGACTGGCGGCGTCGGCGCTGCCTGCCTCGATGGGCATTCACTACATGGGCGAGGCGGCGACGCTGAACGAGACGGCGAGCGGCGTCGCCGTTACTTTCGCCTTCGCGCTTGTCGTCGTGCTGCTTGTGCTCGCCGCGCAGTTCGAGAGCTTCATGAGCGCCGTCATCATCATGTTCACAGTGCCCTTCGGCCTCGGCGCGGCGGTCTTCGCCATCGCGCTGACCGGCGGCTCGCTCAACATCTACAGCCAGATCGGCCTCGTCATGCTGATCGGCATCATGTCGAAGAACGGCATCCTGATCGTGGAGTTCGCCAACCAGCTGCGCGACCGGGGCTTCCGCGTCCACGATGCGATAAGGGAGGCGTGCCGCATCCGGCTGCGGCCGGTGGTCATGACGATGGTCGCGACGGTGGTCGGCGGCATACCGCTGGTCGCCATGGGCGGCGCCGGCTCCGAGGCCCGCCAGGCGCTCGGCTGGATCGTGGTCGGCGGGCTCGGCTTCGCCGCCATCATCACGCTGTTCGTCACCCCGGTCGCCTTCCTCCTGCTCGCGCGCTTCTCCAAGCCGCGCGCGGCGGAAGCGGAGCTGCTCGAAACGGAGCTCGATGCGGTCGCCGGCGAGGACCACCTGATCGGGCGGCAGGGGCCGTATCCCGAGGCCGCGGAGTAATAGATGGCAGCCGCGCTCGCCGTCGTGCTTCACCGCCCCCGGGCGGCTTTCGCCTCGTCGCCGGCCGCGCCGGCCGCCGCTCGCCGTCCGCTCCGGTTTGGCGGGCTACGCCGCCCTGCGGCGCGGGGCTATTTTTGCTGCGCGGGTTCATTGTCGGTTCAGCCTCGGACAGGGCATGCTCGACCGGCGGGATTCGGGGCAAGTTGTCGGTTGGCGCGAAGCGAGGCGGAAGAGCGGGCGGTTGAGCTGGCGGAGATCCGCGCGATCGCGTCGGGCGATGCCGCCGCCTTCGAGCGGTTGATCGGGCGGGAGACGCCGCGTCTCCTGCGGTTCGCGCAAGGCATGCTCGGAACGCTGGAAGAGGCGGAGGACGTGGTGCAGGACACGCTGCTCCGCCTCTGGCAGAACGCCGGCGCCTGGAAGCCGGAAGCACGGATCGGAACCTGGCTCCACACGGTGTGTTACAACCGCGCCATCGACCGCCTGCGCCGGCGGCGCGTCTTGTTCGACGAGAACGCGCTCGAGGCGCTGGCCGATCAATCCGAACTCGCCGACGCCGGGCTCGTCCGGCGGGAGGCGGCGCGGTCGGTCGGAGAGGCGATCGGCCGGCTGCCGCACCGGCAGCGGACGGCGGTCTTGCTCTTCCATTTCCAGGAGCTGCCGCAGCGCGACGCCGCCCATGTCATGGGGATCAGCGAGACGGCATTCGAATCGTTGCTCGCCAGGGCGAGGCGGCAGATGCGGCGCATGCTGTCCGCCGAGGGAGAGCGAGATGACTGACCGCCGCCCCGTCGATGCGCTTTTTGCAAGCCTTTCCGCCTGCGGAGCCGATCTCTCGCGGTGGCCGCAAGACCGTGCGGCGGCGGCGCGGGAGGCGCTCCTCGGCCGGCCCGACTTCCGGCGCGCCTGGGAACGGGAACGCGTCCTTGACGACGCGATCGGCGATGTGCGCGGCCGGATCGATGCCGAAGTGGCTCGGGCCGGCTCGCCGCTGCGCGTGCAGGGGCATGTGATGGCGCGGATATCGGCCGATCCGCTCGCCGGCCTTTCCTGGACGCGCATCGCGGCGGCGGTGCTCGTTGCCTCCATGCTGGGCGGCGCGGTTGACCTGATGCTGCTGCCGGAACAGCCGGCTGAGCCCTCCGGGGCGATCGTTTTCGACCCGCTGCTTGGCGTCGACGCCGCGGACAGGTGATGAAGGCTTTTGCGTTCCCTCTCCGGCGGCGCTGGCCGGCCGCCGCGCTCGTCGCTTCGCTGGTCTTGAACGGATTCCTGGCCGGGCTGCTCGCCATGGACTGGCTGAGGCCGAGGCCCGGATTCACCGGCGAACGGGCCGCCGGCTTCGAACTCCGGCGCTTCGACGAGCGGCTGCCGCGGGATGCCGTGGACACGATCGCGGCGGAACTCCGGCCGCTCGGTCCGCAGCTCGACGGGCGGCTCGCACGGATGCGCGCAATCCGCGAGGAGATCATGCGGATGGCGGCGCTGCCCGAGCCGGACCGGGCCGCCATCGACGAGCGCCTGGCGGCGCTTCGGGCGGAAACGGCGGCGATGCAGCAGGCGGTGCAGCGGGCGACCTATGACGCTCTGATGGCGCTGCCGCCGGAAACCCGCCGCGTGCTGGCCGAGAATCCCGCGCGCAGCTGACGTTAACGTCAGACGGAACTTTTAGCCGGGGGAATTGCTTTCCCCAATGGCGGGCATGCGCGCCCTGCTTTAGAAGGAAGCCTTGCTGGCGATTCGAGGGTGGCGATTTTGAATCGGCGCAGATCGGCAGTGTCGGCCGGCGGATCGGGGCGCTTGGCCTATGCGACCCTCGTCACCAACGAGGAATACGGGCGCGGCGCCCTTGCGCTCGCCCGCTCGCTCCGCTGGACGGGCACCGCCGCGCCGCTCCTCGTGCTGGCGAC
>DASWJZ010000162.1:0-1509 GCA_036396875.1 Propylenella sp.
GCCGTCCCAGTCGAGCGGAACCGAGGCCGACACCGTACGCCCATCGGAGCGGGCAAGCGCCGCGATGCGGCCCACTTCCTCCGGTGTCAGCTCAAACCCGAAAATATCGATGTTCTCCGCGATGCGCGCGGGCTTCGACGACCGCGGGATTGCGATGTTCATCGGCTGCTGGATGTGCCAGCGGAGCACCACCTGCGCCGGAGTCCTCCCCTTCGACCGCGCGATTGCGGCGACGACCGGATCGTTCAGCCATTTCGCCCTGCCGAGCGGACAATAGGACGTGACCGACAGGCCGTGCTTCAGGCATGTCGCAAAGAGGCGGCTCTGGTCGAGCCACGGATGATGCTCGACCTGGTTCGTCACCAGCGGCGCATCGGAATATTCGACCGCCGCCTCGACGTAGCGGACGGGGAAGTTGGAGACGCCGATGTGCCGGGCAAGCCCGCGGCGCTTCGCATCGTTCAGCGCGCGGATCTGTTCCCTGAGCGGAACGGTGTGGCTCGGCCAGTGGATGAGCAGGAGATCGACCTCTTCGACCCGCAGGCGCCTCAGGCTGGCCTCCGCGGACTTCTGCAGGGCGCCGTCGGCGACGTCGCTCGCCCAGACTTTCGTCGTGAGGAAGACATCGGAGCGCGGCGTCGCGTGCGTGCGGAGCGCCTCGCCGATCTCCGTCTCGTTTGCGTACATGGCCGCCGTGTCGATGTGCCGGTAGCCGGCATTGAGCGCCGCGTGCACCGCGCTGATCGCGGTTTCCCCGCGCAGCTCCCACGTCCCGAGGCCCATTACGGGGATTTCCGCGCCGTTCGCTTTGACGGTTGGTGTCATCGTCTGAATTCGCTTGTCCCGATCGTTCAGGGATTGGCCGTGAGCAGGTTCGGCGCGCAACGGTGACCGCATCCCTGCTCGCTATCGTATCAACTCGACCGAACTGCCGGAATCAAGATCGTCCGTAGCCGGTCCGCGGCCGGGGGCTGGCCGGGGGCGCCGCGCCCCCTTAAGGAGCTGTAAACCACGCTTGGCCATGATTTCCTCTGGCGCGTTGTTCTCGAGGGGGTCATGCGGAGTGCCACTGCATTTGCCGAATATCGGCGCCTTCTGGCGTCGCCGGTCGGCATCGGCGTCATGCTCGCCGCCACCGGGCTCATCGTCTGGATCGGGCTCTCGGTCTGGGGCGGTCTCGGCACGGCCGAGACCGGGTTCCGGCTGCGCGAAGCGTGGGATACCGCCGCCTATTTCTATCTCGGCGTGCCGGTCATGGCGCTCGCCGTGTCGCTCGCGTCGTTCGTCGATCCCTACCGGGTGTGGCGCTGGCCGCTCTGGCTGGTCGCCGGCCACCAGGTCGGCGTCCTGCTCGTCGGCCTCGGCATACAGTCCGGCCTGAGCCTGATCCTGCTGACGATCATCCTCGCGGTGCTGCTCGCCGTGCTCTTCACGATCCCGGCGCTCCTCGCCTCGCTCGCCGCGCGGGCTCTGACGGAACGGGCGTATTGAGCGTACGCAGCTAACGCA
>DASWJZ010000163.1:0-2487 GCA_036396875.1 Propylenella sp.
CGACACCGACGGAAGGCTGATGAGGGTCATGCCCCCAACCACCTGCAGCACCTTCCAGCCGGTCCATGCGAGCAGCGCGAAGAACGCGAACACGACAGCCTCGCCGACGATCGCGGCGGCGATGCGCCAGCGGTAAGGCAGCGCGAGCAGGATGCCGTCGAAGCCGATATGGGCGCGCTTTAGCGCGGCAAGCGCGGCACCGTAATAGGTGATCCAGGCGAGCATGATCGAGCCAACCTCATCGTACCAGACGAAGGACGAGCCGGCTTTGCGCCATATCACCGCCAGCACGACGACCAGGGTCAGCGCCGCGATCAGGAAGATGAGCCAGATCTCGAGGATCCGCTCGATTACGTTCCGCAGGCGGGAAAAAGCGGTCACCGAAATTTCCTTGCGCGAGGTTCTCGATCGGCACAAGAGCCCGGACAACGGTAGGCGGCCGGCATTCGGCCGGCCGCCATCTCGTCCGTCCAGAAGAGCAATGGGCGGAAGTCTCGCAGGCTCAGGAGCCCTGGCCGAGGCTGATCGCCTTTTCAATCATTTCCTTGCCGCCTTCGACCTGGGCCCCGAACTCCTCGTAGGTCGGGGCGCTGGCTTCGATAAAGGCGTCCTTGTCCGCCTCGTTCACCGCAATGTCGCTCTCCGCCTTGATCGTGTCGAGAAGTTCGTTCTCCAGCCGCGCCGCCGTCTCATAGACGAAGGCCTGCGTCTCCTTTGCCGTTTCCTCGAGAATCTGCCGGACATCTTCCGGGAGGCTGTTCCAGCGGTTCTGGCCGACCAGCGCATAGGCAGGCGTGTAGACGTGACCCGTCATCGACAGGTAGTCCTGCACTTCGTGGAATTTCCCGCTGTAGATTTGCGTCAGCGGGTTTTCTTGCCCGTCCATCACGCCGGTCTGCAGTGCCGTGAAGACTTCCGAGAACGACAGCGGTGTCGGGTTGGCGCCATAGGCCTGGAACATCTTCACCCGCCACTCGCCGCTTGGCGTCCGGAGCTTGATGCCGGCGAGGTCCGCCGGCGTCACGATCGGGCGGACATTGTTGGTGATATTGCGAAAGCCGTTCTCCCAGACAGCGAGGATCTTGTAGCCCTTCGCCTCGGCGGCCGGGGCCAGGGTCGGCCAGACGATCTCCTCCTCGATCCGCTTCATATGATCGCGGTTCTTGACGAGATAGGGCATCTCGAAAAGCCCGAATTCCGGCACCACACTCGACATGATGGTCGAGGGGAGGGCGATCTCGGCGGTGCCGAGCAGCAGCTTCTGTATGAGATCCTCGTCGCTGCCGAGCTGACTCGACCCGAACACGACGACGGTCGCCTTGTCGCCGAGTTTCTCGTTGGCGCGGCGGGCAAATTCCTCCGCCGAAAGTTGGAACAGAGAGCCCGGCTCGCCGACATGGCCGAACTTGATTTCCGTCTGCGCCCCTGCGGGCGCGGCGATGGCGACCGCGAGCGCGGCCGCTGCCAAAGCTATGATTCTTCTCATCGGATTCCTCCCATTCGTCCTCTAGCGTTTTGTCATGCCGGCTTCTGCCGATCTCGTCGTCGTCGGGTTACTCCGCTACCGCCCTCCGGTGGAAGCCGCTTCCGCCGGATCAAGCCAAAGCAAGCTCAGCTCCGCCCCTCCGGTGCGGAGCCCCGGGCGATGGCCATCCGCGATCGCGCGCTCGCAGCGCTCTTGTGTATTATGCATGCATTATTTTGCTCAGGTCGCAAGGCGGACAGGTGGTGGGCTGCCGAAATCCTCCCGGGAGCGCTCCGCAGCCGTCACCCCGTCTCGGGTCGCGGGGCTCGGGCAGATTCGTCATCGCCTGAAGAGCGGCTCGAGCTCCGACCATGGCCGCGTGTTCAGAACGTCCCCGGCTTCAAGCCAGCCACGGTGGTCCACACCGAAGCGCATCGCGTAGGGCGCGGTATGGCTGATGGCTCCGCCGGACATTGTCGCGTCCGCGCGAGAAAAGTCGCGTCCGCGCGAGAAAAAATCCGCTCATCGACAGGGCAGGCGGGCAGCATGATCCTACGCACCACGCGAGATGCCGCTTAGCTGCCCCGGGTCCCAGGGGTTGGCGGTAATCGCCGGATCGGAATCGCCTGCGCAGGGCTGATGACAGCGGCTTCAAGCGCATCTCTCACACGTTCGCCGACCTCTCCCCCCGTGTTCAACCGATGCCAGCGAACAAGCCCGAGATCATACGTCTTCTGTTTCCGAACGATCCCCTCGGTTGCGTCGGAAGCGTCGCCGGACCTTGCCCTGACCCTCTCGACCAATGCCGATATCGGCGCCTCGAGCCATAGGCCCCGAAAGGGCGCGCCCGCCTGCGCTGCCGTAGCGGCGACGCCGTCCCGCTCTGCGGGTCGAGCGTGGACGGCGTCCACGATAACGCTATAGCCGGCTTCGAGCACGAGCTTCGCCTTGCGCCGCAGGGATGCATACACTGCGTCCGAGGCCGCTTCGGTATACGTCTCCTCCGGCAATCTATCCGTCTC
>DASWJZ010000164.1:0-3410 GCA_036396875.1 Propylenella sp.
GGGCACCAAATTGCCGCGCATCCGGTCGGCCTCCATCTCGGCGATGTCGGCCTTGGCCTTCACCAGCCTCTCCTTGTCCGCCGGCGTGCCGCCCGCGACGTCGCCCGCGATCGCGCGGCTGCGCAGATAGCGGACATAGCCCTGCACCACTCCGACCAGATCGTAACGGCCGCGCTGGTCGCGGGGAATGACGCCTTCGCGGGCGAGCTGCTGGAGCCTCCTCGGCGTGATGTCGAGGAGCTGGGCCAGGACCGGCCCGGGATAGGCGGCTCCGACGCCCGGCGGCGGCATCCTTTCCTCTAAGGAGTGGAAAAGAGCCGGTATTTCAAAGTCTTAAGCGTGTCGATTTTCCTTCCCGTCCTTGACTGTCTGTGGTTCACTAAGTTCTATCGAATACTTAACCGAGTCTTGTGAGGCCAAGATGAACCTCAAGATCAGCGATATTCATCCCGACCCGGACCAGCCGCGCCGGCAGTTCCCGCCCGAGCACATCGAGGCGCTCGCCGCCTCGATCCGGGCCAACGGCCTGATGCAGCCGATCGTCGTCCGCGCGGACGGCAAGGGCTACCTGATCGTCGCCGGCGAGTGCCGGTGGCGGGCCCACCGGCTTCTCGCCGACGCCGGCGACAAGCGCTTCGCCAAGATCGGGGCGCTTGTGCAAGAACCGCCCTCGACGATCGATCTTCGCGTCCGCCAGGCAGCCGAGAACATCCTGCGCGCCGACCTCACTCCCCTCGAGGAAGCCGGTGCTTTCCAACAGCTCGTTGACCTGGGGCTTTCGCCCGAGGACGTGGCCAAGCGCCTCGGCGTCAGCCTCGCGCGGGTCGAGACCAGGCTCGCGCTGTTGCGGCTCGAGCCGACCATCGGCCATCTGCTCGCCAGCGGCCAGATCGATAAGGGCACCGCCATCGAGATCGCCAAGCTCCCCGCGCATCACGAGCAGATGCGGATCATGCACATGGTCCGGCGCGGCGAGCTCGGCTCGTGGCATTCCGTCCGCAAGGCCGTCGAGGCGGTCGCCGGGCAGGTGACCGAGGAATCCCTGTTCGGCGACCTGCCCCCGGCCGCGAGCGACCGCGAGATAGCGACGGTCAGCGCCATGGAGCGGCGGATCGAGGCCGCGGCGCGCATGCTCTCCGCCGGCTGGAAGGATGGCGAGTGCGTCGTCGCCGCCAAGGTCTCGCGCGATCGGGCGCGGTTGATGGCCGATCGGATCGCCGCGCTGCGCTCCGGCCTCCGCCACATGGAGAACGAGCTCCGCCACGTCACCGCCCAGGCCGAGATCGTGCTCGGCGACAACGTCGTCCAATTTGAAAGGACCGCTCAATGATCCCCCCGACCCGCCACAAGCTGCCCGCGCTCGCCGTCCTCTCGGCGCTCCAGAAGTTCATCCGCCGAGGCATGGAGAAGGAGGCCATGGAGTGCGCGGTCGAGCTGATGCACACCTCCAAGGCGTTCCACTCGATGGTCTGCAAGCGCCTCGAGGTGATCAGCCACGAGGACATCGGCCTCGCTGCCCCCGATGTCATCCCGTTCGTGCGCGCGGCGATGAGCCAGGCGCGCGAGTGGTACGACCCCGACCCTGCCAAGCTCGGCAAGTCGCGGATGGCCGTCGGCAACTGCATCCGGATGATGTGCCGGAGCGCCAAGAGCCGCGAGGCCGACCACTTCAACGCCGCCGTCGGCTGGGCGAACCTGCTCGAGGACCGCGCGCCGGAGATACCCGACTGGACGTATGATCAGCACACATCGAAGGGCAAGCGTCTCGGCCGCGGCCTCGATTACTTCCGCGAGGAATCGACCAGGCTCGTACCGGCGCAGGAAGGCAAGGACGCTTACGAGGACGAGGCCTACCGCCTGTGGCGGCTCAGGCAGGACATGCCGAAGGGCGGCTCGCCGAAGGCCGAGAGCGACGCCGACGATAGCGACCGACTGCTCTGAGCGTCCGTTCCGCATGCGTCCTGGGCGGCCGAAAGGCCGCCCTACCTTTGCGCCCTGGCGTTGGCGCGCGAGACCCTGATCCGCATCGTGTCGATCTTGCCGCGGCCGTCGATCGCGACCCGCTTCAACCCGACGTGCTTGCCATAGGTCTCTTTCAGCGCCCGCGTTGATTCGGCCCAGCGCGCAGCGGTCACCAGGCCGACGTTGCCGCCTCGGCCGGCGAAGATCGGCCCGCAGTCGAAGTAGAACCGGCAGTCGGCATAGCCGAACCGGTCCTCGAGCAGCGTCCGTAAGCTCAGCTCGATCGCGTTGCGGCCGGCGAAGCGCGGGTCCATCTTCCGGTGCCGCGGCCGACCCCATGATGCCGAACACGTTCGACAGGATCGCCACGGGCCTGAGCGGCCTCTCCGCGGGCCGCAGCATCGTCGCATTGGCGGTGCGCGAGAACGCAAAGGTCGAGGCGCCGATGTCCAGCGCCGCGCGGGCGGCGTTCTCGATGATTCCGAGGATGGTGTCCGCCTCGGTGATCACCGCGCCCCGGCCGCTCCGGCGCCACCCGGTCAGCACCAGGACCCGTATCAGGTCGTCGTCGACGAAGCACAGTATCTCCGCCGCTACGGCGTCCATGATCCAGTTGCACACTACGGCGAAGCCGTCCATCGGCGGGTGCGCGAGCAGCCGATCGCGCGGGACGACCAGCGCATAGTCGTCGACCTCGCGCTCGTCGACGCACACGGTCGCGCTCGGCAGGAGGCGCCGGATCGCGGGCATGTTGTGCGGGCGATGCCGCGACGGCACGATAATGGCCAGGTCCAGCCTATCCGGCATCGAGGACCTTTAATATCTGCTGAGCCCTGATGGCGCGGCAGGTGCCGAGCGAGCGGCGGCGGCGTTCCGGCTTGAGGCCGAGGCGGTCGCAGAGCGTGTTCCATTCCTGCGTCGTCGTCGCCAGCACGACCAGGTAGTCGTAGTGCTCGTGCGGCGCGAGCTCCATGCCCGGCACGTCGTGCTCGGTCTCGCTCGCGGGCCGCGCCTCGACGTCCGTAGCTATCTTTTCAAACGCGGCGGCGAGGTCGGCGTGCAGCTTCCGCAGGTCGGCATATTCGTCGAAGTCGACACCCTGCAGCAGCGCCGCCAGGGCGTCGGCGTCGGGCAGCGCCAGGTCGCCGACCGGGTCGAACGTCGCGAGCACTTTCGCCGCCTCGCGATCATCGAGGTCGACAACCAGCACCGGTATCTCGGCGTCGGGCTCGATTTCCGCCCGCAGATGGCCGTCGAGGAGTTCCAGGCTGCCGTCCTTCAGCTCCCGCGCAAGCACCGCGCCGACGAAACCGACATCGTCGAGGATCGCGCGCAGCGCGCTCCGCTGTCCCTCCGGGTGCCGCCGCCAGTTCTTCGGGCTCGCCCTTAAGTCGCCGGCGCGCACTCGCCGCAGTCCCGTGATCCGGTCGCGGAACCCGGCGACGGCC
>DASWJZ010000165.1:0-2831 GCA_036396875.1 Propylenella sp.
GCCCATCTCGACCAGCGATATCGGCGTGTGGCGGACCGCGGCGAAGGAGTTCAACACGATGACCGGCATCGCCATGATGCAGACGACCAGCGTCTTGGCCGTCAGCCCGATGCCGTAGGCGAAGACGATCAGCGGGATCAGGGCGGCGAGCGGCGCCGCCTGCGCAATGATGAAGATCGGCGACGCGAGCCATTCGGCCTTGTCGTTCAGCCCCATCGCGACGCCGATCGCGACACCGAGCAGGGTCGAGGCGACGAGCCCGAGCACGAGCGGCTGCAGCGTGATGCCGAAGGCGCGGATCAGGGAAAAATCGGCGATCATCGACCACAGGCCGACCATCGTCTCTCCGAAAGTCGGAAATGCCGGGCTGATCGGAATGCGGCCGGCCCATTCCCATGCAATGCAAAGAACGAGCGCGGAAAGGATCCTGAGCGTCAGCGGATGGTTCAGGAGGGCGGCGGCGGGATGCGCCGGTCGGTCGAGAAGCTGCGTGCTGGGCGCAAAGCTCCCGGAGGCTAGGAACCGCGAAAGGCGAAGCCCGATTCCGGGCTCCGCACCGGCATGGGTCGGTCGGTCAACCACCGAGAGCCTGTTTGGCGGCTTCGAGCGGACCGAGATCCCAGTAGTCCTCGACCATAAGGCTGTCGGCAGGGCCTTCGATTTGGCCGGCCTGCGAATAGAAGTCGAAGTCGAGCTTGGCGGCCGCTTCGCCGCCCCCCTCCGGATGGAAGAGCCCGGCCTCGGTGCCCTCAGTGTAAAAGTCCGTGACTTCCGCCAGGATTTCCTGCGGCTGGTCGGCCAGCAGGTTCCGCGCGGCGCGCTCCTCTTCGACGATTGCGGGGTTCTCGTTCATCTCGCGCCAGAGCTTCAACATCTCCTCGACCAGGAGATTGGCGGAGTCCCTGTTCTCGTTCAGCCAGTCCTGGCTGGCGAACACCACTTCGTCGCTCGCCTTCTCGTCCGGCGTGGGCAGGATGTGGAACCGGTCGCTCGCCTGCTCCATCAGGATGTTCTTGTTGGCGAGGTCGAGGATGGTGGCCTTGATGGTGCCGTTCAGGAGCGCGATCACGCGGTTGTCGGATCCGGGAACGTAGGAGCGCTCGCCGAATTCGATGCCTTCGCGCGCGGCGATGATGTTGCCGATCGCCTCGGTGCCCGAGCCGCGGCCATGGAACGTGAAGGGTTGCCCGTTCAGATCCTGCCAGCTCTTGTACTCGTTTGACACGACCGGATAGAAGACCAGCGTCGACATCTGGAAAATGATGCGGAGAGGCACCTTCGTCTTCTGGATGACCGAATAGGGAGTCCCCACGCCGATATCCGCTTGGCCGCCGACGATCGACTGGATCGCCAGCTCCTCCTCCGCGAACGACGTCAGCTCGTAACTGAGGCCGCGGTCCTTGGCGCGCTCGAGCGCGATCAGGAACGCGAGCGTCTCGACGGATACGACGTCGCCGAGCGCCACGCGCACGGTGTCCTGCGCTTTCGCGACCGATGCGCCGATCGCAAAAGAGGCGGCGATCAGGCCGGCGGCCAGGCCGCGGCCGATTCTCGTTTGCAGCATTCTCTCCTCCCTTGGGCGGCATCGCCGGTCACCCCCCGGCGATGCGATTGCGGTCCTTTTCGGACCATTGCATAACCAATCCGGTATTGGTTAGAACAAGCCGGCGGATTGATCAAGGGAAGGGGCGGAATCAATGCGCGTCGAGAGGGACGAGTTTTCGCCTGAGCCGGTTGAAGCGAACGGGAGGGGCAGCGACGATCGCGGGCACAGCGCCCTGACCCAGCTCCGCGCCTGGCTGGTGCAGCAGTCGCTTTCGGCCGGCACCCGGCTGCCGCCCGAGCGGGAGCTGTCCGACATCCTCGGCGTTTCGCGCGGCGAGCTCCGCAAGGCGCTGGCCATTCTGGAGCGCCGCGGAGAATTGTGGCGCCACGTCGGGAAGGGCACCTTCATCGGCGCCCGCCCGATCGCCGAGACGACCTCCGTCGCCGCCATCGCCCAGCAGACGAACCCGGCGGAAGTCATGCGCGCGCGGCTTGCGATCGAGCCGGAACTGGCGTGCGAGGCGGCGCTGCACGCCACCGCCGAGGACATCGAGGAGATGACGCTCTGCGCGACGGGCGCGCGTGCGGCCGAGACCTGGCGGCAATACGAGAATTTCGACAACCGGCTGCACCGGGCGGTCGCGGAGGCGGCGCACAACGCGCTCCTTCTCGCCGTCTTCGACACGGTCAACTCGGTGCGCCGCGCGGTGGTGTGGGGGCGGCTGCGCGACGAGGGACCGCGACCGCCCGCCGATCATCACAGCTTCGCCGAGCACGAGGCAATCGTGGCGGCGATTGCCGATCGCGATCTCGCCGGCGCCGCCGCGGGGATGCGCCTGCACCTGGAGACGGTGCAGCGGCTGCTTCTTGCGCCGGCTCGCGCCGCTGGCATCGGCGATCAGCTTTCGGCGCTCCCACCGGCCAAGTGGTAGACACTCATCAGTTGCGTCGCGAGCAGGCCTTCTAATAGCGCCTCCATCTTTGAGACGTTCATCGTGCCGTTTCGCCACGCTGCGTCTGCCGCGTCCAGTGCTTCGAAATACGGCGTTCTGTTTTGGACAATCTGGTCCGGTATCGTGGGTGTGCCGGGCAGAATCCATCCGGTTCGAATGCACAGGATCAAATAGGACAGTATCCGCGAGGTGCGCCCATTCCCATCGGCAAATGGGTGTATCCAATTGAGCCGCCACATTGCGTAGGCTGCTAGATGCAGCGCGGTCCTGTCCGCCCAGTTTTCATTCACATAGTCGCAAAGGGTCTCAGCCAATTCCGGAACGAGGTGAGCG
>DASWJZ010000166.1:0-23238 GCA_036396875.1 Propylenella sp.
CGAGCGCCTTCGCATCGGTTCTGCTTGCGACGACAAACAGATTGCGTTGCCGATAGACGGTCCACTGGCCATAGGGCGTGTGGGCGCCGGCAGCCGTCACCGCCATCGCCGCCATCAGAAGCTTCGCGACGTCGCGCCGGGTGGCTGCCTCAAGCCCGGTCCGGCCGACGCGAGCCATCTGTCGCTTATTCGCCGTCGCCGAAGATCTCGAGCGGCAAGATAGCGGAGACAATGAAGTTAGGCACGTCCACGACCTGGCTGATGCGCAGATCAACGGCGACGCTCGCGACGACATAGGCCTGCTCGGGCGTCAGCCCATACTCCCGCACCATGTGGTCGATCATCTCGATCAGCGCGTTGCGGGCGGCGAGCGTAAGATCCTCCGACAGATTTGTCAGCGGCCCGATTTTGTCGCCGTCGATATAGGTCATGTAGATCGGCACTTCGCCCGCTTCCTTGAGCGGCAATCCGACCGTCGCATAGAATTTCGACGGAGCGATCGTCTTGAGCTGCGCGCCGCCCTCGAACTGCGGGCCGGTAATGTCTGCGCCTCCACCTTTGCGCACTTCGACCCGCACGGTGACCCTGGCGCCCATCTCGATCGCCGTGCCCGAGACCTCGCCGTCGCCTTGCGCATAGTGCACATCGCCGGCGAACAGGCCGCAGCCATCGACGAAGCAGGGCAGGAGCAGCGTCGTTCCGACCTGCATCTGCTTCACGTCCATGTTCCCGCCGTTCTCGCGCGGCGGGATCGTGCGGAGGCAGCGTTCCTTGTCGGCGCCTTCAGGCCCGCAGATGTTTGCCGGCAAGGCCCCGATCGGCTGCGGAGGCAGCGCCAAGCCGCCTGCGGCCCCGAGCTCCGCCTCCCGTTTCAGATAGGTATCGGTCTCTGCATCCCCGGGTAACACCCCGACCGAGCCCATGAACGCCGCAATCGGCACACGCACATTCGGAATCTGGTCCGAGGTGGCCGCCAGGCGATCGAGCTTCCAGTTGACGATAAAGGGATCGGGAAAGCGATCGCGCAGGAATCCAAATCCGGGAACGATGACCGTATAGCCGTACTGGTCCGGCTCAACGTCCAGAAGAGTGACGGCGAGCACGTCGCCTCGCTCCGCCCCCTCGATGAAGACCGGCCCCGTCATCGGATGGACCAGGTTCAGGTCAAGCGCCGTCACGTCTTCCGCCGTCGATTGAAGATTGAGGTTGCTGTCGAACGCATCGCGCGTCTCGATGACCACCGTCTGACCGGCACTGGCGCGCGCCACCGGTTCGATGGCCGGATGGTATCGGTTGAAGCAATTGGGGTCATCGCCGCAATGACTGCCGCTCTTTTCCACGACGACCGGTGTTTCGTGCGTAACGTCGGTGGTGTCGGCATTCGCGGCGGCGGCAGCCAACAGCACCGGCGCCGACCAGAGGATGCCTCTGAATACGCTCATGTCCGTCCCCCCTTGCGAGTCCGGCAGCCATCGGGCGGCCGGCCCAAGATTAGTCGGGAAAGACGGGCGCCACCAGCCCACGGAGGCTCCCGCAAAACATTTCCAAGATCTGGCGCAGCGGGAGAAAGCAGTCGCGCATTGCCGGCCGGACCGGAATTTCCCCGACCCTTTAGCCGCCGCACGCCTTCTGCCATAATCCGCCTCCAGACCCGACCACCGCCGGTTGGCCGCTGCCGGCATTGCGGAACGGAGGCGCGTCATGACGTGCTGTCACGAAAAACTGGAGCCCAAAAAGCTCGACCTCCTGATCGAACGGGCGGCGACGGGACCGCTTTCCCGCCGCTCGCTACTGAAGGGAGCCGGCAGCGCCGTCGGAGCCGCCGGGATTGCCGCCGCCACCGGCGGCGTGGCCCGGGCGCAGACGCCCGTCCAGATCGCCTTCTGCAGCCAGCTCCTCTGTGTCGTGCCCTACGAGGTGACCCGGGCGCAGAATTTTTTCCTGAATGAAGGGCTCGACGTCGAACTCGTCTATACGCGCGGCGGCAACGCCGCCATGCAGGCGCTGATTGGCGGCGCCGTCGACTACGCGGCGACCTCGTTCGACGTGGCGGTGCAGGCCTTCGTCAAGGGCGGCGAGATCCGTCGCTTCGCCACCACCGGCCGGCTGCCGCTCTTCGCGCTGGCTGTGGCGCCCGGCAAGGTCGGCGAGATCGCCGACGTGAAGACGCTGGAGGGCACGACCGTCGGCATCTCCGCGCTCGGCAACGCCGACCACACGCTGATGCTGTTCCTTCTGCAGCAGGCCGGCGCCGACGCCGCCACCGTGGAATTCGCAGCGCTTGGGCCCAACCTCTTCGAGGCGCTGCGGCGCGGCCAGGTCGACGCCGGGATGGTGCAGGAGCCGGCGCTCAGCCTGATCCTCGCCGCCGGCGGCAAGGTGCTGTTCAACGCCATGGACATCGACGACGCCACCGAGCACCTCGGCGGGCCTTACGAGTTCATGGGCGTCGCCGTCCGCGCCGGCGAGCGCGACGAGCGGCTGGAGGAGATGCGCAAGGTGGCGCGCGGGCTGGAAGCCGGCCTCAAATATCAGCGCGAGGCGCCGATCGAGACGATCCGCGAATCGCTGCCGCCGGAGCTGCTCGCCGGGGGTGACTGGGGCGACTTCGACAAGATCATCGCGCAGTACCGCGGCTCGCTCTATCCTGAATCGGTGGCGATCGACGTGGCCGCCTGCCAGCGCGTC
This sequence comes from Propylenella sp., assembly GCA_036396875.1. Lineage (GTDB taxonomy): Bacteria > Pseudomonadota > Alphaproteobacteria > Rhizobiales > Afifellaceae > DASWJZ01. The sequence goes on from DASWJZ010000166.1 coordinate 2,689, forward strand.
GTCGACTCCCTGACGCTCTCGGGCGTGCTCACCGAGCCGGTCGACCTTTCGGTGCTCCTCGATACCGAAGTCGTTCCCGCATGACCCAGGCCCCGCGGCGCGTCGAAGGCGCGCCCGGCCCGATCCTACTGGGAAGACACTCGCCCCTCTCCGACGGCTCCTTTGCCGAAGACGCGGAGCGCGGCGCGCCGGTCCTGACCATCAGAGACCTCGTCATGCGCTACGGCGGTGACGAGCCGGCAGTCGAGGGCGCGTCGCTATCCGTCTCGGCCGGCGAAGTGGCGAGCCTCGTCGGACCGTCGGGCTCCGGCAAGAGCACGATTCTGCGCGCGATCGCTGGGCTCCACGGCCCGGCCGCCGGACGGATCGAGAATGCCTACGACACGCGCGAGATGGGCTTCCTCTTCCAGGACGACGCCTTGCTTCCCTGGCGAACGGTGCGGCAGAACGTATCACTCGGCCTGAAGCTACGCGGCATGACGAAGACGGAAGCGGGCGCGGAGGCCGAAAGCTGGCTCGCGCGGCTCGGCATCGGCGGGTTCTGCGACCGCTACCCGCGCCAACTTTCCGGCGGGCAAAGGAAGCGCGTGGCGTTGGCGCAGGTGCTGGCGCTGCAGCCAAAGCTGCTCCTGATGGACGAGCCGTTCGCCTCGCTCGACGCCATCGTTCGCCACCGCATCACGCAGGATCTTCTCGGCTGGGTCGAGAGCGCAGGCATTGCCGTGCTCCTCGTCACCCACGATCTTGAGGAGGCGCAGGCCCTCTCCGACTCGGTCTATCTCCTGTCACGCGGCCCGCGCGCCAGAATCCGAAGCCGCTACGAGGTACTGATCCCGCGCCCGCGCGACCTGATTGCCGCGCGCGGCCACCCTTCCTTCGCGCCGCTCCTGAAGCGCATCTGGCACGACCTTTCCGACGAGGTCGACGTGCATGGAGGGGGCATATGAGAAGCGCGCTCGACGCCTCGCTTGTCCGCCAGTCGGCGGGCGGCCTCGCGCTCCTTGCCGTGTGGGAGTTCTTCTCCCGCATCGGCTGGATCGATCCCTTCTACCTCCCGGCGCCGAGCGCGATCGCCGCGACGCTCTATCAGGTCTTCGCGGACGGGAGCATCTGGCCGCACCTGATCGCGACGCTTTCCGCCGCGCTGGTCGGGCTCACGCTCGGCCTGCTGATCGGCGCCGTGCTCGGCTTTGCCGCGGCGCTGATACGTCCGCTCGCCGACCTGCTCGAGCCGGTCATGATCCTCCTGAACGCCATCCCCCGCGTCATCCTGGCGCCCCTCTTCATCATCTGGTTCGGCATCGGCCTCGGATCCAAGATCGCCGTCAGTCTTGTCCTCGTCGCGGTTCTGATCTTCTTCGCCGTCTATTCCGGGATCCGCGAGGTGGACGTCCGCCTGGTCGAGCGCGTCAAAACGCTCGGCGGCGGGCGCGCCACGCTTTTAAGGGAAGTCTACATCCCCTCCGTCACCTCCTGGATCATGGGCAACCTCAAGGTTGCCGTCGGGTTTTCGTTCACCGGCGCCGTCGTGGGCGAGTTCGTCGCTTCCGCGCGCGGGCTCGGCTACCTGCTTTCCTTCGCGCAGAGCACCTACAACGCCTCGCTGACCATTGCGCTGATATTTCTTATCATGGCCTTCGTCCTTGTCCTCTTCGGGCTCGCCGGGAGGCTGGAGCGCTGGCTCCTCGCTTGGCGATACGCCGGAACCTAGACCCCCGGGAGTCCTGCATGAGCGCAGCAAACCTGTCCGGCCTCGCTGATGAGCTTTCCTCACTGCTCCGGCTTGCGGTTCCGCCGCTCGGCATCGCGTTTCGCGCCGGCGACGGCAACGAGGCGCCGCGCTACCGGTCGAATCCGCCAGCGCCAACCGCGGACGGCCGCACCGGAGCGGTGCCGGCGGGCTGCGTGTTCTGGTTCAAGGCGGTCGACCAGGTCTTCTCCACCCGCGGCGAGGACCACGCCAATTGCAGCGTCGGCAGCTACACCCACGGCTTTGCGACGCTGGAGGAAGCGGCGGGCAAGGCCGACGTGGCGGCGCTCTTCGAATCAGGCTGGGTGGGCGAGGCGGACGTGCCAAAAATCGCGCATGTGAAGGAGCAGCCCGGGGCAATCGTCTACGGCCCGCTCGCCGACATGCCGGTTGCGCCGGACGTCGTATTCCTCCGACTGAACGCCAAGCAGGCCATGATAATTGACGACGCGCTCGGACGCGTGCGCTTCGAGGGAAAGCCCCAATGCCACGTCGTGGCGATCGCCAAGGAGGAGGGCAACGTGGCGATCAGCGTCGGGTGCATGCTCTCGCGTGTTCGCACCGGCATGAGCAACAACGAGCTTACATGCGCCATCCCTGCCGCGAGGCTCGGCGAGGTCGTGCAGAAGCTCCGGAAGAATGCCGGCATCGAGCGGAGCGTCGCTGCCTACGCTGCGGCCGACGCGGCGCGGTTCGCAGGCTTGTGACGGGCGCGTCGTCGGGCGACGGGACGAGTAACCGGATTTCCCGCCCCAGGCCCTCGGGCGGAGCGGTCTGCTCCCCGGGAAACCGATGGTCGAAAAGGCCTCGGCGCGGTCCGTCGCCTTACCCCGAGATGGCATGCCGCTCGCCGGCCTACTGCCAGATGTTCACCGTCGCGAGCGTGCGCATGAGGTGATCGGAGATCAGCGCCTCGGCTTTCTTGGCGTTTCGCTCCGAGATTGCCGCGACGATCGCCGAGAGCTCCTTGTGCGTCTGCTCGCGGACCGGCCGAGGCGCCGGTTTGTCGGTGTCCTTGCCGTCGAAGAGCACGGCCCGCCGGTCGGCCAGGATGCTCTCGACGATCTGCATCAGGAACCTGTTCTTGGTGGCGGCGAAAATCTGCGCATGCAGGGAGTAGATGCGCTCCTTGAAATCGTGCCAGGTCGGCGCCGCGAGGATCTCTTCGAGGATCTGCCGCATGGCTTCCACCTCCGGATCCTCGACGCGGTTGACGACCAGATCCATCATCGCCGGCTCGAACAGCAGCCGCCCCTCCACGATCTCGACGAAGCTCGGCACCCCGTTGTGGGCGCCGACGCTCGTCTGATCCATTCTGCTGAAGATCGTATCGGCATCGTCGGCAAGGAACGTGCCGCTGCCGACCCTGCGGCGAATCAGCCCTTGCCTTTCCATCATCGCCAGCGCGGCGCGCACGGCGGTGCGGCTCGTCTTGAGCCTCCGCGCGAGGTCCCGCTCGTTGGGAAGCCGCGCTCCAGGGACCATGCGACCCGCGTTGATGCTCTTCAGAAGCGAGCGGTAGACCAGCGACGGAGTCGCTCTGTCGTGGGTGGCGATTGCGGTCAGCGCATCATTTGAGGGCTTCGGCGGCATGGATCTCGGCCTGAATGAACCTTGGCCGCGCGGAGAGAGCGTGGCTGCGGCGAAAAGTCAACCATTTCGGGCCAATCAGAGCCAATCGCGCCCTGGCGTCGGCGGCGGCAAGACCCGTCGCCGCGGATCGGGCGAGAGCGTCCAACGCCGGGGACGCCGACCCTGGCCGGGTCATGCCGGTCGCGCCGGCGGCAGCGGCCAGGATGCAAAATCGTCGATGAAATTGGCAAGCTCGGCGACCACCGCCGTATGGAACCGGGCGCCCTTCTCGGCCGTGGCGAGCGAGGGGTCTCCAAGCGTCCCGGTCCGCGAGAGATCGCCGAAGTCGTGATAGGTTCGGACCGCCGACGCGCCGAGGAGGTCGGTCGTGAGGTAGCTCGATCCCGGATCCGGGTAGGTGGCTTCCGCTCTGTCGATGGCGACCAGCTCCGGTCGCAGGTGCTGCATCATCGAGGTTTCGAACTCGCATGCATGACCCATTCCACCCGGCCGCGACTCCCGGAGGCCGGCGATCGCCGCCCGCGCAAGCTGGAAATACGTGAGGCCGGCAATCCGTGCCTTGCCGTAATGGGCATGGCCAAGCTTTGACGCCAGCACGTCGATAATTCCGGCGTTGCCGCCGTGGCCGTTGACGATCAGCAGCCGGCGGAAGCGGTGCGCCACGACGCTCGCGGCGATATCCTCGACGAGCGCGATCATCGTCTCCGCCCTGAGGCTTACGGTGCCGGCGAAGCGCATGTGATGCGCCGACAATCCGTACCAGGGCGGCGGCAGCACGGCGACGCGGCCGGGAAGCCGCGCGGCCGCCGCCAGCGCGGTCGAATGCGCAAGGATCGTGTCGGTCCCCACGGGCATATGTCGACCGTGCTGCTCCACCGATCCCACCGGCAGCACGATGACTATGCGGTCGCGATCCAGCCCGTCGATGTCCGGCGCGCTCATCTCCTCCCAGCGCATGTCCGCCTCAACAACATGGTTGCGAATGGTTCGAAGCCGTCCGTATACTCCCGCCGATCCGCGCCGCGTCAATGACGGATTTCACCGAACCGCAGCCCTGGGAAGGCGTCTGCCCCGACGCGGCGGTACAATAAGTCAGGGAGGAAGACATGGCATCTCGGACGATCCTCGCCGTTGGCGCGCTCGCCGCGGGCGTCGCATTCGCTTCGCCGGCCATCGCCCAGGACATCACGCTGGAATTCGTCGTCTGGAACTACTCGCTCGACACGATCGAGGACAACGCCCGCCAATTCGAGGCGGAGAATCCGGGCATCAAGGTCAACATCACCGACTACCCTTGGTCGGACTACCACGATTCGATGGTGCTGCGCCTTCGCGGCGGCACCCAGACCGACGTCGCCTATGTGGGGCAGGATTGGCTGCCCGCCTGGGCGGCCGCCGGCTTCTTCGCGCCGCTCGAAGATGTCGCGCCGGCCGACGTGCTCGATGATCTGAAATCGGACATGGCCGGCTTCTCGCTGAGCGACATGACCTACGCCGGCAAGCTCTACGGGCTCCCCTACTACGCCGACACGATTTCATTCCTCTACAACAAGAATATCCTGGAGGACGCCGGCATCCCCGTGCCGACGACATGGGAGGAGGTGATGGCGGCCGCCGAGAAGCTGAAAGCCGGCGGCATGGAGCATCCGATCGTCTATGAGTTCGACCAGGAGCTGCCGAATTTCTTCGATGCCTTCCTGAGCCAGGTCTATGGCCGCGGCGGGGAGCTTTTTGACGCCGACAACAAGGCGATCTTCGATGATCCCGACAACGCCGCCTACCAGCACCTGGAGTGGCTGGCGGAAGCGTTCGAGAAGGATCTGGTGCAGCAGGAACCGCACGAATCGAACGTCACCCAGTCGATGAACACCGGCAACCACGCCTTCACCGTGCTGTTCAACTATGTGCTCGCGGCCTTGAACAACACCGCCGAGCAGCCGCTCGCCGGACAGTTCGCCCTGGCCCCCATGCCGGGGGAAGCGCATTCCGCGCTCGGCTTCACGAAGTTCTACGCGATCACCGCAGCGACCGCGGCCGACCCGGCTCGCGCCGAGGCGGCCTGGAAGTTTGTGAATTTCATGGCCGGCAAACCCTACAACGTCGCCAAGCGCTGGGCGGTGGAGAAGGGGCTCGGCTTCGGCCAGCTGTCGCTCTTCGATGACCCCGACGTACAGGCAGCGTGGAACAAATGGGTTGATTCCGCCACTCTGAAGCAGCAGGTCGCCACCGCCCGCAATGGAAAGTGGACGGAGTGGACATCGGTTTGGGCGGCCTATTTCCGGCCCCTTCTCGCGCAGGCGATAGTCGGCGAGGCGACCGTCGATGAAATCATGAAGGACGGCGCTGCGAAGTGGAACGAATACCGCGACAAGATGGCGAAGAACTGATCCTGAGCCAGGGTTGACGGCGGCAACTCCGCCGTCAACCCGTTTCCGAGCGGGCCCCGATGTGGACGATCAGCCGATTCCCGGCGCCATGGCTGTTGCCGGCTCTCGTGCCGGTCGCGGCTTTCACGATCTTCCCGATCGCGCATGCGCTTTGGACCAGCCTGCACCAGGTGATGCTGCTTTTCCCAGGCGAGGACTGGGTCGGCCTCGACAATTATGTGAACGTCGTAACCGGCGCCTACTTCGTTACGGCGCTCAAGAACTCGCTCCTCTTCACGCTTTTCTCGGCGCCGACCGTGGTTATGCTCGGCACCGCGACCGCGATGTTCCTCAATCGGAGGTTTTTTGGCGTCGACCTGCTTCGCTCGATCGTGCTGCTGCCCTGGGTTCTGCCCGGCGCGATAAGCGCGGTGCTCTGGGTGTGGGTATTTCATCCGAGCTGGGGGGTGATCAATTCGGTGTTGCGGGAGCTCGGCCTGATCGACACCTCGATCCAGTGGCTGAGCAGCCCGGATCTGGCGTTTGTGTCGGTGATCGTCGCGCACGTCTGGACGCAGATACCGTTCACGGTCGTGCTGATGATGGCGGCGCTCTCCACCCTCAACCCGGAACTGACGGAATCGGCGACGATCGACGGCGCCACCGGACCGCAGCGCTTCCGCTATGTGATCTTCCCGCACATCAAGGCGATCGTCGTCGTGCTGCTGATCTATAACGCGCTGACCGCGTTCACCAGCTACGACATCGTCTACGCGATGACCGGCGGCGGCCCCGGCACGGCGACAACCTTGCTCTCCTTCCACATCTGGAAGGAGAGCTTTTCGATGTACGACTTCGGCGCCGGTTCCGCCGTCGCCTTCATCGTCGTCCTCATTTCCGCGATCCTGATCTTCGCAATCGTCAGGGCGCTTCCCTCCGACCTCTTCGGAGACGACTGAGATGGGACCGGCCGGACGCGGCGTTCTGACGGCGATCGGCGCCTTCCTGGTCCTCCTCTTCACGGCCGGACCAATCGTGCTCGCGCTCGGCGGCAGCGTCATTCCGGACCGCGTCATGTTCGCGAGCGACCGCGGCCTGTTCGACGAGGTCACGCTTGAGAACTACAGGTTCATCTTCACCGGCGAAGTGCCGCCCGCCTACCTGAAATCAGGCGCCAACCGCACCATGATCTCCGACGCGGCGCGCCAGGCGCCGCGCAGTCTCTGGAACAGCGCGCAGATCGCGCTCGCGGCGCTCGTCATCAATCTCGTTCTCGGCGCCCCCGCCGCCTTCGTCTATGCGCGCTATCTCTTTCCGGGCAAGCGCCTCACCTTCATGTTTCTCATCCTCAGTCCGCTGGTGCCGACGATCGCACTGATCACGCCGATTTTCATGATGCTGCAGGCGGCCGGGCTCGTCGGATCGAAACTCGCGATCATCCTGATGCACGCGACGCGGGCGCTGCCGTTCACCGTCCTCATCCTCTCCGTCTTCTTCCGCAAGATGCCGGCGGAGCTGTTCGAGGCGGCGGTGATCGACGGCTGCTCGCGGCTTCAGTCATTTCTGCGCATCGCCGTTCCGCTGGCGCTCCCGGCGATCGCGGCCACGGGGCTTTTCGCCTTCATGCTGTCCTATGCGGAGTTCATGTTCGCCATGGTCCTGTCCGGCGAGGCGGCAAGCCGGCCGGTATCGGTCGTCATGGCGTCGCTTGCCCGCAATCCGGACGTCTCCTGGAGCCTGCTCAACACCGGCATCGTCATCGCCATACTTCCGACCGTGGCCCTCGTCGCGCTCGTCTGGCGCTACGTGCTTGCCGATCTCGTGAGCGGCGCAGTGAAGGGTTGACGGAGCGCCGCGCGGATGCGGGAACCTAACCCGCAGCGCCGCAATCGGTGCGCACGCGAGCCGGAGAATTGATCCGTTCCCACTGTCTATGGCCGCCCGCAAAAAATTCAGTTGTTGGCATGGATGGCCCGTGCGAATCTCGCCGCAAGAACAGCCCTGAGGGAGGAGAGAATGGCTCACAAAATCTGGAGCGGCTGGCGCCCGTCTAGGCGCGAGACATTGTTGGGCGGCAGCGCCACCGCGTTGCTCGGCATGACCCCCTTCGTCCGGGCCCAGAGCGCTGCGCCCATCACGATCGTCATCAATCAGTCGCCCTGGTTCGACAGCTTCAGCAAGACAGTCGCGCTCTACGAGGAGGAGACGGGCAACCGCGTGGAGCTCGACGTCAATCCCTTCGCGGGCTCGCTCGAAAAGCAGCGGAACTCCGTCCGCACCGGCCAGGGCGACTACGACATCCTGATCATGAATTCCGGCTGGTTCGCGGAGATGTACGCCGGCGGCTTCGTCACCGCGGTCAGCGACATCGATCCCGGTTTCGCGCTCGACCCGGACGTCTACACGCTCGGCGACACGGTCTATTACGACGCAGCAAACAAGACGATGACGCCGGCCGGCAAACTGATGTCGGTCCCGATTTCGCCGCTTATACCGATCCTCTATTATCGCGGCGACCTTTATGAGGAGGCTGGCCTCCCACCGCCGGAAACGTTCGCCGACCTCGAAGCGAACGCGCGCAAGTTCCACAATCCGCCGGACATGTATGGGATCGTGCAACGCGGAGCGCGCGGCCCGCACACTGTCGCCTACGATTTCTACCCGTATCTCTACGGCCACGGCGGCGGCATCTTCGCCGACCAGGTGAACGGCGACTATTCCGTCACGCTGAACAGTCCCGAGGGCCTCGAGGCGCTTGATTATTACATCCGGCTAGCCAACGAGGCCGGGCATCCGAAGACGGCCGCGCTCGACCAGACCGAGGTGATTCAGGCGATGGTCACCGGCAATACGGCGCACATCAGCATGGTCATCGCCGCCTGGTCGCAGATGGACGATCCGAACAAGTCCGTCGTCGTCGACAAGGTGCAGTGGGCGCCGACACCGCATGTCGAGGGGGTCCCCTCCGGCCCAGGCCTCGGTCATTGGCTCGGCGGCATCGCGCACAACGTCCCCGATGAGCGCAAGGCGGCGGCAGTCGAGTTCTTTCGCTGGTTCCTGACCAAGGACGCCCAGCTGGCGAACGCGAGGGCCGGAGGCATACCGGTCCACGCAGGCGTCTACCGCGACCCGATCGCCGACGAGCACCGCTTCCGCTGGATGAAGCCGCTCGCCGCGTCGCTTCCCAATGCGGTCAACGTCTACCAATTCCCCGAGGCGAGCGAGGTCATCGCCATCCTGGAGGTCGGCCTCAACCGCGCCATTGCCGGCGAGATCACCAGCGTCGACGCCCTGAACTCCATGGCCGACGACATCCACGCCGTCATGGAGAAATACAACTACAAGACAGGCGAACTCGAACCGCTGCCCTGAGAGGGACCGGCATGAACGCATCGACGCTGTCGACCGCCCGGGTCGGCAGCGGCGCGTTCGCCGGCCTGCGCGATACGCCGCGGGACGCCGACCGCGTCTGGCGGTGGGTGACGTTCGGACCGGCGCTCCTGATGATGCTGGCGATGAGCGTGCTGCCGCTCGTCAACCTCTTCGCGACCAGCTTCTACGACGCCACCTGGGCGGGCGGCAGCGCAACCTGGACCCCCGTCGGCCTCACCCATTATCGCGCGCTCCCGGCCGACCCCCTCTTCCGCGCCGGCCTCGTCAATACGACGATCTTCGCCCTTGGCGCCGTGGCCGGGCAGATGGTGCTCGGCTTCGTGCTGGCGCTCCTGGTCAGCCGCGTCACGCGCGGCCGCGTCCTCTATCGCGCCGTCTTCATTCTTCCGATCCTCATTCCCGGCATCGTCATCGGCGCCATCTGGAAGCTGATGCTCAATTACGATTTCGGCCTCGCCAATCAGGTGATCGGATTGATCGGCCTCGGTCCGCACGACTGGCTGGGCGACGCGAACACCGCGCTGCTCTCCGTCATCCTCGTCGACATCTGGCACTGGACTCCGTTCTGCTTCCTGCTGTTTCTGGCCGGACTGGAATCGCTGCCGCAGGACGTGTTCGAAGCATCGAGGATCGACGGGGCCACCGCCTGGCAGGAACTCCGCTACGTCATCCTCCCGATGATGCTGCCCACCATTGTGGTGACCTGCGCCTTTCGCCTCGTCCTCGCCTTCAAGGTCTTCGATGAGGTCTACCTCCTGACCGGCGGCGGACCCGGGACCTCGACGGAGGTGATCAGCTTCACGCTCTATCAACGCTTCTTCACCGAGGACCGCGTGGGCTACGGCGCGGCGATGTCGGTGACGGTGATCTTTCTCGTCTCGTTGCTCCTGGTTGTCGCGCTCTCGGCGCGCGGTCGCGGCGAGTCTGCGCAATGAACGCCTTGCAAGGAAGTTTCGGGCGGAGGGCGCTCGTCCATCTCGTGCTCGTCGCTTCGGCGCTGATCGTGATCGCTCCGGTCGTCTGGACGGTCGCCGCCGGATTCCGCACGCAGATTTCGCTCCTCATCGGCGAGTTTTTCTTCAATCCCGTGCTGATGAACTTCAACGATGTGCTGTTCTCGAAGACCTCCGACTTCCTGGTCAACTACCGCAATTCGCTCGTCGTGGGGGTGGCGAGCACCGCGATCTGCCTTGTGGTCGCGACGCTCGCCGCATGGTCGCTCGACCGCATGGACTGGCCCCGCTGGGTGGTGCACGTCTTTCTCGCCTGGGCGCTCGTCTTCCACATGATCCCGCCGATCGCGCTGGCCGGCGCGTGGTTCACGATGGCGCGGGCGGTGGGCCTCGACAACACGTTCGTCGGGCTGATCCTGGCGCACGCCACGCTCAATCTGCCGATGGCGATCTGGCTGATGGGAGTCTTCGTCCGCGACGTGCCGAAGGAACTGGTTGAGGCGGCGCGGATCGACGGCGCCTCAACACCCGTCCTGCTTACCAACGTCGTGCTGCCGATCATCGCGCCCGGGCTTGCGGCGACCGCCGTCCTCACCTTCGTCTTCAGCTGGAATGAGTTCGCCGTCGCGCTGAACCTGACCATGAAGCAGACCGCCACGGTGCCGGTCGCGATCGCCAAGTTCGCCCAGGATTTCGAGATTCAGTACACGCAGATGGCGGCGAGCGCCGCCCTGTCCATCCTGCCCGCCCTCGTGCTTCTGCTGATCGGCCAGCGCTACATCGTGAAGGGCCTGACGCAGGGGGCGGTGAAGTAGGCTTCAAGCGCCGTCATCCCACCAGGAGCAACAATGAAAGCCATCTTCGCCCTCTTCGATTCGCTCAATCGCCACATGCTCGGCCCCTATGGCGGCAGCCGCATCGGCACGCCGAACTTCGATCGGCTGGCGGCGAAGGCGACGACGTTCGACCGGCACTATGTCGGCAGCCTGCCCTGCATGCCGGCGCGCCGCGACATGCAGACGGGGCGCCTCAGTTTCCTGCACCGGAGCTGGGGACCGCTGGAGCCGTTCGACAATTCCTTTCCGGAGCTCCTGAACGACGCCGGCATTTACAGCCACCTGATCACCGACCATTTTCATTACTGGGAAGACGGCGGCGCCACCTATCATAACCGCTACGATTCCTATGAGTTCATCCGCGGCCAGGAGGGGGACCCGTGGAAGGCGCTGGTGCAGCCGCACTGGGAGCGCCTGCGCGAGATGTACCACGAACGCCAGTACAGCGAGGCGCTGCGCGACTACAAGCGCCACAACATCATCAATCGGGAGTTCATCAAGGAGGAGAAGGATTTTCCGTCCGTGCAGTGCTTCGCGGCAGGCTTCGATTTCCTCGAGCGCAACCGGGACGCCGACGGCTGGCTCCTGCAGATCGAGACCTTCGACCCGCACGAACCGTTCCAGGCGCCGCCGCGCTTCCGCGAAAAATTCAGGACCGGATGGAACGGCCCGATCCGCGACTGGCCGCGCTACGGCCGCGTCGACGAATTGCCGGAGGAATGCGAGGAGCTGCGGGCGAACTACTACGCCGTCGTTTCGCTCTGCGATTTCCTGCTCGGCGAGCTGCTCGATTATTTCGACCGGCACGATCTGTGGAAGGACACCGCTCTCGTCGTTACGACCGACCACGGCTTCCTGCTTGGTGAGCATGATTTCTGGGCAAAGAACCGGATGAACATGTACCAGGAGATCGTGCACATCCCGCTCTTCATATACGACCCGCGGCGGCGAGCCGCGGCGGGCGGGCGCAGGCGCGCCCTCACCCAGACGATCGACCTGGCGCCAACATTCCTCGATTTCTTCGGCGTGGCGCCGGCGCCCGAAATGGACAGCCATTCCTTGCTGCCGGTGATCGACGCGGATCGCGAGCTCCGGCGAGGCGCTCTCTTCGGCTATTTCGGCGGCGCGGTGAACGTCACCGACGGGCGCTACACCTACCATCGCTTCCCGGCCAATCTCGGCTCGCAGGAGCTCTATCAGTACACGCTGATGCCGACCCACATCTGGGACCATTTCCCGCCCGAGGAACTTTCCGCAGCGAGCCTCGCGCGCCCCTTCCCCTTCACGAAGGGCACGCCCGTGCTGAAGGTGCCGGTGACGAAGCGCTCCCCGATGTATGAGAACTATGGCCCCGGAGCGCTGCTGGAGGATGAGACCCGCCTCTACGACCTGGAGCGCGATCCCGGGCAGGACACGCCGATCGCCGATCCGCAGAACGAAGCACGGATGATGCGCCTCATGCGCGAGCTCATGTCCGCCAACGATGCGCCGGCGGAGGCCTTCAGCCGGCTCGAGCTGGATCTGGCCCCGGCCTGAACGAAATGGCTGAAAGCCTGTTCGGTGCGGACGTCTCGGCAGCGCATTTTCGTCCGCTGGTGGGCGACCTGCGCCAGCTCGCCTGCGTCCGGCGCATCGTGCTCGACGACGGCCCGGAGCGCGGCGTGCGGGCGCTGGCGTTCTCGACCGGCGGCGGACTGGACTTCTGGGTCCTGACCGATCGCTCCTTCGACATCGGCCCGCTTTGGCTGCGCGGGACGCCGGTCGCATGGCAAAGCGCCAGCGGCTTTCGCGGCCCGGCGCTCCACGATGCCGCCGACGAGGACGGCGCCGGCTTCAACCGGAGCCTCTCGGGGTTCCTGGTGACGTGCGGCCTCGACCATGTGCGCCAGCCGCGCGGCGGCAAGCCGCTGCACGGCCGGCTGCCGCTGACGCCGGGGCGGCTCATTGCCCATGGGGAAGACTGGCGACGGGGCGAGCCGGTGCTCTTCTGCGAGGGCGAAGTCACGCAGGCGCGCTATGACGGCGAGGCGCTCAGGCTTCATAGGCGCATCGAGGCGCCGATCGGGGGAAATGTGCTGCGCATTGAGGATCGGGTCGAGAACCTCCTCCCCGAGCCGCAGGCGCACGACATCCTCTATCATTTCAACCTGGGATTTCCGGCCTATTCGGATGCGACGCGGATAGAGCTCGACGGACAGCCGCTCGCGCTGCCGGGCGACGGCTCGCCGCCGGCCGTCCTCTGCCGCCGCGCCGCCGCGACGCGTGGCGTCTGCACCATCGACACGCCGCTCGGTCGCGGCGGCTCCGCACTTAGCGTATCGATCGCGTTCGGCAGCCGGACGCTTCCCTTCCTGCAGGTCTGGGCGGACCCGCGGCCTCATCGCCGCATTCTCGGGATCGAGCCCTGCGCCAGCGAGCGCGTGGAGGACGGGACGAGCGCCGAGCGGCCCCCGCTCCCGGCGGCGGCAAGCTGCTCCTATTCGGTCGAGGTCGCGGCGACGACGACATGATGCTGAAGCAACGGCTGCCGGAACGTCTCACTCCCGCCGCAGCGAAGCTCGGGTACCGTCCCCTCTACGGGGACATCCACAATCATTGCGCCCTGTCCTACGGCCACGGCTCGCTCGACGATGCCCTTCGGCGCGCCCGCCGTCAGCTCGACTTCGTCTCGGTGACGGGGCACGCGCACTGGCCCGACATGCCGGTGGACGATCCGCGCGTGGCGCATATCGTGGCGTTCCACGTAGAGGGTTTCGCCAGGCTGCGGCAGGCCTGGCCGGCCCACTTCGCGACGCTGGCCGCCTATGAGGCGCCCGGCTCCTTTGCCGTGTTTCCGGGCTACGAGATTCACTCCTTCGCGCATGGCGACTACACGATCCTCTACCGCGATCTGGAGCCGCACGACTTCATCCTCGCCGAGAGTCCGGCGGAGCTCGCGAACGCGCTCGGGGCGGCGCTGCCGGGCCGCGCGCTGGCCTTCCCGCACCACATCGGCTATCGCCGCGGCGCCCGCGGCATCAACTGGGACAGCTTCGATCCCCGGCTGTCGCCGATCGTGGAGATGATCTCCATGCACGGCTGCGCCGAGACGTCGCTGACCGACCGGCCGTATCTGCATTCGATGGGCCCGAGCGACGGCGCCTCGACCATGCGGAGCGGCCTGCTGCGCGGCCTTGTCTTCGGAATCGTCGGAAACAGCGACCATCACAGCGCCTATCCGGGCTCCTACGGTCATGGCCGCATGGGTGTCTACGCCGGCGAGCACACGCGCACCGCGATCTGGGACGGCATCAACGCGCGGCGGACCAACGCCCTGACCGGCGACTGCATCCACCTGTTCACGACCCTCGCCGGCATGCCGCAGGGCGGCATCGTCGCGCCGCAGGCCGATGCGGAGCTCGCCATCGAGGCAGTAGGCGGCAGCTTCATCGACGCGATCGACATTCTCCGGAACGGCGACATCGCGGCCCGCATCACGCCGGCGCTCGCACCCTCTTCGATCGGGAGGGAGGTCGAGCTGGAGACGATCCTCGTGCTGGAGATGGGCTGGGGCGCGCGCAATTCAAAGCATCGCTGGACCGGCCGGATCGCCATCTCCGGCGGCCGCATTCTCGCCGTCGAGCCGCGGTTGCGCGGTTCGGAGATCGTATCGCCGCTCGAAGGAAAGGACGACGGCGCGGACGCGACATCGATCGACTGCGACGAAGCGGAGCTGCGCTTCAGCCTCGTCGCCTCCGCCAATCCGAACAACATGACGCCGGCGACGCAGGCTATCGCCATGCGCTTACGCCTGTCACCCGATGCAGTGATCGAAGCAGAGTTCGACGGGCAGCGGCTGCGGGTGACGGTCGACCGGCTGCTGGAAGGCGCGCTGTCGGGCAATCTCGGGCCGATCGACAGCCCGGCCTGGCGCTTCCATCCGCTGCCGCGTCCGCATGAATGGCAGTGGCAGGGACGCGTGCCGCTCGGACCGATATCGCACGGGGAGAGCGTCTATGCCCGCCTCCGCCAGTCGAACGGCCAGTTCGCCTGGTCCTCTCCGATATTTTGCCGCTCCGGGAGCGCGTGACCGATGATGCCGGCCCGAAGTCTTGCGCGATGACCGACGCAACGGTTTCCTCGATGCTGGCGGCGGAACCGCCGAAGCCAACGAACGGGATTGCGGCAACGGAAAACATGGGCGAGTCGCGGGCAGGTGCAGCGATCGAAATCCGGTCCGTAAGCAAGCGGTTCGGCGACGAGCCGCGCGTCCTCGACAGCATCGACCTGACGATCGCCGACAACGAGTTCGTGGCGCTGCTCGGCCGGAGCGGCTGCGGGAAGACGACGCTTCTCAACATCATCGCCGGCTTGCTGCCGGCATCGGAGGGCGACGTCCGCGTCAACGGCAAGCTCGTTACGGGGCCGGGCGGCGGCAAGGGAATGGTCTTCCAGCAGGGCGCCCTCTTCCCTTGGCTGACCGCCCAGCGGAATGTCGAGTTCGCCGCGCTCAATCGCGGCCTGAAGCGCGCCGACGCCGCGAGCCTGGCAACGGACCTTCTGGCGCTGGTCGGGCTGGCGGATTCCGGGCAGAAATATCCGTTCGAACTCTCCGGCGGCATGCAGCAGCGCGTCGCCATCGCCCGCGCGCTGGCGCTCGACCCGGACGTTCTGCTCATGGACGAGCCCTTCGGCGCGCTCGACGAGCTAACACGCAACGAGATGCAGGACGAGCTGCTGCGCGTCTGGGCGGCGCGGCGGAAGACCGTCGTCTTCGTGACGCATTCCATCTGGGAGGCGCTGATCCTGGCCGACCGCATCGTCGTGCTGGCGCAGCATCCGGGCCGGATCATCCTTGAGCGGAAGATCGGGAAGGAGCGCCCGCGGTCGCGCACCGACATCGAGCTTCTGCGTCTCTACGACACGATCTGGGGCTCGCTGCAGGGCGGCGACACGGGCGGAAGCGCATGATGGGCCATACGATCGGCGATGGGCGATGGGCGATGCGGCTCGTGCCGATCGCGGTCATCGCGCTCGTTCTCGCCTTCTGGGAATGGTCTGTCGCCGCAGGCTTCGTCCGGGCGATCCGGTTCCCTCCGCCTTCGCTGATCGTCGCAAGCGGCTACGAGCTGCTGGTCAACGGCTTTCCGCGCGGCACGCTCCTCTCCGCGCATGTCGGCGCCACGCTCTACCGCATCCTGCTCGGATACGGAATCGCGCTCGCGATGGCGATTCCGCTCGGGCTGCTCATCGGCTCCAGCTGGCTTCTCGACCGGATGTTCGCGCCGATCGTGGCGTTCTGCCGTTCGGTCGCGACGCTGAGCCTGCTTCCCCTTGCGATCGTGTGGTTCGGCACCGGCGAGGCCTCGAAAGTGTTCCTCATCGGCTATGGTTGCTTCTGGGTTATGCTGTCGAATGCCATCGCGGCGATCAAGCAGGTCGATCCGGTCCTGATCCGCGCCGCGCGGACGATGGACACGAGCACGCGGGACGTCTTCGCCAAGGTCATCCTTCCGGCGTCGCTGCCGCGCATCGTCGCGGGAGCCCGGGTCGCCCTCGGTGTCGGCTTCATGGTGATCGTCGGGGCGGAGATGATCGGCACGACCCGCGGCCTCGGCGCGCTGATCATGGAGGCGCGCACCTTCTACCGCAGCGACATCACCGTCGTCGGCATGTTCGTGATCGGCGCGATCGGCCTCGTTTTGTCGATCTTCCTGTCCCGCGCCGAGGCCTATCTCGTGCCCTGGCAGCAACATCAGAGGATGGCCGCCTGATGCCCGGCCGCGGCAGGTCCGTCGAGCTTCTGGCCGGCTTAGCCGGCGTCGCGATCTTCCTGCTCCTGTGGGAAGCGTCGGCCCGCTTCGTATGGAAAGACCCGCAGGTCCTTCCGGCGCCGACGCAGGCGCTTTTGCAGGCGATGACCGTCCTGACGCCGCGCCGCCTGGCGGAGCATGTCGGGATCAGCCTGTTCCGCATCTTCGCCGGATTCTCGCTCGCAGCGATCGTCGGCATCGGGCTCGGGATCCTGTGCGGCTGGTCGCGTTGGGCGACCGCGGTCGTCCGCCCGTTCGTGGAGATTTTGCGTCCCATCCCGCCGCTCGCGTGGATCCCGATCGCGATCATCTGGTTCGGCCTCGGAGAGGGGAGCAAGATTTTCGTGATCTTCCTCGGCGCCTTCTTCCCGATATTCACGAGCGCCTGGGCCGGCACCGCGATGGTGCCGCCGGTGCTCCTGCGCGCAGCAGAGACCATGGAGGTGCGCGGCCTGAAGCTGCTTGCGAAGGTCGTTGTTCCCGCCGCCTTCCCGGACATCGCGACGGGTCTGCGCATCGGCTTCGGCCTCAGCTTCGGAATTCTCGTCGCGGCGGAACTCATCGCCGCGCGAAGCGGCATGGGCTATCTGGTCATGCAGTCGCGCCAGCTCGGCCAGCTCGGCATCTCGATCTTCGGCATCTTTCTGATCGGCCTCGTCGCGCTCGCGGTCGATCACCAGTTCGGCGTCGTGATCCGCAGGACGATCGGGCGCTGGAGTTCCGTCTGAACGTGAAGGAGGAAGCGATGAATAGAAGAGAGTTCCTGACGAACGCGGCGCTGACGGGCGCGGCGACCATGCTGCTTTCGCGCGCCGCCATGGCGCAGGGGGCGCCGGAGATCGCCGAGATCAGCTTCGGCTTCGGCCTCGATCCGGTCTTCGCGCCCCATATCGTCGCGATGCAGAAGGGCTGGCTCGAGGAGGCCGGCTTCACCAGCGTCACGACCACCAGCTTCACCGGCGGCGCTCTTGCCGGGGAAGCGCTCATTGCCGGCGAGATTCAGCTTTGGACGCCGGGAAACCTTCCGCCGATCTCGATGGTTCATACCGGCATTCCCGTGGTGGTTCTCGGCACCAACTGCATCGCCGCCGCCGCCGACAATCTCGTTGCGCGGGCCGACGCCAACATCAACGCTCCGGAAGAACTCTACGAGGCCCGGATCGGTCTCCTCGCCGGCTCGACGGCGAGCGTGTCCCTGTCGCAGCTTGCCAAGCACTACGGGCTCGACGAGGCGCGGCTGCAGGTTGTGAACATGCCGCCGCCGGAGCAATTGGCGGCGCTGAACGCCGGCGAGATCGAAGCCTTCCTCTGCTGGCAGCCATGGGGCCACAACGCCCTGAGCGGCGGCGCCACGCTCGTCCATTCCGGCACCACGAGCGGCTTTGAGCAGAATCGCGGCGAGGCCGTGCAGATTTCCGCCACCCGCTCGCTGTTCGTCGCCAGCCAGGACTTCGTCCGCCAGAGCCCGAACGCGACTCGGGCGCTGATGGCGGCGCTGGTGCGCGGGCAGGGCTATGTGTCCGACCCCGCCCACCGGAGCGAGGTGCTGGCGCTGGTCGCGCAGGAGACCGGGCAGGAACCTGCGGTCGTCGAGGCGATCTGGGATCAATACGTGTTCGATCCGACCTTCGACGATGGCTATGTCGCCGACATGCAGACGATGACCGACTACCTCGAAAGCTCCGGGCGGATCAGCGACGGAATGGACCCGCTCTCCTATACCTACACCGATCCGGCGGCGGAGGCGGGCGTGACGGTCGAGGTCGCGGGCGGCTGGCAGCCCTGAGGGACTGCGAGGCATGAAGCGGATCGGCGTGGCGCTGGTCGGCGCGGGGTTCATTGCGGACTACCACCTGACCGGCCTCGCCGCCGTGCCCGAGGCCGAGGTAAGGCTCATCGTCGGGCGGACGCGCGCCAAGACGCAGGCTTTGGCGCAGCGCTTCGGAATAGCGGACGTCGAAACCGACCTCGAGGCGGCACTGGCGCGCGACGACGTCGACGCCGTCGTGGTCACCACGCCCGACGACACGCACGAAGAGATCGCGCTGCGTTGCGCCGCCGCGGGCAAGGCGATTCTCCTGCAGAAGCCGATGGCGACGAGCAGCGAGGCGTGCCGGAGAATCATCGCGGCGGCGGCCCGCGCCGGCGTCGACCTCCAGGTGAGCTTCATGCATCGCCATTTCCCGGAGGTCGTCGCCGCGCGCCGGTTCCTCGCTGACGGCGCGATCGGCGACATCACCAGCGTCCGCATCCGCAATGCGACGCCGGGGCCGGACTGGGGCGACTGGTTTTTCAAGCGCGACCAATGCCCGGGCGGCGCCGTCCTCCAGCTCGGCGTGCACGGCATCGACCTAGTCGACCACCTCGTCGGCCCGGTCGCGGCGGTGTCGGCGAGGACGGCAACGCTCCGCACGACGCGCAAACTGGCGGACGGACGCACCGTCGAGGTGGAGAACGCCGACAGCGCCTGGTGCATCTATGAGATCTCGGATTCCTGCGTCGCAAGCCATGAGATCTCGATGATCGAAACCCAGGGCTGCGATCGGTTCCGCTGCGAGATCTATGGCACAAATGGCACAATGTGGCTGCGGACCGAAAGGGGGCCGCTCTCCATATTCGACGCAGACAACAGTGCCGGCTGGTTCCGCCCGGAACTGCCCGCCGTTTCGCCCGGCGAGCGGCAGCATCGACTGTGGATCGACGGGCTGCTCGGCAGGGCGCCGCCCGAGGATACGGCCGCCGCCGGTCTCCGCGGCCTGCTCACGGCGGAAGCGATTGCGCGATCCGCCCGGAACGGCGGGTGTCGGGAGCCTGTCGAGCTTCCCGCCGAAGGAGCCCGGACTTGAAGCGCGTCGCGATCCTGAGCTTCGCGCACTATCACGCGAATTTCTGGGCCGAGACGTTCCTGGCGGAGCCCGAAATCGCGCTTGCCGGAATCTGGGACGATGACGCCGCAAGAGGCCGGGAGGCGGCGGACCGGTTCGGCGTGCCGTTCGTCGCCGCGCTACGCGACGCCATCGACGCCGCCGACGCGGTGGCGATCTGCTCGGAGAACAGCCGCCATGCGGAGCTGGTGGAGATTGTGGCTTCGACCGGAAAGCCGATTCTTTGCGAGAAGCCGATCGCCGCGACCCTCGATCAGGCCGACCGGATCGTCGAGGCGGTGGCGGCGTCCGGAATCCTTTTCATGCAGAGCTTTCCGAAGCGTCTCGACCCGGTCTCCCACCGATTGAAGGGTATCGTCGACAGCGGCGAGCTCGGGCACATCCATCTCGTCCGCATCCGCCACGGCCATTCCTACGGGCTCGCGGAGGACTTCAAAGACCGATGGTATGTGGACCCGGACCTCGGTGGCGGGGGTGCTCTGCTGGATGAAGGCATTCACGGCGCGGATCTTCTCTGCTGGCTCTTCGGCATGCCGGACAGCGTCGTCGCCACGATTGCAACCTCCCTTCCGGGCCTCCGCGTGGAAGACGGCGGAACCGCGCTCTTCTCCTACGCCGGCGGGATGACGGCCGAGCTGACTGCGAGTTTTCTGTTCGCCGCCGCGGACTGCTCCATCGAAGTCTACGGCACGCGCGGCACCGTGCTGATCTCGGGCGTTGACCTCGCCTCACGTGACATCACCGAAGGCGCTTTCATGCGCTCCTACACGGATCGGGCCAGCGAAAGGCGGTGGCTTGTCCATGACATCACGCCGCGTTTCAAGCTCGGCCAGTTCCATCACCAGAACGCCATCGTATTCGCCGAATGCATCCATGGGCGACGTGCGCCTCCGGCGACGGCCGGAGACGGACTGAACGCCCTTCTGCTGATCAGGCGTGCCTATGACGCCGCACGCTCGGGTATCCGCCAACCGGTCGCGCG
>DASWJZ010000167.1:0-3662 GCA_036396875.1 Propylenella sp.
CGAACGGGCGCACCTTGTGGACCTGGTGCGCGCAGGACAACCTGTTCCTGCCGGAGTTGCTCGGCGATACCGACAACTCGAGTCGCGCGATCCCGAAGCCGACCATTTGATCCGCCTCACCCTGTCGCCAGGCAGCGTCGAAATGGCGGAACCGGCCGGCGTTGTACTGTCCATGGGCCGTCCCGAGACATGGGACCAATCATCAGCCGCCCGCGTCATGGCGACGGCCTGCCATTTCATCTACTTCTTCGCCTCCCGCGCCTCGGGCGAGCGCTGGCAGGCGAGGCATCCCGAGCCGGAGACGGTCTAAACAGCGTCAGCGCCTCCGGCTTTCACAAGTTCTTTACACATACACGGTCCATTGATCTGGAAAACATTTTATTTTCCAATAGCTTATGGATTTACTGATCAGACTCGTGATCGGACGGGAACGCGCAAGCGGACGCGGCGCGATTGCCACCCCGGCCTCCACCGCTACAATTCGAACGCGCTGTTCCTGAGAGGCCCCCGATGCCGCAGACCCGCCGCCGCGCCGCGTTCGCCCTCTGTCTCGTCCTCTGCTTGGGCGCGGCCGCGCCCGCGATCGCCCAGCCTGTCGCCAGCCGCTGTCTGGCGGTCGCGCAGTCGGCGCCGAAGACGCTGCCGGTCTCCTACATTCCCGTGCAGGAAGGGCTTGCGCCCCCGGCCGTGGAGGAGGTTGCGATCCGATTCGTCGGCCACTCCACGTTTCTCATCACCAGTCCGCAGGGCGTGACCATTGCGACCGACTACAACGGTTATGCCGGGGCCGGCGTAGTTCCACGCGTCGTGACGATGAACAGGGCCCACACCTCGCACTGGACGGACAACATCCACCCCGACATCGAGCATGTGCTGCGCGGCTGGGATCCCGCGGGCGGAAGAGCCGAGCACAATGTCCAGGTCGACGACGTGCTGATCCGCAACGTGACGACCGACATCCGCGGCGGCTTCGGGTTCGACGGCTCCGTCGGCGTGCGCGTCCCCGACGGCAACTCGATCTTCATCTTCGAGGTGGCGCGCCTCTGCATCGGCCATGTCGGCCATCTCCACCACGTGCTCGACACCGAAGATCTCGCCTGGATCGGCCAGCTCGACGTCGTGATGGTGCCGGTCGACGGGTCCTACACGATGGATCAGGCCGCCATGGTGGAGACGCTGGAGATCGTAAAGGCGCGGCTGATCCTGCCCATGCATTATTTCGGGCCGACGACGCTGAACCGGTTCCTTGCCCATCTCGGCGAGACCTTCGACGTGGAGATCAACCCGTCGCCGGAGACGATCGTCTCTGTCGCGACCCTGCCGCCGAGCCCGAAAGTGCTTGTTCTGCCGGGCTATTGAACGGCGCCGGCGGTCCCCTCGGCCGCCGCGCGAAGTCCGAGAAACGGCGAGACCGCCCGGATGACGGCGTCCGCGTCCTGGATGTGCGGGCAGTGGCCGAGGCCGGGCAGCTCGATCATCGCGGCGCCCGGAATCCGCCTCGCCAGCTCCCGGCCCAGCGCCGGCGGGGTTGCGCCGTCGAGCTCGCCGGCCACGACCAGCACCGGGTTTGCGATGCGCCCGAGATCGGGCCCGAAGTCGAGCGCCGCCAGCGCGCGCGCCGCCGCCGCAAAGACGCGCGGATCGAGCCCCGCGAACACCGATTTCAGCTCGGCGGCGACCTCCGGATGCGTGGCGACATAGGCGTCGGCGAACATGCGCCGCACGGCGGTGTCGGCGAGCGCCGCCATCCCGTCGCGTTCCGCCTTCTCCGCCAGCGCCCGGAATGTCGCCCGCCCCGCTTCGGGAAACGCCGCCGCGCCGCCGATCAGCACCGCGCGATCGAATCTTTCGCCGTGCCGTATCGCCAGCGACAGCGCGACGAAGCCGCCAAGGCCGTTGCCGACAATGTCGGTATCGCGGGGAAGAGCGAGATCGTCGAACAGGTTCGCGATCGCGTCGGCATAGCCGTCGACCGGAGCGGCGCCGGCGGGCGAGGCGCCGAAGCCCGGCATGTTGACGAGGATCAGCCGGCGTTCGCCGGCGAGACGTCCGGCGAGGGCGCGGTAGGAACGCCGGTCGGAGAGCAGCGAGTGGAGGAGGACGAGGTTCCGCCCCGCGCCGGCGATTTCGACGTCCAGTCCGGTTCCGCCCATCCGATCCCCCGACGAATTTCCGTTCCGCTTAGCTGCGGATCGGCGTTTCCGACAGTCCGGGATCGTCGGCACCCGCGGCGCGCTCGCCGCCCGGCACGGGCCGGCGAAGCATCAATCGCCGAGCCGCCACGACACGGAGACCTGCGCTCGAAAGGCGAGCTCGCCGCCTTCGATCGGCACGCTGGCGTCGCTCGCCTCCATCCGCATCATCGGCGCCGCCTGCATCGTCTGCGGGGGCGAGAGATAGCCCTCCTCGATCCGGAAGATGGGCCCGAGCGTCAGCCGCGCCGCTTCGGCGTAGAGTTCGCCCTTGCGCAGCGCGTCGCGAATCGCCGCGCGCCGCGCCTGGTCCTCGAGCGGCGTCGGAGCGGCGACGGTGAAGACCGGGCCGGAGATCGAATTCGCGCCGAGCGTGACGACCTGATCGAGCAGCTCGCCGACCCGCGTCATCTCGCGGATGCGAAGCGTCAGCTCGTTGCGCACCCGGTAGCCGACGATCTCCGGCCGGAACGCCCTCGACCCGTCATCGCCGCGCGGCGGCTCCGAATAGACCGGCTCGACCGAGAAGCCGGAGGTCTGCGAGTCGCGCGATTCGGCGCCGGCCGCCCTGAGCTCGCCGACGATGCGCGACATCGACGCGCTGTTCTCCGCCAGCGCCTCCCGCGCGCTCGCCGCCTCGCTCACGACGCCGAGCGTGACCAGCGCCATGTCCGGCTCCGCGCGGACGGTGCCCTCGCCGGTCACCGACAGAAGCCTCTCGCGCGGCTCGATCTGAAGGGTCTGCGCGTTTGCCGCGTGGAGCGGCAGCAGCGCCGCCGCCGCGATCAGCAGAATCCTCGCCCGATGTCTCATATCGTCATCCCTGGCCTGGCATCCCCTCGCCTCTGGCCTTGCCAGCCGAATGCGGCCTTTGCGAGATTCCTTGCGACCGCCATATATGAAGCGCAGCCGGGTGGCGAACGGAACGGCCGCATGCCTGCGGCGGCGAGCGAGACCTGCCCCGCCTTGCGGGCCCGCACCGAAACATCGTAACCCCGCCGCGGCGGGTCCGTAGCTCAATGGTCAGAGCCGACGGCTCATAACCGTCTGGTTGCAGGTTCGAGTCCTGCCGGACCCACCAGTTCTTCGAGGGGGCCAAGTGAAAGCGCCTGGCCACTTTCTCTTTGCAAGTCAGAAATGGGCCCCGGTCCTTTCCGGCCCCCGAAGCCGGACAGAGCTGGCGCGGGGATGATCGTCCCCGCGCGGCTAGCGTCAGGGGCCAGCCACCAGCTTGGTCGTCATCTCCAACAGGGCAAAGTCCGCGTCGTCGCAGCTCACATCGGGATTGGTAGGACTGAACATCCCCAGAGGGTTGTCCTTGAACAGCCAAGCGTGCAGATCGTAGTGGTGGAACCCTTGGGGAATAAGCGGTTCATGGCCTTCCATCGGCCCCTGAAAGGGCTGGCCGAAGAGACTTGGCCGCTCCTTGGCGGCAGCCAAGGGCACGAGCCATTCCACCGCAACGAGCCG
>DASWJZ010000168.1:0-3940 GCA_036396875.1 Propylenella sp.
TGCAGGAGCGGAAATGGCGGAGACCGCGAACGGCGGCATTTCGGGGCTGACATCAGAGGAGGTGCGCCGCATCTGCGGCGATCTCTCCGACTGGAAGGTCAGCGCGATCCTGGAAACGCACGCCACAATCGGTGATCTCGAGGCCGCGGTGGCGTGGCTCGTCGGGGAAGACGACGTGATGGGCGAGGAGCGGCGGGCGCTGAGCGGAGCCTCTGCCCGGATCTATGACATTCTCGCGGCTGATGAGGAGTTTGCCGGCGAGGATCGCACGCGCTGAGCAGTTGCGCGCCGGTCCCCCGCAGCGCGCCGGGCGACCCGCTCTCCCTTCTCGCCTCAAATCAGCGGGACAGCGATCCCGGGACGCGACGTCGTGCGATCCTCGACCCGCTTCACGCCCGGAACGTTTTCGGCGGCGACCCGCAGCGCCTTCCGTTCCTCGTCGGAGCCGGCTTCGCCCCAGAATGTCACCACGCCGTCGGCGACGGTGATGTTGTTGTCGGTGACGGACCGCCAGGGCTGGTCGCGGACCTCCTCCAGAAGCATCGTCCGGATGGCCCGATCGCTCTCGCTTGCGGCGGCCCTCTCGCGACTGGCGAGCATGCCCCGTAGAAGATCCGAGCGGCAAACGACGCCCCGCAATTCGCCGCCCTCCATCACCAGAACGCGGCGGATACGTCGCCTCTCCATAAGGTCGACGACGGAAAGGAGGTCTCGGTCGGGTGCGACGGACAGAATGTCCCTGTTCATGACATCTTCGGCCCGGTTGCCATGGACGTGCGCATATTCCTCCGCCAGCGTGGCAGGCGCCTCGAAATACGCCAGCCACCCTCGCCGCCTCACCGTCCCCGTCTCGGGGCGGCGCAGGAGATCCGTTTCGCTGACCACGCCCACGACCGCCCCCTTGTCATCCACGACGGGAACAGCGCCGATGTCGTGCGCGAGGAGCGTTCGGGCGACTTCGGAAACAGTGGTATTCGGGCTCACGGTGACCACCCCCGTGGTCATGATGTCCCTGGCCTGCATGGCGATCCCTCCCATTTCGGTCGGAGATGGCAGACTAGTTGCGCCGCTGCTCTCAGTGATTGAGCTATCGCAAAGCCGGTCGGAGGGGTCCGAATAGATTTGCGCCTTGTGCTCATCTAGTGTCGTTCCTGCTTGCCAGCTCACTCACCGAGACAGGGATGAAGTTCCAATTCGAGGGTCTCGGCGCGCAGAGTTCGCCTTGGAGCACCGGATGGAACGGCGGATGATCGCGGCGGATCGCGATATCGCAGGAGGACCGAAATGAGAGCACGGGATGTCATGACCGCAGACGTGACGACCGTTGCGCCTGGTGCGAGCATTGCAGAGGCAGCCAGGCTCATGCTCGACCGGCGCATCAGCGGGCTCCCCGTGGTCGACAGATCGTCCGGGCAACTCGTCGGCCTCTTGACCGAGGGCGACCTGATGCGGCGCGCCGAACTGGTCACCGAACGGCGGCCGTGGTGGTTCGCCCTGACTTCGTCGCCGGAGGAACGGGCGCAGGCTTTTGTGAAAGCGCATGGCCTGAAGGTTGAGGACGTCATGACAAAGGAAGTCGTGACGATCGACGAGCATGAGCCTCTGGAAAGGATTGCGATGCTTTTCGAAGAGCGAGGAATCAAGCGAGCGCCGGTGGTGCGGGATGGCCGGCTTATCGGGATCGTGAGCCGGGCCAATCTGTTGCAAGGCGTGGCCGCGGCGAAGATAGGCGGCACCGGTCCTGACGACAGCGAGATCAGATCGACTATTCTGGCGACCGCGCAGGCCGATGCGGGAGTCCGGACGCCCGTCGTCG
Organism: Propylenella sp.; assembly: GCA_036396875.1. GTDB lineage: Bacteria > Pseudomonadota > Alphaproteobacteria > Rhizobiales > Afifellaceae > DASWJZ01. The sequence continues at coordinate 1,817 of DASWJZ010000168.1, forward strand.
ATGTGACCGTCGCCGGGGGCGTCGTTCACCTCTGGGGCAACGTGGCGTCGGAGGCGGAGCGTGACGCCATCCGGGTCGTGGCCGAAACGGCGGAAGGTGTGCGGGAGGTGCACAACCACATAAGGGTCCTTCCCCCATCGGTTCTGGAATGGAAGCCCGAATAGCGGCTGCACGCTCCGCTCACAGGGATCGCGAACCGCTTGGAAGGACGCATGGCCACCATAGCGACTCTGACCCTGAACCCTGCGCTCGATCTGTCGACCGCCACGGACCGCGTCGAGCACATGCACAAGCTCAGATGCGGACCGCCGCGCTACGATCCCGGCGGCGGCGGCATCAATGTCGCCCGCGTGGTGAAGATACTCGGAAGCGAGCCCGTTGCCGTCTACCCGGCGGGCGGCCCGATCGGGGAGATGCTGCGGAACAGCCTGGATGCGATCGGGCTGGCACAGCACGTGATATCGATCGCCGGCGTCACCCGCGAGAGCTTCACTGTGGACGAGACTTCGACGGGGAAGCAATACCGTTTCATCCTGCCTGGCCCCAGCCTGTCGGCGCAGGAGCGGCGCGAATGCCTGAGCGCCGTCGCCGCGCTCCGCCCGTCGCCGGCGTACCTGGTCGTCAGCGGTGGCGTTCCTCCGGGAGTAGAGGCGGCTGATTTGCTCGCCGACGTCGCCAAGCTGGCCCGACAGCTCGGCGCCAGATTGATTCTGGATACGTCGCAGGCGATGCGCCATGCGGCGGCCGGCGCGTTCCTGATGAAGCCGAATCTTCGCGAGCTCTCTCACATCGTCGGGCGGCCGCTCGAGAGCCGCGCCGACCAGATTGCCTCGGCCCGGTCGCTTGTCCGGGAGGGCCGTGCGGAGGTCGTCGTCGTCTCGCTTGGCGCCGGCGGCGCCTTGCTTGTGACCGACACCCTGGCAGAGCATTTCGCGGCTCCGGAGGTGCCGATCCGCAGCGCTGTCGGAGCCGGCGACAGCATGGTCGGTGCGATTGTATTTGCGCTCGAGCGTGGCTGGAAGCTCCGCGACGCCGTCCGATATGGGGTGGCGGCGGGGACCGCAACGCTGATGACCCCCGGAACCGAACTGTGTCACCGGGAGAATGTGGAGCAGCTTTTCAAGCAGATGAACTCAGCCGCCGCTGAGGGCCGCGCCTGAGCGGAGCGGCGGTCGGCGCGCGCGTTCAATTCACGAGGGCCGCGGCCGCGGCCACCGCGCCTCCTGGAACCCCGGAGCATCAGGGCGCGTCGAGCAGTTCCACGATCGACCCTCCGGTATGGCTGCGCGCGATGGCTTCCGCCAACAGGCCGGCGACGGACAGCACGACCAGCCGATTCCCGAGCCGCGCAGCATCGATGCGCAGCGGCGAAACGGAATCCGTCACGACCAGGCTCGTCACGCTCGGCTCGTCGACGATCGCCGGCGCGCCGCCGGAGAACAGGCCGTGCGTCGCGGCGAGGTGGATCTTTCGGGCGCCGCGCTCGCGGCACACGGCGGCGACGCGCGCCATCGTCGTTCCGGTGCTGATCAGATCGTCCAGGATGATGACCGATTGTCCCGCCACGTCGCCCGCGAAGATGTCGCCGGTCACCTTCCCCATGCTGCGCTGCTTGTCCATGAAAGCCTTGCCGACCGGCCGCCCGAGCATCGCCTCGAAGCGCCCGCGGAACTGCTCTGCCCGCTTCACGCCGCCGACGTCCGGCGACACGACCGCAACCGGTTCGTCGCCGATGATCTCTGCGAAATGCCTGGCGAAGAGCAGCTCGGCGTTGAGATGATCGGTGTCGCAGCGGAACGCGTTCTGGAAGGCGGCGAGGTTGTGCGCTTCCATCGTGATCACGTGATCGGCGCCGACCGCTTCGAAGAGCTGCGCGATGTAACGCGTCGTCACCGGATCGCGCGACTTCGTCTGCCGGTCCTTGCGCGAATAGCAGAGATAGGGGGCCACCGCCGACACCCGTCCCGCGCCGGCGTCCTTCAGCGCGGCGATGAAGAAAAGCAGCCTGCAAAGCCTGTCGTTGGCGCTCTGCCGGGCGTCGCCTGCGAGGTTCGCGAGCACGTAGACATCGCGGCCCCGCACATTGACGAGCGACCGGATCTTGTGCTCGCCGTCTTCGAAATC
>DASWJZ010000169.1:0-2425 GCA_036396875.1 Propylenella sp.
GCTTCGTGGATACTCCGTCCCCCGGCTGAAAACCGGGCCCGCGCCTCTGAAAAGACGCGCGCCAGCAGGTCGAAATCGGAGCGGCCCACGTTGAACGCGTGAAATCCTTCGCTGACGTCGGGCTCGTTCCAGACCGGCGTGGCCGCGGCAAAGTCCACCACCGCTTCCAACGAACGGGATGTCCATCCCCCTGTCTTGAGCGCGTCCTGCGCCGCCGGCGCCTCCTCGCCGAACTTGGCGGTGAAGGCCTCGCGGCGCCAGCGTTGGATCGCCGGATGCGTGCTTTTTATGAACGCGGACTGGAATTGGATGAGCGCCTTGATGAGCCGGTTGGCGTCCGGGCTCTGTTCGGGCGGAAGCACGCCGGCATCCTCGAAGGTGGCCAGCAGCGCCATGACGGCGCCGACTTTCGCGGAAGAGGCGCGTCTCGACGTGTGCGAACCAGCCGGCGTGAACATTTCGTTGGCGTTACTGTACGAGCCGCCAGGCGTTGGTCCTCCGCTGATGACATAGAGCCGGTCGCCGACAACTGCGGAGCCCAGACCGTGCCGTCCGGTCGGCATGGACGCGGCGCTCTGCCACAGGCCGGTCCCGGGCGAGTAGGCCTCGTTGGTCCGAAACGTGCCCTCCGGAGCTTCGCCGCCAAGCACGTAGATCGTGTCACGGATGACGCCGGCCGTGATCCCGCTGCGTGCGGTCGGAAGGTCGGCGACCTTCGTCCAGCGATCGGCGGCCGGATCGTAGGCCTCGACGGTCGGAAGATTGCGCGCGTAGCTCTGGTTCACGCGGCCGCCGATGGCGTAGATCCGTCCGCCGACCGTGGCGGCGGCGAGGTGGTCACGCGGCGTCGGTAGCGGGGCCGCGATGGTCCAGGAGTCGCCGGAGGGGTCGTAGACTTCCACCTCGGCCCTGTTGAGTTCCCCGTCGTAGCCACCGATGGCGAAGAGCTTGCCGCCCGATTCAGCCACCGCCAGCGCGCCGCGCGGCGTCGGCATGGGGGACCGTTCCGTCCAGGTGCTCTTCTCCGGGTCATACATGTAGACTGTCGCCACCGGATGCCAGAGGGAGAGGAACGATCGCGTGTAGCCGCCGATCACGTACAGGCGGTTCCCCGCCACGGCCGCCGCGGCGTGATGCAGGCCAACCGGCAGCGGCGCGCGGGTCGTCCATTCGCTCGTCGAGGGATCGTAGACCTCGACCCTGTCCGTGATGGTCATGCCGGAGATATTACCCAGGGACGGCTCGGCGAATCCCCCCAGGACGTAAATCCTTCCGTCGAGGACCGCGGCCGTCACCTCCGTGCGCTTGGTCGGGGCGGAAGCGAGCCGGGTCCATGTTCCTGGAAGCGTGGTGTCCTGAGCAAGGGTCGTGGCAGCCGGCGTGAACGCGCTGAGGATCAGAGAGATGAGGGCGACGCGGAAAGCCTGCATGGGCGGATTATACAGGAAACCGTGCTCCGGCCAGGATGGTCAAAAAGGCTGCTTTCTCACCCGCCCAACCCCGGTCGCGCCGAGACGCGCCCCTTCCCGTGGAAGGCCGCAGCGAGCGAGGGACCGAGGCATACTTTTTTCGGTATGTTGAGGTTCCGAGCGAGGCGAGAACGCAGCTGGCGCACTTTTTCGCTAGCCCGCAATATCCATAGCGGTTCGTCGCGAAATCGCGAAGTCGCATGGCGAGACGGGCGCGCGGAGCTACGAGGGAAGGAGGCGTACTCAACGAGTACGTTGACAGACCGAGTGGCGAGCCCGCCCGCCTGCATGCCAATGATGTCGCATGCAGGCTTGTCGCAGCCGCGAATCCGCGATTGCAGCAGAAGCGTTCATGGATAATGCGGGCTAATCGACGCGTTGGGGGTTGGGGATGTCTCGAAACAGCTGTTGCGCCAATTGCCGGCCGCTGTCGAGACGCGCGGCGGTCGTGGAAGCCCCCTGGAAGCGTTCCAGCAATTCGCCGATTGCGCCGTCGCGCGAGGCGGCGAATCGCATCATGTCCACCGGAGCCGTCAGCCACAGTCCGCGGATCCTGAAAAAAGCCTGCAGGAGCTCTTCGAAAAACGTCGCCAGCAGGTACTCGGCGGTCGCCGGCTGGCTGCCGAGCAGATCCTCGGCCTTGCCGAGCCAGTGGAAGCAGTCGGCCTTGAGGCGGATTTTTTCGTGCATGCCGGCCTGGGGCGGTCCATTGCGAAACCGCTGCTGCGCCTTGTCGATCAGCTTCGTGCCGGTCGCGTCATGTTCGAAGAGCACGCGGGCTTTCCGCAGCAGGGGCGCCAGCATCAGCGAATGCGACAGTTCCTCTTCCACGGCCTCGGCGCTCCGGTAGCGGATGTCGACATGACGGTCGGCGATGCGGATGATCTCCTGGCCTTCGTCCTGTCCCTTGACCAGGACGATGCAGTCCAGATCGCTGTGGGGGGTGAGGGCCCGGC
>DASWJZ010000170.1:0-2516 GCA_036396875.1 Propylenella sp.
CATCGAGATCATCCGCCGATCCGACGACCAAAAGGGCTTCCAGGTCCTGCCCCGCCGCTGGGTCGTCGAGCGCACCTTCGGCTGGATGACCCGATGGCGACGCCTCGTGCGCGACTACGAGCAGCGCATCGACGTCTCTCACGCCATGATCCTCGTCGCAATGGGCGGAAACCTGCTACGAAGAACCGCTCATCCGTGACTTTCCAAACGGACTCTAAGAGTTCGTCCGCCGTCCGAGGATCGTGCACTCAATGACGATCTGTCCGTTGCGGCCGTCCGCGTCCAACGAGATCCCAGGGCGCTTATCGTTCTTCAGAACAAGCTGAACCGCGTCGTTTGACTGATACGATTCCACGCCCGAACCGACGCCGAGCTTCACGGGGGTGAGGAACTGAGGGCGCTTCACGGCCAGATCGGCTGAGACGAACTGGCCCAGTGCCAAGGAAAATGTGAACTGGCTCGTCGACTTTAGGACCGCGCAGCTCACGCGATTGATCGTCAGGATCTTTCCGGTCGGAACCTTGGTAAAGCCCAAGACGCAGTGGTTCGCCGAAAAACCGCAATCCTTCTCTTTGGTCTCCTCATAGACCTTGCCGTTGATGATCGGAGCCGCTTTCGCGAGTGGAGCGAACGCGAGGACCGCTGCCAGCACAGCGGTGAGAGCAAAGAGCTTCATGAATAAACCCCCCCTTGTAAGATCGACATTTCAGGGCTGGTTTGAGACGCCGCTGTCGAGTCGGCCGAGCCGTGCCATTCTGGCCGGTGCAGCCGAGGAGATGGAACACGCCCTCCCGATGCAAATGCGGCGCTCCCTCGGCTGACCTTAAGCGCCGACTTCGCCGAAATTCGGCCAGCGGGTTGAGCATTAAGGATTGGCGTCTCGGCAGTGTCAAGCGGCTGTCCGGGTTCAGGACATATGAGACGGGGGAGTCTCGGCCGCTGAAGGTTCTGAGATAGGCATCAGGCGGCGACGGTGGCCCGGCGTCGCGATTCGCGCGGGGCGATTCATTCGCCGGCTGAAGACTGGCGCGATCGTCTGCGCCGGTTGAGTGTCGCCAATCACTGAGCAGGCGGTGCGGCGGAATCGGCGGAAGGCGCATGCCCCTCCGTCAGACGCCGCGCAAACTCCCCGACAACCCGTGAGTAGACCTCGCTCCTGTTCCAGGTCTTCAGCACCTCGAAGTTGGGCGCTCCCATGTCCCACGGCTCCCCACTCCGCCAGCCGTGCTGCCTCAGATAGTTGGCGGTCGAAGCCAGCGCGTCTTCACTGCTGTTCAGCAGATCGGCGCGGCCGTCCCCGTCGAAATCGACGGCAAAGGCATAGTAGGAGGACGGGAGGAACTGCGTCTGTCCGAGTTCGCCATGCAGCCCCCCCTTCATTTCCGCGGCCGTCAGGTCGCCGCGATCGATGATGCGGAGCGCGTCGAGTATCTGCGCGGTGAAGAATTCCGAACGCCGGCAATCATAAGCGAGCGTGGCAAGGGCTCCTATGGTCGAGGCCGCGCCGCCCGCTTCGCCAAAGTCCGATTCCAGTCCCCAGATCGCGACGAGAATTTCCCTGGGAACGCCGAACTGCTCCTCGATGCGGGCGAAAGCCGTCGCGTGCTTCTCCAGGGCTCTCTGCGCCCGGCCCATGCGCGGCGGAATGGCATTCGCCGCAAACGTCTCGAAATCCGGCCTGAGCGCTCCCTGGTGACGATCGAGGAACATCGTCATCGTGCTGTAGCCGACATCTTCAAGTGCGGAGGCGACAGTCGCGGACGAGATGCCCTTGCTGGCGGCCATCGTGCGAAAATCCTTGATCCAGGCATCGAAGCCCGAGGAATCATTGCCGCAAAGCGCGGCCGCGCAGGGGCTCGCGAAAGCCGCGACCGCAAGCGCGGCAAGAACAGCTCCGGTAAGGCGGACGGACATGGATCAACTCGGCCCGATGAAGTCGGGAATGCTAATCTGAGCCTTCCGGCAGACGCAAGGCGGCGCGCGTAGCGGAGAGATCGTCTCGCTGCAGCGCCGCAACCGCAGACTCGGAATCGCACAGCGATGATTCCAGCTCCCTCACCCCCTCTTCTCCCGCCTGACGAACACCGCGCGTCCCTCCACCGCGAGCGCCTCCTCGCGCTCCACCGCCTCGCCGACGCGGGCGTGAATTTCTGCGCGCGCCGTGGAGTCCTCGAGCGCCGAGAGATCGCGCAGGATGCGCGTCAGCTCGCGGAGCGCGGCGAGATCGTGCGCGCGGTCCTCCTTCCGCTGAAAATCCCAGGCGAGCGCGAATTCGAGTTTTCGCGCCTGCCGCTCCGCCGCGCGCCAGAGCCGCGCCGCGAGCCTTTTCCGCCCGCGCGAGGGGGCGTGGATAAGTGCGGCCCAGTCCCCGGGAGAGAACATCGGGACGAGCGCCTCCGCGCAAGGATCGCGAAAATTCGTCGGCTCGGCGGGGCGTTCGTTTTCGAGCCGCCGTTGTTCGGGGCGTGTTCGGCCTCGAAGGAATTTCGGCGAAAAGCGAGGGGCGCCCGGGCGTT
>DASWJZ010000171.1:0-3561 GCA_036396875.1 Propylenella sp.
CACCTGGCAGCACGGCAAGCGCCATCGAGAGAGCCGCGGCATAGAGCGCGTGGTCCGCGCCGAGACCAAACATCGTTGCGAGCAGCGGCGCAGAGAACTTCAGATACACGAGGAAGAGCAGAAAGGACGACGCGAGCACCACAACGGCGGCCCCCGCCTGGGCCCACGCGCTGCCGAGACGCACCGCCAGGAAATCGCCTGCCGTGTAGGCGCCGGACCGCCGCAGCCCGGGCGCGACCAGCACTGAATGGAGCAGCAGGCCGAGGACGAGTCCGATCGACGCTCCGGCAATCTCCGCGGGGGTGCCGAGCGCGCCGCCTGCCAGGCCGACGACGATCAGGCCGACAAGACCCGCCCCGCCGGACAGTCCTCCCAGCGATCCGGATACGCTCCGGTCGGCGACGTAGTAGTCGGCCGCCCGGCGGGCGTGAGCGAAGAGCCCGACAAGGGCGAAAAGGGCGAGCGCCGCCGCGATCATCGCCGCCGCAGCAAATCCGCCTCCCGCCCCGAGCCGCTCGAACAGCCCGAGGCCGAGTACCACGATCAGGAACAAACCGCCCAGAATGATGCTCGACCGGACGGGCGCTCGCAGCACGCCGATGTCACGTTCCGGCGGCCGCAGTCCCGCCATCCAGGGCTCCCTCCGCAAATCCGGACGGGAAGATGGCCGTTAGCCGTCGCGAAGGCAATGACGGCCGGTTGGGACACAACGTTCCAAAGCGCCTGCCGACCCTGTAGACTTGATCGCGCTTCGAGACACCCCGGGCCGATGGCAGGCGGGAGAACTTCCGTGACGGACGCGCCCACGTTCATTGTGGCCGACGATCATCCGCTCTTTCGCAACGCCCTTCGCTCGAGCGCGTAGAGCAGCGGCCGCTCATGCGGCTTTCCCCGCGCCGCCCGACGATCGCCGAACCATGCCACGCCGAAGAGCGCCGCAATGTAGATGATCGCCGTAAGCACGGCGATCAGGCCGATCAGCACGAGGCGTCTCCTTTCCCCCGCGCGACAGTAGCGCCGCGCCGCGCTCCTGCACAGATTGCCCCTGTCGCAAAAATGCCCCTTGCGCCTTGCCCGGACAAGGGGAACGATCGCCGCCGCCCGGCGGCAGGGCGGTTAGACGGGGAGAGGAGAATGCTGAAGGAATTCAAGGAGTTCGCGCTGAAGGGTAACGTGCTCGACCTGGCAATCGGCATCATCATCGGCGCGGCTTTCACCGCGATCGTATCCTCCCTCGTCGACGACATCCTCATGCCGCCGATCGGGCTCATCACCGGCGGCGTCGACTTCTCACAGATTTTCGTGGTGCTGAAGGGCGCAGGCGATTTCAACACGATCGACCAGGCGAAGGAGGCCGGCGCCGTCACGTGGAACATCGGCCGCTTCATCAACGCCGTCATCAAGTTCCTGATCGTCGCCTTCGCGGTGTTTCTGCTGGTGAAGGCGATCAACACGCTCGTGCGGAAGCAGGAGCAGAAGGCTCCGGAAGCGCCGAAGCCGGCCGAGGATGTCGTGTTGCTGCGCGAGATCCGTGATCTGCTGGCGAAAGAGGCCGTCTGAAGAGCGCGATCCCCGGCCGGGGGCTTGGCGGAACGGCCCCAACCGCCACTTGCGCCGAGGACCGGCGGCAGGCCGCTTCCCGCTACGGCGAAGTTGCGCTACGCAGCGCCGCGATGAAGGCTGATCTCTTGTCGGCGCTGCGGCGGGAAGCGCGCGAAGCGCCGGAATCCGGCATCGTCGAGGTGTTCAACTACGGCCGCGGCCGCCCGGACCTTATTCCCCTCTGGGCCGGCGAAGGGGATTTGCCGACGCCCGATTTCATCTGCGAAGCCGCAAACCGATCGCTCCGGGCCGGCGAGACGTTCTATACGTGGCAGCGCGGCATCCCCGAGCTTCGCGCCGCGCTTGCGCGTTATCACAGCCGTCATTTCGGACGCCCGTTCGATGCGGAGTCTTTCTACGTCACCGGCGGCGGCATGCAGGCGATCCAGATCGCCATCGCGGCGGTTGCCGGAAGCGGCGACAAGGTCATCATCCCGAGCCCCGCCTGGCCGAACTTCGCCGCCGCCGTCGGCGTCGGCGGTGCGGAGCCAACCTTCGTCCCGCTCGAATTCGACGGGGCTAGGTGGAATCTCGACCTCGACCGGATGGCAGCGGAGGTTACGCCCTCCGCCCGCGCCATCTTCATCAATTCGCCGGCCAACCCGACCGGCTGGACCGCTACCGAGGAGGAGCTACGCGCCATCCTTGCTTTGGCTCGCCGGCACGGCCTCTGGATCGTCGCCGACGAGGTCTACAACCGCTTCGTCTACCGGGGCGAGCGGGCGGCATCGTTCTACGATGTCGCCGAGGAGGGGGACCGCGTCATCCACGTGAACACGTTCTCGAAGAACTGGGCGATGACCGGCTGGCGCATCGGCTGGATCGGCGCGCCGCCGGTCCTCGGGACTGTCCTCGAAAACCTGATCCAGTATTCGACCTCCGGCGTCGCCGCCTTCATGCAACGCGCCGCCGTCGCGGCGCTCGAGGACGGCGAGGAATTTGCGCGGTTGCAGGTCGTGCGGGCGCGACGGGGCCGCGAGATCGTTTGTTCCGGCCTCCAAGGATCGAACCGTGTCCGCTTCGCCTGGCCGGATGGAGCGTTCTACCTCTTCTTCTCGATCGACGGCATCGAGGATACGTCGAAGCTCAGCCTGCGGCTGGTCGACGAGGCCGCGATCGGGACGGCGCCGGGGGCCGCTTTCGGTCCGGGCGGCGCGCCGTTCCTGCGCATTTGCTTCGAACGCAAGGCGGACGACCTAAGCGAAGCGGTGCGCCGGCTGCGGCGATGGCTCGGAAGCTGACCGCCGGTGTTCGGTCAGCTCGACCTCCGCTCCCTGAAGAGATTCGCGATCACCATCGGCATCGCCGCCGCGGGAGGCGCTGCCGCCGAACTGCTCGGTCTGCCGGCCGGATGGCTCTCCGGCGGCCTGCTGGTTGTCGCCGCAGCGTCCCTGGCGGGGGTCAATACGGACGTGCCGGCGTCGGTCAGGACGCCGGCCTATTTTGTCCTCGGCATCTACGCCGGCAGCGGCGTGTCGCAGGAAACGCTGCATCAGATGCAGACCTGGCCGGCGAGCTTTCTCGTTCTCAGCGTCTCGCTCGTAATCCTGATCGCCGGCGCCTACCGGCACCTTCACCGGCGTCACGGCTGGGACCGCAACGCGGCACTGCTCTCGGCGCTGCCGGGGGCGCTCTCTTTCGTGCTGGCGGCCGCTGAGCAGCTGCGCACCGACATGAAGAAAGTCGCCGTCGCCCAGTCGGTGCGGCTCGTCATGCTGGTCGAGCTGGTCCCCCTCATCGGCCTGCTGCTCGGGCATTCGGGGGAGCTGGCCGGCGGCGCCGAGCAGCCTTCACATGTCGGCCTCGTCGACCTCGCCCTGCTTCTCGGCGCCGGTCTGGCCGCCGCGCTGCTCTTCCTGGTCGTGCGGCTTCCCGGCGCGTGGATGCTCGGCGGACTCTTCGCGAGCGCGGCGCTGCTCCTGAGCGGCGTCGTGGAAGGCCGCCTGCCGCCGCTTCTCG